>DATFFS010000188.1:0-11528 GCA_035249945.1 Gemmatimonadota bacterium
GACCGGGCGCCAAGCCGCTCGCGCCGCGGCCGTCGGTCCGACCGCACCCGCGGCGACGCCGGCGACCGCGCCGACGGCGAGGAATTCGCGTCGCGTGATGGAACCCATCGCTCCCTCCAGTCAGGGCTGAGGTAGGGCCTAATCCTCGGCGAAGCGGCGGCCTGACGCAAGGCGCGGTTCGATCCAGGTTTACGCGTCCCTCCGCCTCCCGTATCTTTGGATGCGTTCGCAACTGCTGACGGGAATCCCGATCCAAAGGCAATGGTGTGAATCCTGTAGTCGAGGAGCCGAGAACTCCGCCGGTGGAGTTCGCCTTTCTGCTGTCCCGAGTGCTGGGAGAGCCGCGGGATACCAGGCTCGGCGCCGACGAGATGTCGAAGCGGCGGGATGATGCCCTGCGGTCCATCGTTCGTTTCGCCTGCGAGCGGGTGCCCTGGTACGGGCGCGTCATGACCGAGCGCGGGATCTCGCCCGCGGACTTCCAAGCCACTTCCGACCTCTCGCTGCTGCCGGCTGTCGAGCACGACGTCCTGCTCTCCAACCCCGAGGAGTTCCTCCCACGCGGGGCGCGGGTGGAGGAGCTCGTCGAGCTCAGGACGAGCGGCAGCTCGGGGGCGCCCCGCACCATCTATCACGACGTCGAAGGGATGATCGCGGGGTGGGCGGTCAAGCTCCGGGAGCGGTCTCTGCGGGAGAAGCACATCGGCCGGCTCAAGAAGTACCGCTCGGCATCCCTCTCGATGGAGGGCGACAGCGTCGAGAGGGTCCGCGAGCACTTTCGTGTGAGCGCGCCCGCCGTGTGGAAGCTGATCCCCGACACGCGCCGTTTCTCGGCGTTCGAAGATCCGGCCAGGGTCGTGGAAGGGCTGCGGGAATGGAAGCCGGAGCGCATCTCCGGCTACGGGTCGGCGATCGGTCGCCTGTTCCGGTATGCCGCCGATTCGGGGACGGAGTTTCCGCTACCGAAGGTCGTGAACTTCAGCTCGGATTCTCTCTCCAGCACCGAGCGGGACATAATCGAGAAGCACTTCGGCATTCCCGTGCTGGGCGTGTACGGCTCGACCGAGGCGTTCTCGATCGGATACGAGTGCGGGGAGGGGGAGGGATATCACGTGAACGAGGACGCGGCCTTCGTGCGGATCGTAGATTCCGACGATCGGGAAGTGGCGCCCGGCGAGCCGGGGTCCGTGCTGGTCTCCAATCTCGTGAACCGCGGCACCGTGCTGCTGAACTACCGCCTGGGAGACGTCGCGGCGTCCATCGTAGAGCCCTGTCCCTGCGGCCGGCCGCTGCCGAGAATCCGGCTGCTGGAAGGTCGCGACAACGCGTGGATCGAGCGCCCGAACGCTCCGCCCGTCCATCCCTTCCGGCTCTCCGGCCCGCTCAACCGGCTGGAAGTCGGCCGCTGGCAGATCGTGCAGCCGGACATCGATCGTCTCGTCGTCCGGGTTCTGCCTACGCCGGGGCAGGATCGCGCGGCCCTGGAAGTCGCGATCCGGCGGCTCGTGCGCGAGGTCGTGCGACCGGACGTGGAGGTGGAGGTCGGGTTCCCTCCGGACCTGGATCACACCCGTAGCGGGAAAGTCCTATCCTTCGTCCGGTTGGGGTCGACCCCCTAGTGTTCGGTCTCACCGGGGATCTCGCCGACCGACAGGAAGGCGAGGCCGGAATAGAGCTCCCGGGTATGATGCACGGGGAAGTGCCGGGCGACGGACTCCCAGGGCCTGCGCGCGTCGAGGTCGCGGGTCTGCCCGAACCGGGCCCGGATCCGCATCTGGACCTGGATGCGCCACTCCGGCCAGTCCTCGGGGATCTTGAAATCGTAGATGACGAGTCTGCCCCCGGGGGCCAGCGCCGCCGCGGCCCGGGCGATCACATCGTCGTACTCGGCCACCAGCGTGATGCCGGCGGTGGAGAGGATTCGCGAGACCCCGGGAGGGAACTCGTAGGCGGCGGCATCGGCGTGGACGAGCTCGACGTTGCTCCAACCGTGACTGCGGACTCGCTCCGCCGCCCTCTCGAGCATCGCCGCCGTCAGATCCACGCCGATCAGGCGCCCGCACTCCCCGGTCCGCTCGACGATACGCTCGAAGTTCAGTCCCGTGCCGCACGCTAGATCGACCACGGTCTCTCCCGGCGCGACCCGGAGCTCGTCGACGGCGGCAGCGAGATGCTCCAGGTAGCGAGAGCCGAAGATCGTTCGAACCGCGTCGATCCCGCTGTCGTACCGCTCCGCTTCCTGGGAGTAGAGCGCCTCGATCTCGTCCTTGGAGAGCGGCACGTCAGCGCCTCAGGCGTTCCGGCGTAGACTCTCGCGAACCCGGCCCTGGAGCTCGCGGGACAGCTCGTCGCCCAGCGGTCCGACCCACTGGATCCCGCGCATGTACCAGGGCAGGTCTGGGATCAGCGGCCCGGCTCCGCCCGCGGGCGCGCTGGCGCCGTAGACCACTCTCTGGATGCCATGGAAGTAGAGGCTCGCGAGGCACATGAGACACGGCTCCAGGGTGGAATAGCACGTCATCTCTCGCGCGCGCGGCCACAGCTCGTCCGGCATGGCGCGGAGGGCTTCGGTCTCGGCGTGCCTGCCGGGATGTCGGAGCGGCCGATAGACCGCGTTGCGGCCTTCGGCGACGACGCGGCCGTCGAGGACGATCACTGCGCCGATGGGCACGTTCCCGTCGGCTCCGGCCTCGAGCGCCAGCTCGCCGGCGCGCCGCAGGAACGCATCCTCGCCGATCCCGACCGCTCCGGTCCCGCGCTGCCGGCGACCGCGCAGATAGCGGGCGATCCGCCGTGCGCCACGGAGGCGCCGCGGCGCGTAGGGCGCGCTCCCGCTCACTCCGTCGCGGCGGTATCCGCGGCCGCGTTCTGGCTCTCGGAGAGGACGTCGAGGGAATCGAAGTCCACGCTCACGACTCCCGGAGCCGACATGACCACCTCGCGGGCGATCGACATCTCCATACGGGAGGGGACCTGCCCGAGGAGCGATACCACCCCGTTCTCGCTCGTCACGTCGAGATCGATCCCCTCCCCGTCGAGGCGCGGGTCGGCATCCAGCCGGGCCCGGATCTCGCGCTCGATCGTAGAGTCGGGAACCGACATCACGTCCTCCCCCTGGGGGGCTTCCTCGGGGGCGGGATCCTGGTCGGAACCGCAGCCCGCGGCGACGGTCGCCACCAGTGCCAGGACCACGATCGCGCTTGCGTGCTTCATCGGACCTCTCTTTTCGGAGTTGATGTCGCCCGGCGCCCAGCCGCGGCGATGTGTGGTTTCAAGAACGCCGACGGGATGACCGCTGTCAACGTGCGCCGTGCGCGGCGAAGTAGTGTACCACCCGGGCGAACGGCTCGGGTTCCTCCAGAAACGGAAAATGACCGCTCTCCTGGAACTCCACGAACCGCGCCGTCAGCAATCGCCCACGAAACTCCAGCTGGTAGGCCGGCTGCACTACCCGATCGGAGGCCCCGTAGATGACGAGCGACGGCGCGCGGACGTGCGGGAGCGCTTCGGTAAGATCGTACCGCTCGAGCCCCGCGGCGACAGCGCGGTTGACGGACCCGCTGAAATCCAGCCCGGCGAGGAGACTGTCGCGCTCCTCGTCGGAAAGAGCACGGTGAAAGTAGAGCGGAAGCGCGAGCCGGAACCGCTCACGCATCGCATCGTCGTCGATCTCTCCGGCCTGGATCTCGGCCAGCCTCCACTGGACGTCGGCAGGGAGCTCCGTGGCGACCGCCTGCCGGTACCCGGCCATGAACGCGCGGGTGGGCGCTCCGCCCAGGATGATCAGCCCGGAAAGGCTTTCGGGATGCTGCAGCGCAAAAAGGATCGCGAGCACCGACCCGAACGAATGGGCGAGCACGATCGGCCGCTCCAGCCCTAGGGCGGCGCGCACGCTTTCCACGTCGTCCACGTGGCGCGACAGGGCCAGGGGCTGCTCGACGTCCGGCACGCCGGATCCTCCGCACCCACGCTGGTCGTACGCCACCACGCGGCGCTCGACGGCCAGCGCCCGCAATCCGGGCCCCCAGATGTCGGGATCGGGGAAGAAGTATCCGGAGCTCATGCCCGGCCCGCCGTGGATGCACAGGATCGGCTCGCCGTGACCTGCTTCCCGTATGCGAATCGCGAAGCCGTCCAGGGGAAGGTCCCGTTCGCTTACCTCGGGCTGGCTCATCGGTCCCAAGATACCTTGAGGTCCGTAAAGGAGGTTCCGATGAGCGTCACGCTTTCCTGGGAAGGCGACATGCGCTTCCGCGCCCGCACGGAGGACGGACACGACCTGGCATTCGACGGAACCCGCGAAGTGGCGGCCTCGCCCCCCGAGGGGTTGCTCGCGTCCCTCGGCGCGTGCATGGCCATCGACGTCGTGGACATCCTCGAGAAGGGACGGCAGGACGTCGACAGATGCGACGTCGAGCTCACGGGCGAGCGGAAGAAGGATCCACCGCGGAGGTTCACGAACATCACCATGGAGTTCCGGCTGGTGGGCGCGAACATCTCCCGCGAGCGCGCCGAGCGGGCGATTGAATTGAGCCGCACGACGTACTGCTCGGTCTGGCATACGCTGGCTCCCGACGTGGAGCTGGAGATCGGGCTGACGATCGAGGAGCGCCCCTAACGCGCCGGTCCGGGGGGCGAACCGGCGGGCCGGAGGAACGCGACGGCCACCAGCTCGCGGCCGGCTTCGCACTCTTCCCTGCTCCCCAGCAGGGCGATCCGATCGCCCACGTGGATGCGACTTTCCGGACCCGGCCGTGGATCGACGGCGCGTCCGTGGATGACGGCCACCACGGCTGCGCCGGTGGCGGTTCGGATCTCCAGCTCTCCGACCGTCCTCTCGCCGGGTGCGGAATCGCCCGGCACGGTGAACCATTCGATCGAGACCGGCGACCGGTCGGGACCGAGCTCTCCGAGAATCGAGCGATAGCGGGAGGAGAGACCCCCTTCCCACATCGGCCCGTAGAGATCGTCGCGCACGGCGTCCGTGAATCGCTGGACCTCCGCGGCGGGCTTCCCGTAGTGCGATAGCACCTGGCGTACCATCTCGAGGCCGGCCTCCATTTCCGGCTGCACCGCCTCGTAGACCCCCAGATTGGCGAGCTCCGCGAGATGCTCCGGATAGAGTGCGCGGGCGACGATCCTCAGCTCGGGGTTCACGGCCCGTGCCTTCTCCACCGCCGCGCGCGCGGAGACCGCGTCGGAAACCGCCACGAGCATCAGGCGCGCGGTCCGGACTCCCGCCGCGTCCAGGACCTCGATGTGGGCCGTGTCGCCCCAGACCGTGGGCAGGCCCGCCTCGCGCGCCGCTTCCGCGAGTGCGTGGTCGATCTCGATCACGACGAACGGCACGTCCACCTGGCGCATCACCGTCGCGGCGGCCTTGCCGGAGCGTCCGTATCCCACCACCACCACGTGTCCGCTCAGTTCCTCCGGCAGATTGAAGGACTCGACCCGGGCGGCCGAGGGGCGCAGCCGCTGCCAGCCCGCGTAGAGCGGGTCGGCGAGGCGGGCGAGGCTCGGCGAGAGCATCATCGTCACCAGCGTCATCGTCAGCGCCATCCCGTACTGCTCTTCCGAAAGCGCTCCCGACCCGACGCCGGTGCGCGCGAGCAGGAACGAGAACTCACCGACCTGCGCCAGGCCGAGGCCGACCACCCACGGCGTCGGGCCGCCGTAACCGAAGGCGCGCGTAAGCCCGCCGGCGATCCCCGCCTTGATCAGGACGGCGAACGCCACGGCGGCGAGGACGATCAGGGGATTCTCGAGCAGGTAGGTCGGATCGAGGAGCATGCCCGCCGACGCGAAGAACAGCAGCCCGAACACGTCCCGCAGCGGGATGATCTCTCCCAGAGCCTGGTGGCTGAACTCCGACTCGCCGAGGACCATTCCGGCGACGAAGGACCCGAACGCGAACGAAAGCCCGAACAGGTAGGTGCCGTAGCCGATTCCTACGCCGAGCGCGACGACGGAGATCAGGAACAGCTCTCGCGAGCCCCAGCGCACGATCCGCTTGAGCAGGAAGGGCATGAGCCGCGTGCCGACGAAGAACATGGCGCAAAGGAAGACAGTGGCTTCGACCAACGCGATCCCGAGCGCCGGCAGCGCGCGGTCGAGGTCCCCCAGGCGGGGCAGCGCGATCAGCATCGGCACGACGGCAAGGTCCTGCACGATCAGCAGCCCGATCATCGCCCGTCCGGAAAGCGACGAGGTGCGCCCCTGCGCCATCAGCGTCTTGAGCACCACCATGGTGCTCGAAAGCGAGATCATGGCTCCCATCCACAGCGACGGCATCCGATCCCAGCCGAGAACCGACTCGAAGAAGAGGAACCCGGCAGCCGTCGTCAGGAGGACCTGGAGCGGGCCGCCCAACAGGGCCAGCCTGCGCACGGGGAGGAGGTCGGCGAACCGCAGCTCGAGGCCGAGCGCGAACAGCAGCAGCGCCACGCCGATCTCGGCCAGCAGCTCCACGTTGTGGATGTCGCCGACCGTCGGTCCCGGCAGGTGCGGCCCCACGATGACGCCGCCCAGGATGTAGCCGACCAGCAGCGGCTGACCCAGCCGGTGAGCTACCAGCCCGCCGGCCAGGCCGGCCAGCACGACGAGCACGAGATCCGCGGCTATGCCCATGGAGGCGCGGAAGATCGGCGGTATCGGGCGGAGGGAGCAAGCACGCAGCCTGCGGTTGACGCGCTTTCGGACCGCCGCTTACCTTCTAGGGCCGCTGATCGGGCGTTTCTCTCTATCGGGATCAACACCGACAAGCACACGGGAGCACGAGAGGTTGGGCGCCAACCACGAACTCCGGTTGCTGACCGGGAGCGCGAACCCCGATCTGGCACAGGAAATCGCCGATCACATGGGGACCCGGCTGACCGATGTCGAAGTCAGTCGGTTCGCGGACGGCGAGATCTTCGTCAAGATCAACGAGAACGTCCGCGGGCGGGACGTATTCATCATCCAGGCCACGAACCCGCCGGCCGACAACCTGATCGAGCTTCTGCTCCTGATCGATGCCGCGCGGAGGGCGTCGGCGCACAGGATCGCGGCGGTGCTGCCGTACTACGGATATGCGCGGGCGGATCGCAAGGATCAGCCGCGGGTTGCGATCAGCGGCAAGCTGTTCGCGAACACGCTGGTTCATGCCGGGGCCGAGCGCGTGATTACGATTGACCTGCATTCGCATCAGCTGCAGGGGTTTTTCGACATCCCGGTCGATCACCTGTACGCGTCGCCCGTGTTTCTGGATTACTTCCGGGCCAAGGATCTCGGAGACGTAGTGGTCGTGGCTCCGGACGTGGGCGCCGCCAAGATGGCACGGGGATTCGCGCGCCGGATGGACGCCTCGATGGCGCTGATCGACAAGCGCCGGCCGAAGCCGAACGAGACCGAGGTGGTGCACCTGGTCGGCGAGGTCGACGGGAAGACCGCGATCCTGATCGACGACATGATCGATACCGGCGGGACCTTCGCTCAGGCGGCGCATGCCCTCAAGGAGAATGGAGCGGTCGCGGTCTATGGATGCGCCACCCACGCGCTGCTCTCACGAGATGCGAGCAGCAAGCTGCAGCAGGCGCCGTTCACGGAAGTCTGCGTGGCGAACACGCTGCACGTCCCCGAGGCGCGACGTTTCCCGAACCTGAATGTGCTCTCGATCGCCGGACTGCTGAGCAAAGCGATCAAGTACAACCACGAGTTTCAGTCGGTCTCTTCCCTGTTTCCAGAATGAGACCGCGAGATACCGGCGTGAACCAGGCCGGCGCACTTCAATAACCTGTCAGAAGGAGATCCAGCATGGCCACTACAGCGACCATCACCGCCCACTCGCGGGAAAGCCGTGGCAAGGGAGCCGCGCGCCAGACGCGACGAGAGGGCAGGATTCCAGGGGTTCTCTACGGCCACGGTGAGGACTCGGTGCCTCTGAGCGTGGACGCCAACGAGCTCCACCGGCTCGTGCACACGATATCGATCGAGAACACGATCGTGGATCTCGACCTGGGCTCGGGCGAGCCGTACAAGGTGTTGATCCGCGAGCTGCAGCGGCATCCGTTCCGCGACGAGTTCGTGCACATCGACTTCTTCCACGTGGCGATGGACGAGCAGATCCAGGTCGAGGTCCCGATCGTCCTCCTGGGCACCCCCACGGGCGTCAAGAACAAAGGCGGGGTGCTGGACCACCAGCTGCGAGAGCTCGAGGTCTTCTGCCTACCTGGAAACATCCCGGAGAAGATCGAGCTGGAGGTGTCCCATCTCGACATCGGCGATTCGATCCACGTGAGCGACATCGAGCTGCCGGACGTCGAGATCCTCACCGAGCTCGACCGCTCGGTGGTCGCCGTACTCGCTCCGACCGTCATCGAGGTGGAAGAGGCCGCCGAAGAGGCGCCGGCTGAGCCCGAGGTCATCGGCCGCGGCAGGGAGGCGGAGGAAGAGGAGGAAAAGGGCGGGGCCAGGCGCGAACGCGAGGAAGGGAAAGAGTAGACCTGGCGCTGCGCGCGATCGTCGGGCTCGGGAATCCCGGTCCGGAGTACGCGGATACCCGTCACAACCTGGGGTTCTGGATCGTCGACAGCCTCGCCACCCGCTGGAAGGCCGGCCGCTGGCTCCGGTCGGGCGCGCGTTCCGAGACCCGCGCCGTCGTCGACGGCCGCGAGGTCACGCTGTTGAAGCCCATGACGTGGATGAACCGGTCGGGCATCGCGGTGCGAGGCCTCCGGGACAGCCTCGCGTGCGAGCCGGACGAGATCCTCGTCTGCTACGACGAGCTCGCACTGCCGCTCGGCAAGATCCGGCTGCGGGCCCGCGGCTCCCATGGAGGGCACAACGGCATGCGGTCGATCATCGATCGCCTCGGGACGAGCGAGTTTCCGCGCCTGAGAGTCGGTATCGCACCGGAATCCGGTGTCGTGGACGACGGGTCGGATTTCGTCCTCTCGCCGTTCACGCGCGCAGAGCGTCCGCTCGCCGAAGAGGCGGCGATCCGTGCGGCCGACGCGGTGGACTGCGCGGTGGCCGAAGACCTCTTGACCGCAATGAACCGCTTCAACCCCGAACCTTCGTAGAGGAGAAATCGTGGAGACGTTCGCATCGTCCGCCTCCGTGTGGGGCCTGTTCGGACTGGTCGTGGCATGGGCCATCTATGTGTATCTGAAGCGGCAGTCGCCCGGGAACGAGACGATGCGCGACCTGGGCGCACAGATCCGCTCGGGGGCCATGGCGTTCCTGAAGCGAGAGTACTCGGTCCTGGTGCCGTTCATCATCGTGGTCGCCGGGCTGTTGGCGCTCGCGGTGGGATGGCGGACCGGCGTGGCCTACGTCGCCGGTGCCTTGTGCTCGATCCTGGCCGGGTTCTTCGGGATGAGCGCGGCCACCGAAGCGAACGTGCGGACCTCGGAAGCGGCGCGGTCGCAAGGTCAGGGCCCGGCTCTCAGGATCGCCTTCTTCGGCGGCGGCGTGATGGGGCTCTCGGTGGCCTCGCTGGGCCTCCTCGGGATCGGCCTGGTGTTCCTGTGGGTCGGCCGCGTCGCCGAAACCGAGGAGGCCTTCCGGATCTTCTCCGAGATCATCTCGGGCTTCGCGATGGGCGCTTCGTCCATCGCGCTCTTTGCGCGCGTGGGTGGAGGGATTTATACGAAGGCGGCGGACGTGGGCGCCGACCTGGTGGGCAAGGTCGAGGCGGGCATCCCGGAGGACGATCCGCGCAACCCGGCCACGATCGCCGACAACGTAGGTGACAACGTGGGTGACGTGGCGGGGATGGGGGCCGACATCTTCGAGTCGTACGTGGGCGCGGTCATCGCCACGATCGCCATCGCAGCGACGAGCTCGGTGATCCTGCCGGGGCAGCGCATGGCGGCGGTCACGCTGCCGATCGCACTGATCATCGTGGGTCTCATTGCCTCTCTGATCGGTATCGGCGCCATGAAAGTGCTCGAGCGCACGAATCCGGCGTCGGCGTTGCGCAACACCACGTTCATCGCGGCGGGGCTGTTCCTGGTCGCCTCGTATTTCGTCACCGTGCGGATGGATGTGTTCGCCGGGAATCCCGAGTACAGCGCCGCAGGGCCATTCTGGGCGCTCCTGGCCGGCACGCTGGTCGGCATCATGGTCGGCCTGGCGACGGAGTATTACACGGCCTCCAAGCCCGTGAAGCGCATCGCGGCGGCGTCCGAGACGGGATCGGCCACGAACATCATCGCCGGCCTGGCGGTGGGGATGGAGTCGGTCGTAGTCCCGGTGCTCCTGATCTGCGCCGCGATCTGGGTGTCGTTCGAGACCGCGGGCTTGTACGGAATCGGCATATCGGCGGTCGGGATGCTCGCTACGGTCGGGGTCACGATGTCGGTCGACGCCTACGGCCCGATCGCGGACAACGCGGGCGGCATCACCGAGATGAGCGGCCTTGGCAAGGAGGTGCGCGCGATCACCGACGGACTCGACGCGCTCGGCAACACGACTGCGGCGATCGGCAAGGGTTTCGCGATCGGCTCGGCGGCGCTGACCGCGCTGGCCCTGTTCTCGGCGTACGCCTCGGCGGTGGGACTCCGGGAGACGGGGATCGACATCATCGAGCCCGATGTCGTGATCGGCTTGTTCGTCGGGGGACTGCTGCCCTTCCTGATCGCCGCGATGACGATGACGGCGGTGGGACGCGCGGCGGAGGGGATGGTCGCCGAGGTGCGGCGGCAGTTCCGCGAGATCGCCGGGCTGATGGAAGGGACGGCGAAGCCCGACAGCGCCCGCTGCGTCGACATCTCCACACGCGCCGCGCTGCGGGAGATGATCGCCCCGGGGATCGTCGCCGTGCTCGCGCCGGTCGTGGTGGGGAAGATCCTTGGCGTGGCCGCGCTGGGCGGCATGCTCGCCGGGGCGACGCTCTCCGGCGTCCTGCTCGCGCTCTTCATGGCCAACGCCGGCGGCGCGTGGGACAACGCCAAGAAGTATATCGAGGGCGGGGCCATGGGGGGGAAGGGATCGGCGGCGCACAAGGCCGCGGTCGTGGGCGACACGGTCGGCGACCCGTTCAAGGACACCTCCGGGCCGTCGATGAACATCCTGATCAAGCTGATGAGCGTGGTGTCTCTGGTGCTGGCCCCCTGGTTCATCGGGTAGGGACCGGAGGTCGGCGCCTGAGGGCGGCCCATCTCCTTCGTTGCGCTGCGTCGCCTTTCCTGCGGCGTGGGAATCACCACGCCTCGGAAAGGACTCCTCGCGCGCCTCGGAGCTGGGCCACCCTGAGCCGCCTCCGGCGTGGCGGCGGCTGAGGGCGGCCCATCTCCTGCTGCGTTCGCTCCTCGCGGGTTTCTTGTGCCCAAACTGGACGACGTCCGATGGAGCGCCCGAACCTCCGCTAGTTGCGGGAATCGTCCGGGATGCGTACCTTGTGCATGGTAGGCAACGGAGGTGCGCATGGTCGACGAAGCGGGAGGAGCGGCCCCGCGAGGCGACGGCGAAGAGCTCGAGGGATGGCTGAGCGCTGCCCTGGCGGTAGGCAGGGACCGCCTCGGCCTTTCCCTGAAAGCGGCATGTCG
>DATFFS010000189.1:0-10687 GCA_035249945.1 Gemmatimonadota bacterium
ACGCGGCGCGCTCGCCTGCTTCGCTCTCGCGTCGCGCGGGCGCCGGCCAGCGCTCGACGCACGCGCCATGCAGCGCCTCGACCAGCTCCTGGCCATCGCCCTCGACCCACGCCGCGACCGGAGACAGACAGCCGGCCTGGCCCGCGAACGCCACGTCGTCGGCGAGCGCGCGCACGCAACCGTCGAAGTCGGCCTCGAGCGCGCTCCGGGTCACCACCGCGGCCGAGAGGCGCGGCCCGTGCAGGATGAGACGCGCCCCATGGGGCACGAGCCTTCCGATGCCGGCCAGCGTCTCGCCGCGGCCGGTGGCCATCACCAGGTCCGCGGCCCCGAGCACCGCGTGTCCCTCTTGCCCGTCCCGCGGCCAGCTGGACACCTCGACCGCCCCACCGAGTCCGCGATCGACCTCTGCCAGGGTCGCGGCGAAGCGCAAGGCGAGGTCGTCCCCGCCCGCCGCCGGCTTGAGCCACACGGGCGCCTTGACCGACAGCACGTCGATCATGTCGCCGACCGGCGTCGTCGGCACCCCGCGCGAGGCGAGCGCGACGGCGAACCGCGGGCCGCGCGCCGACCGCCGGGTACCCCCCAGTGCGACGAAGCCGTCGAGGACGCGCGCGTCGCCGAGCTCGCTGCGCGCGCGATCGAGGAGCGCGTTCTCGGTCCAGGGCTCGAAGCCCGCGTCGAGGACGGGCGCGATCGCGGCCCGCGGAACCTGCTGATGCTCCGCCAGTGCGCGCTCCCCTTCCCGCCTGGCGGGATCCGCCGTATCGCGCCAGCGGGCGCACGCCGCCGCGAGCGCGGCGGCGATCTCCGCGAACGGGCGTTCGGCGAGCGCTTCCCCCGCGCGAACGAGCGCTTCGCAGCGTGCCCGCGCGTCGGCGCTCATGCTCCCCCCAGCCACAGGTCGGCGGCCAGCGAGCAGCCCCGCGCTTCCGCTCCCGGCTCCCTTCCTCGCAGCTCGAACGTTCCGGCTCCAGTCCGCACGCCGAGATCGCTGGTCTGTAGCGCCAGCGCGCTCCCCCGGTTGGCGAGATCGTAGTGGACGATCGCCCCTGTGTCGCCCGCGCCGATCACGCTTCCGCCGGCCGGATCGACGATCCGCACGCGCGCCCACGGCGGAATCACGAACCCCTGCGCGGAGTCGGCGATGCCCAATGCCCGCCGGAGCCTCGCGTCGTAGTACTGGGTGGACAGCTCGGTCATGCCGTATTCGGCCGCCTGAAAGGCAGGCGCGACGCCCAGCCTCTCGGCGATCGTCGTCGCGAGAGAAGCCGGATCGGCGGCCGTACGCAATCCTTTGAACCCGCCCGTCACCATGACCCGGCTCGTGGGCGGCAGGCTCCACCGGCTCTCACGCTCCGTCAACACGCGGTGGAACGCGATCGCCGGGCCCGCGACGAGGACCGGCTCCCCGTCGGCCACCGCCCGGTCGAGAGAGTCGCCGATCGCCGCGACATCCCGCTCCTCCGCACTCGCCGCATCGGGGGTCAGGAGGAACGCCGTGCCGGGAGCGCCCAGCGCCTCCCGGAATACGGCGAACATGTGGACCAGCGAGGAGTCGGCCGCCAGGCGCGGCTCGGGGGCGAGGAACAGGCAGCGGATGCGCTCGCGGTCGGGGACCAGGTAGCGCCGGGCCGAGGCCACGATCGCCGCGTTGTAGAGCGCCAGCGTGTCGAAGTGGTGGACGCCCCGGTCGGTCGTCGTCGTGCCCGACGTTCGGAACGCCGCGCGGTCGTGCTCCGGCGGGAACGTCGCCCACCGCCCGACCTTGAATGCGCCCGCAGGGACCGACGGGATCTGCCCCCACCCCTCGACGTCCGCCGGGGCGCCGACGCCCTGCAGCAGGCAGAACTGGCGGTACACGGGGTTGAAGCGGAACTGGTGCGCGAACACGTCGCGCGCCAGGCGGTCGAATTCCGCGTCGTCCAGCGGATCGTCCCAGCCGCGGCCGATCGCCTCCAGGATCTCCGCATCCAGCCTGACGACCTCACGCTCGCGCGCGTCGTCGCGCTCGGACGTCAAACGCCTCGCGCCGTCGGCGACCAGACGTACTTGTGGATCTGTAGCTGCATTCGGACAGACAGCCGATCGGCGAGAATCCAATCGGCTAGCTCGGCCGGATCGACCTCGCCCCACGCCGGCGAGAACAGCACCGTGTGCCGATCAGCGAGCCCATGTTCGCCCACTACTCCCCGCGCCCAATCGTAATCCGCGCGGTCGCAGATCACGAACTTGATCTCGTCGTCCGCGTCGAGGTGGCCCAGATTCTCCCACCGGTTTCGCGCCACCATCCCGCTGCCGGGGGTCTTGAGATCCATGATGATGCGCACGCCTTCGGGGACCTCTTCCAGCGACCACGCACCGCTCGTCTCGAGCAGCACCTCGTATCCGGCCGCCAGGAGCCGCCGCATCAGCTCGTTCGTCTCGCGCTGGATCAGCGGCTCTCCGCCCGTGATCTCGACCAGTCGGCATCCGTATTGCGCGACCTCGGCCACGATCTCGTCCAGCGGGCGCTCGGTCCCCTCGAAGAACGCGTACTCGGTATCGCAGTAGGCACAGCGAAGCGAGCAATAGGTCAGTCGGACGAAGACGCACGGCCGTCCTGCGTGCGTGGACTCGCCTTGGATGGAGTGGAAGATCTCGTTGATCCGCAACGGCATACGAGGAATCTACGCGGTCGCGGCCGGCCGGCCCAGACATCGACGGACCGCCCCACGCGGCGGGCGGACCGCGAGCGCTCACCCCCGCTCGAGGAACGCGAAGCTGTAGCCCGCGAGCACGCGCCGGGCCACCATGCGCCCCAAGTCGCGGGCGCGCGCCACCGCCTTCGGCGTGAACTCCAGGGGGTCGAGCGTCCGCAGGATCCGGTTCTCGGCGGCGATGTCGGGGTCGGGGTAGATGCGAATGCGGACGTGGTCGATGCCGGCCAGCCGCTGGAACACGTCGTGCAGTCTGTCGGCCGCCTCGGGGGCGCAGTCGAGGGACTCCAGGATCTCGTGGCTCGCCCGGTACAGGGCCTGCTGCGTGCGATGCGCCTGCATGACGTCCTCCTGCTTCGCATCGCGGCTCTGCGCGGTCTTCTGCTGGTGCATGGCGGAATAGCCACGCTTCGCCAGCGAGCCGAATCCGTGCAGGTACTTGTAGGGCGCGCTGATTGAGGAGACGATCACCAGGTCGCAGCCGTTCTCCTCCGCGACGTCGGTGGTGAAGGGATTCCGGTCCTCGCCGTCCTGCACCTGCACGGTGTAGTGCCCCAGCCGATAGGGCGCGCCGTCGGCCCGTTCCAGCGTGACCGGCTGGTAGAACGGATAGGTCGCCATCGAGCCGATCGCGGCGCGCGCGATGGGGACGCCACGGACCCGCAGCGTCGCGTTCCGCGTGAGCGGGTTGTCACGGAAACGCGCCAGCGCGGGGTCGGCCCGGTCTACGCCGGCCTCCTCGAACGCGGCGGCGATCTTCTCCCCCTCGGATCCCAGGATCAGGTGGATCGCCTCGGGGCGCACGGGCTGCCGGCGGAAGAGCTCGAGGACCGGATCCTCGCGCTCCCCGAGGATCAGGGTCACCGGATGGTTGAGGTCGACGGCCAGGATCGCGGCCTCGGTGCGCAGGTCCTCCCAGTCGCGCCCTCTCAGGACCTCGTCCCGCAGGAACTCCCCCATCGGCTCGAGCGTCCACAGCGGGAACAGCACGTTGAGCGTCGACTCCGCGGCCCATGACTTCCACGTTCGGCGCAGCGACCACGACGCCCGCGGGCCCTTCCGCGCCCACTCCAGCGTCTTCCGGGTGAGACCCTTACCCTCCCCCAGGAACCGGGGCTGAAAGCTGCCCTCCGCGGCGGTCGCTTCCTCCAGCGTGCCGACCAGATCGTCCGGCCGGAGCCCGGCGCAGGCGGCGGTCACGAAGAACGCGCCCGCCGACGACCCGACCGCGAGGTCGATCCCCGGCGGCCCCGTGTCGCGGCGCTCGCCCCGATCGCGGAAACCGGCGCGCAGGACGAATCCGCGCTCCTCGAGAATTTCCATGACGCCGAAATGGTAGGCCACGGCGGGAACGAATCCGCCGAGGAAGGTGCCCGCTATGCTGCGCGGGAGAACGACGGAGATGGGCTTGCGGATGCTCGCGCTCCTCCCGGTGCGGGCGGCCCGCGGCCTTGGCTGGTCGGCGCGGGGACGGCTAACGTTATCAGCACCCCGAACGACCTGCTATCCTCCAAAGGAGGTTCGATGCCCCGCGCCCTCCCCTTGCTCGCCGCAGCGCTCCTGCTCGCCGGCTGTGACAACGCCGATGCGCCGAACGAAGACGCCGCCCCCGACACGGTCGCGACGGACCCCGCCGGACACGAGGAGGTGGAGGAGATCCCCTCGCGCGAGGCGGAGCTCGCGCGGGACGTCGGCTCGAAGCCCCAGGAGGTGATGGATTTCCTGGGAATCGACAGCGGAGACCGCGTGGCGGACATCTTCGCGGGCGGAGGCTACTACACGTATCTCCTCAGCGAGCGTGTCGGATCGACGGGAATGGTATGGGCCCAGGGCTTCAGCCCCGGCCTGGCCGCCCGCGCCGACAGCGGCGACCTGGCCGACGCGACGAACGTCACGCTCGTGGACTCGCTCTCGGAGCTCCCCGATGCGACCCTCGACGCGGCGATCATCATCCGCGGGTTCCATCTATATCCCGATCCGGCCGAGCTGCTGGGTGAGCTGAGCCGCGCCCTCAAGTCGGGCGGCATCGTCGGCGTGGAGGAGGTGCGGCTGGGTCAGGAGTACGGACACGACATGGAGACCCACCGCATGGGCGAGCGGACCATCATCGAGGAGTTCGAGGCGCACGGCTTCGACTACGTCGGCTCGAGCGAGATCCTCTACAACCCGGACGATCCGCATACGGAGTTCATGGAGGGCCAGCGGCACCTCGCGGACCGCATGCTGCTGAAGTTCGCCAAGCCCGGAGAGCCGGCGTCGAGCGAGCCTTCGACCGCCGCGTCCGGCTAGCGAGCAGCGGTAGGCGACACGCCGAGCAGCTCCGCCACCTCGCGCGCGTGGAGGTTGACCCACGCCCCGTAGTAGTTGACGTGCGGCAGCGCCTCGCCCGGCGCCCCTCCGGCGAGGCGGCGCGCCCGCACGGTGGGCGCCCCGAGGTGGTAGACGGTGGCCAGGACGCCGGGATTCTCCCCGATGTCGAGCCCGGCGATGCGCGCGTAGGCGCCGCGCGACTGGGCCAGCAGCGCCGCAGCGTACTCCAGGCTTCCACGCACGGTGGTGAGAGCGGCCAGCACCTCCCCGGCGGTCCGGCGCGGCCTGCCCGCCGTCGCTGCGACCTGAGGCTCGATCCGAACCGCCAGGCGGAAAGAGACCTGCGCGGGCCCCAGCGTCCAGAGATAGGGCGTGCGGAAGCGCTCGCGCTCGGGCGCCTCGCCGGCCCGGGCCTTGCTCTGATACTCCCGCTCCCGGTCGGCGACCCACCCATCCAGGTCCCGCTCGCGCAAGGCGCTGAACACCCTCAGGAACAGGCTCTCGCCGAGCTCGTCCAGACGGCTCACGAGAAGCGTCTTCTCCGCCGCGACGATGCCCCCCAGCGCGACCGGCGATACTTCGAAGGCGCCGGCGACCGACAGGACCTCGGCGCGATGCCGGGCGAGCCACTCGCTCGCCGAGTCCGACAGTGGTGTGCGGGCGCGGGCCCGCTCCTCCTCGGGAAGCGATTCCCACCCGGGATTGCCCTCGACCGCGACCAGATCGGCCGGCAGTCCGCCCGCCAGCGGGACCTCGTCGAACAGGTCGGGCTCGGGCCCTCCCGGCGACCGAAGCCGCGCCAGCGCGACCACGGCGGCGATCACGGCGAACGCGGCGAGCGCCGCCAGCGCCAGGCGCGGACCGCGCTCCACGCTCACTTCCGGCCAGCGAGCTTCCGCAACAGCGCCAGGTTCACGGCGTCCATGTCGTTCTCCTTGGGCGTCTCGAGGACCATGGGGATGCGGGCCAGACGGCGATCGCGCATCACGCGCTCGAAGGCGGCCTCGCCGATCTCTCCCCGTCCGATGTGGGCGTGGCGATCGACCCGGCTCCCGCAGGGCTTGCGCGAGTCGTTCAGGTGGATCGCCTTCAGGCGGGCCAGCCCCACCGTAGCCTTCAACTCGGACATCATCTTCGTCCAGCCCGTCTTCCCCGAGATGTCGTAGCCGGCGGCGAAAACGTGGCAGGTGTCGATGCAGATTCCGAGCCGCTCGTCCTGCTCGACGCTCTCGATGATCCGCGCCAGCTGCTCGAACCGGTAGCCCACGTTCGCGCCCTGCCCCGCAGTGGTCTCGAGCAGAACGAGCGTGCCTTCGAACGCAACCTGGTCGAAGACCGCGTTCAAGGACTCCGCCACCCGGGCGAGGACGGCGTCCTCGTCCGCGTCGGTGTCCCCCACGGGATGCATGACGAGCCCCGAGAGGCCGAGCCGCTGGCAGGTCCGGATCTCCTGCGCGAAGGTCGACCGGGACCGCGCCCGGATCGCGCTGTCGCGGGTACCGAGTCGGGTCAGGTAGATGTCGTGCGCCAGGCACTCGCGGACCGAGGACGCCTCCCACGCCGCCCGGAACTCCCGGACGTCGGCGTCGCTGAGGTTCCGCCCCCGCCACTGCCGCGGACTGGACGTGAAGATCTGGATCGCGGTGCAGCCCAGAGCTTCGCCCCTGGCGAAGGCGGTATGGAGTCCGCCCGCCGTCGACATGTGCGCGCCGAGAAGGAGCATCCGGGGATTCTAGGGACTTGCACGCGCGCGGCGCCAGCGACGACCTTGCGGCCCGTGAAGCCGGCCTTCGTCCCACCCCTGGCGATGCTCGCCATCCTCTCCGCGGTCCTGTCCACACCGAGCGCGGCGCACGCCCAGGTCACGGTCGCGCCCGCGTTGGCGCGAACCGAGCTGGGGGTGACCGTCTACAACGGGTTCGCTGTGCTCCGCGAGACGCGTGCGCTCCCGGGCGGCGCGGCCGCGAACGTCCTGTGGCCCGGCGTGCCGGCCTCGATCGACCCGGGCACGGTGGTTCTCCGGAGCGGCGATCGGACGGTGGAGATCCGGCGGCAGGACTGGCAGGCTCCGCTGTCCTCGGGCGCCGCGCTCGCCGCGGCGCTGGGATCTCCGGTCACGCTGATCGCGGAAGACGGGACGCGCACCGAGGCGGTGCTGGAGTCAGGGGAAGGCCCCACGTTCCGGGTCGGAGACCGCGTCGTGGTCGAGTGGCCGGGCGCCGTCGAGCTGCCCGCCCCGCCGGACGACGCGCCAGGGGCCGCCCTTCGCTGGGAGCTCGCCGAGCCGGCAGGCCCCGAGCTGACGGCCGCGTACCTGGCCGACGGGCTTACCTGGGCCGCCGATTACACCGCCGTGCTCGACGAGGACGCGATGACCCTTGACGGGTTCATCACGGTCGAGAACGGGACCGGCCTGGCGTTCCCGCAGGCGCGACTCCAGCTGGTGGCGGGCGAGGTCCGGCGCGCCGGATTCGCGGGCCCACCGCAGCCGCTGATGCGGATGACCGAGATGGCGGCCCAGGACGCGGCCGCCAACGTCGCTCCACTGGGCGACGTGTATCTCTACACCATCGATCGCCCGGTCACCATCACCGCTCTCGGATCCAACCGCATCGCGCTGCTCCATTCCGACCGAGTGCCGGTGGAGCGCGAGTACGTGCTCTACGGACAGCCCTGGTGGTACCAGAGCCAGGCGCCGGACCTGCCCCCGGTCGAGCACCCGCAGGTCCGGATCCGGTTCGTGAACGACGGGCTGTCGGGGGCGGACGAGCCGCTACCGGCCGGGGCGCTCCACACCTGGCGCGAGGACGGCTCCGGCCGGCTTCAGTACAGCGGCGGAGCCCAGATCCCCCACACGCCCGCCGGCGAAGAGGTGGTCGTAACGATCGGCTCGAGCTTCGACCTCGTCGCCGAGCGGGTCCAGACCGATTACCGCCAGCTCGACCCCCGCACGTTCGAGAGCGCCTGGCGCATCGAGATCCGGAACCGCGGGGAATCGGACGCCTCGGTCCTGGTCGTCGAGCAGATGCCGGGCCTCGAATGGACGATCGTCGAGGAGAGCGCGCCCCACGAGCAGGTCGATGTCCAGACGGTGCGCTGGACCCTGAATGTCCCGGCCGAGGGCTCGGCCACGCTCACCTACCGGGTCCGGGTCACGCAGGGTTGAACGAACCCGCGCGTCAGGCGGTCGATAGTCCGTGAACTTCTGGGAAGCCCTTTCTTCGGCGCTCCACTCCCTGCGCGGGAGCAAGCTGCGGTCGTTCCTGACGCTGCTCGGGATCATCGTCGCGGTGACCTCGATCATCGCCGTCGTCACCGTCATCCAAGGCCTCAACTCGAAGGTCTCCGAGCTGGTCACCGGCCGCGGGGCCGACGTGTTCGTGCTCGACCGGATCGGCACCAGCGAAGCGTTCAGCTCGCAGGCGATGATCGAGGCCCTGAGCCGGCCCGAGCTCACCGCCGAGGACGCCGAAGCGCTCTCGCGCGAGGGGACGACGCTGGCCTACGTCGCCGCGGAGGTCGCGACCCGGGAGGACGTCTGGGGCGGCAGCCGCAAGGTCGAGGACATGAACATCAACGGCGTGGGGCCCGAATATCCCTACCTGTCGACCTTCGAGATCGCCCGCGGGCGCCATCTATCGCCGCTCGAAATCGATCGCGCGCGCCCCGTCGCGGTCATCGGGGAAGATGTCGCGAAGGAGCTCTTCCCCACCCGCGATCCACTCGGCGAGATGATCCGCGTCCGCGGCCGGCACTTCGAGGTCATTGGTGTGGCGAAGCCGCAGGGCTCCACGTTCGGCGTGACCCAGGACGATTTCGTGGTGATCCCGCTGGAGGCGTGGCAGAAGATCTTCTCGCGGCGGGAGAGCGTGAGCATCTCGATCAAGGCCGCCGACCCGAACGACATCCAGTCCTCGATCGACGAGGCGCGCATGATCATGCGCGCGCGCCACGACCTCCGGCCGTCCGAGCCGGACGACTTCGGCTTCATGACGACCCAGGAGCTGCTCGACCTGTACCAGAAGATCACGACAGGGGTGTACTCCGCCCTCGTTGGGCTGGTCGCGATCTCGCTCGTCATCGGGGGGATCGTGGTCATGAACATCATGCTCGTCGCCGTCACCGAACGGACGCGCGAGATCGGCATCCGCAAGGCGATCGGCGCGCGCGGTGCGGACATCATGCGTCAGTTCCTGACCGAGGCGGTGATCCTGTCCGCTCTCGGCGGTCTCGCGGGTGTCGCGCTCGGATTCGGGATCGCGATCCTGATCGCCCAGGTCACGCCGCTGCCGTATGCTTTGAAGTGGTGGTCGATCGCGCTGGGCATCGGGGTGTCGTCCTTGGTCGGAATCGTGTTCGGGATCTACCCCGCCGCCAAGGCTTCGCGACTAGACCCGATCGAGGCCCTCCGTCATGAGTGACGCTTCGGAGTCTCCGTTGCGCTCTCGGCTACGCGACAGCCAGGGACTGACCCAGATCCGCGAGAGCGCGCGCATGGCGATCGACACGCTCGTCGCCCACAAGCTGCGCTCGTTCCTGACCATTCTCGGAATAGTCATCGGGGTCACGGCCATCGTGGGGATGACCTCGCTCGTGCGCGGCCTGGACGAGTCGATCGTCGGGGAGATCAAGGAGATCGGCGCCAACCACCTCTATGTGCGGAAGTGGGGCGGCCGGATCGTCGCCAGCGATCGGGAGTTCATGCGCCTCGAGCGCCGGCCGGAGATCAACGAGGCCGACGTGCGTGCCATCGCTCGCGAGGTGACCACCGTCCAGAACTACGACATCATGCTCGGGACCGGTCCCTTCCCGGTCCATCGCTCGCTGTCCTACGGCGCCAACGAGACCGACGAGGACATCATGGGAGTCAGCGAGCAGTACCCGATCGTCAGCGCGGCCGACATGGCCGAGGGCCGCTTCTTCACGGCCAGCGAGGTGCGGAACTCTACCCGGGTCGTGGTTCTCGGCCAGGGGGTCGTCGACGTGCTCTTCCCGCACATCGATCCGGTCGGCAAGACGATCCGCCTGGGCGGGCTAGCGTACACGGTGCTCGGCGTGTTCGAGGAGCAGGCCCTGCTGCTGTTCGGACAGACCAAGGACGAGCGGGTGGTGATTCCCTACACCGCTCTGCACCGGGACTTCGAGGCCGGCGGTGAGATGGACATCATGCTGGTGCTCGTGCCGGCCAATGCGGAGCTCGTCGACACCACGCGGGACGAGGTGACGTTCCTCATGCGCAGCCGCCACAACCTGCGGCCGGGCGAGGAGAACGACTTCGACATCGTCACACAGTCGAACTTCCTCGACCTGTGGGATCAGATCACAGGCTCGATCTTCCTGGCCATGATCGTTATCAGCTCGATCGGGCTCATGGTGGGGGGCATCGGCGTGATGAACATCATGCTCGTCAGCGTGACGGAGCGGACGCGCGAGATCGGGGTCCGGAAGGCGCTGGGCGCGCGGCGGCGCGACATCCTGTGGCAGTTCCTGATCGAGGCCGTGGTTCTGACCGGGATTGGCGGCGTGTTCGGGGTGCTGATCGGAAGTGCGCTCGGCGCCGGAGTCGCCAAGCTGATCCACTTCCCGGTATCCCTGCCGCTCTGGTCGTTCGTCCTCGGCGTCGGCTTCAGCGCCGCGATCGGCATCTTCTTCGGGCTCTTCCCCGCCAGCAAGGCCGC
>DATFFS010000190.1:0-1810 GCA_035249945.1 Gemmatimonadota bacterium
GGCGCCTCGCCGGCCGGGTCGGCCGTGCGCTCCGCGACCGGCGCCGGGAGGCGGGCCGCGTCGTTCCTCATCCCCATGGACGAAGAGCAGCCGCAGCCCCTCCGCGCCTACGGGATCGTCTACCGCGCGCTCGAGTCGGGCGGCCGCGCGGAGTGGCTCCTCAACTTCCGCGGGGGCGCCTTCCTCGTCGATCACCCGCCCGCGCTCGACGAGGCGCTCGACCGCGGCGTCTGGACCGAGGACCCGGCCGCGTCCGCCGGCGCGCTCCAGGCCGCGCTCGGCACCGAGGATACGGTCCCCATGAAGCTCGAGGTCGCGCCGAAGATCGCCGTCTACGTGCCGCCCTACGCGGCGCCGTGGGACGACGCTGTGCGGCTCGCGCTCGACTACGCCGAGATCCCGTACACGTCGCTGTGGGATTCCGATGTCCTGCGCGAGGGGCTCGCGCAGGTGGACTGGCTGCATCTGCACCACGAGGACTTCACCGGGCAGTACGGCAAGTACGGGCTCGGCGTCCAGACCGCGGACTGGTACCAGCAGGCCGTCGCGCTCGACCGGGCGACCGCCGGCGAGTTCGGATTCGCGGACGCGCCGGCGCTCAAGGCAGCGGTGGGTGCGCGGATGCGGGACTATGTCGCGACCGGCGGCTTTCTGTTCGCCATGTGCGCGTCCAGCGAGACGCTGGACGTCGCGCTCTCGGGCGAAGGGTCGGACTTCACCGGGACGCTCGCCTTCCGTGATTTCGCGATCGACGACAGTGTCTCCGGTCCTTTCTCGACGATCGATGGCCACCGGGTCAACACGCCGGAGCGGCTCCCGCTCGACGAAGTTCTGGTCCAGCGCTTCTCCGGGACCGTCGATCCCGTGGCCGCGATGCTGACCCAGGATCACGACCTCCGCTTTCCGGACTGGTACGGCCTGACGACCTCGTACCGGCCGGACACGCTCAAGCCGAGCGTCGTCGTGCTCGCCACCTGCGGCGGCGGCCAGCTCGCCAAGTACGTGCACGGCGACCATGGCGAGGGATCGTTCACGTTCCTCGGCGGACACGACCCCGAGGATCCGCGCCACGCCGTCGGCGATCCCGCCACGGACCTCCGCGAATACCCGGCCTCCCCCGGCTACAGGCTGATCCTCAACAACGTGCTGTTTCCGGCGGCGGAGAAGAAGGAACGGCTGACCTGATTCCAGCCCCGTTGATTCATGGCCTGAGAAACGTGCCTGAACTAAGATCGCACCGGGTAGGGGAACCATCTTCAAGCGGGGAGGTGCACCATGTTGTGGACGATCATTGTGGTCCTCGTGATCCTGTGGCTGCTGGGGTTTGCGTTCGAGGTCGCCGGCGGGCTGGTTCACCTGTTGCTCGTGATCGCGCTGGTAGTGCTCGTATATCAGCTCGTCACCGGGCGTCGAGCACCGTAGCGGAGCTACCGACAGCGCGCCGCGATTCCTCACGGCGTGACACCTTCATGCCGCAGGCTATCTCCACGGCCAGGCATTTGTCCCGCGTTTCGGCCGATCCTATCTTCCAACCGGAACGCCAGTTGAGCGAATCGACTCGACAAATGGGGTGAAGGTTGGCCACGGCCGCGAAGTCAAGGTCCGCGGAGCGCGAGCTGCTCGACCGATTCGAGGCCGGCGACCGGCGCGCGCTGGCCCGGGCGCTGTCATGGGTCGAGAACCAGCGCCCCGGGTTCGAGGGCATGCTCCATTCGCTCCATCGCCGCCTCGGCCATGCCTACCGCGTGGGGATCACCGGCCCGCCGGGCGCGGGCAAGAGCACGCTGACCGAGAAATACGTGATGCGGCT
>DATFFS010000191.1:0-9239 GCA_035249945.1 Gemmatimonadota bacterium
ACCACGGGAAGCTCCACGGCTGGAGAGGACGTCGCGACCGAGCGCCTGCCATTCGCGGGTGCATCGGCGGAGAAGCAAGCGGATGCGATCCGCCTCCTCCAGCCGCCGGGCGAGCTCGTCGAGGCCCATCTTCATGGCGACAAGATACCACGGTACCCTGCACGCTTGTATCCACCGCCGCGCGTGTGCTAGTTTCCCAGCACTTTGACCGGGGAGGCGGATGAACGGAGTACGGTCCATGAAGCTCGGTTGCATTGCCCTGGCGGCGATGCTCGGTCCGGCGGGCCGCGCCCGGCCGCCAGAGAGTCCCGCCGACACGCTGCTGATCCGGCACGTCCACGTCATCCCGATGACGCAGGACACCATCCTGCGGGATCATGCCGTGCGGATCGTCGACGGCATGATCGACCGGATCGCGCCGTCCGGGCAGCTGATCGCCGGCGAGGGCGACGTCGTCGTCGAGGGAGAGGGGAGGTACCTGCTTCCCGGGCTCGTCGACTTCCACGTGCATATCCGGGACGACAGCGAGCTCCTCTCGTACCTGGCATTCGGGGTGACGACCGTAGTGAACCTGAGAGGCTCGCCCGAGCACCTCGAACGGGCGAGAGCGGTGGAGGCGGGAGAGATCCTCGGTCCGTCGATCGTCACCTCCGGGCCGCTCATTGACGGTAACCCCCCGATCTGGTCCGGCTCCGGCACCGTGGTCGTGACGACCGCCTCCGAGGCGAGGGAAGCGGTCGCCGCGCAGGCCCGCGCGGGCTATGCCCTGATCAAGACCTACAACAACCTCGATCCGGACGCGCTGCGCGCGGCAGTCGAGGAGGCGGAGGCGCACGGCCTCGCGGTGGTCGGACACATCCCGCGGAACCCCGACCGCGCGACGGCGCTCCAGAAGGCGCTCGACGCCGGCATGGCGATGATCCCGCACGCCGAGGAGATCTTCTTCACGTTTCTGGGCGGATCGGGCAACGCGGGAATGAGCGGCGCCCCGCCGCCGGTGGATCCCGCGCGCATCCGCGAGGCCGCTCAGCTCGTGGCCGAGGCCGGCGCGGCCATCACCCCGAACCTGTCGTTCGTCGCCATGACTGCGCGGATGCTGGAGGACCTCGAAAGCGTCCTGGAGCACCCGGAGGCACGCTACCTGGCGCCTGACGTGGCGCAGATGTGGCGCGCGCAGAACCCCACCCGGCGCGACGACCTCGAGCGGTTCGCCGTGCGGGAAGCGGTGAAGCGGCCGGCGGTCGAAGCCCTGACCCTCGAGCTCCGGCGGGCTGGCGTGCCGCTCCTCCTCGGGACCGACGCATCCGCGCCGGGCATGTTTCCCGGATGGTCCGCCATCCTCGAGCTCGAGGAGCTTGTCGGCGCGGGCCTCACGCCGTTCGAGGCGATCGGCGCGGCCACGCGCACGGCCGGCGCGTTCCTCGCTCGGCACGTGCCGGACGCGCGGCGGATCGGGACGATCGAGGCTGGAATGGCCGCCGACCTGGTGCTCTTCGACGGAAACCCGCTCGACGACGTATCGGTCATGCGTGACCCGGCCGGCGTGGTCCTGCGCGGCCGCTGGCTGCCGGGCGAGGAGCTGGATTCCCTGCGAGCCGGCCACTAGCGCGAAGCGCGGAGATCGTCCCCTCGGCTCACGGGTCGAGGAGCTCGCGGTCGAGGATGCGGTACCGGCCGCGGCCGTCCGACTCGATCGCGCCGCTTTCGCGCAGCTCGGCCAGCGCCCGCACCACCACCTCGCGTACCGTCCCCAGCTCTTCGGCCAGCTCTTCCTGCGTGCGTCCAAGCGGGAACCATCCATGAGGCTCGCCGGCGGACCTCGCGAGCAGCCAGCGGGCGACGCGCGTGCGGATGTTCGTGCTGGAGCGCTCGTCCAGACGCTCGACGAGAGAGCGGACGCGGCGCGCCAGCCCTCGCAGGAACAGCTGGGCGACGGCGGGATGGGCCGCGATCGCGGCTTCGAGACGCTCGCGCGGCAGCACGAGACACCGGGTGCGCGCCACGGCGATGGCCGAGGCCGGGTAGGTGCCGCCGGCGAACAGCGGAACCTCCCCCAGCGTGGCGCCCGCTTTTCCGCGATGGATTACGTGCTGCCGACCATCGCGGGAGCGCACGATCTTGACCTCGCCTTCGAGCACCACGAGCAGTCCGCTCGGCCGGGATCCCGCCAGCCAGAGCATCGCGCCCGGCTCGTAGGTGCGTTCCACGGCCGCCTCGGACAGCGCGTGCAGGGCATCCGCCGGGAGGGTCGCAAAACGGGGGAGTCGGCCGAGTTCGTCGAGGCTCATCGGTGTGACGGAAGTCCCTTCGCGTTGCTGGAAGTCTCCGTATGATACGACCGCGTCCCGCCTGCGACGAGGCGCGATGCGTATACTCACCTCGACGAGGAGCGAACATGAGTGGATGGATGGTGACGATGTCGGCGCTGGGGATGTTCACCGCGCTGGGGACACTCGCGCGCGTGGGGTGCGCCCAGGAGGCGCATTCTCCCTACGCCCATCAAGGCGCGACGGAACTGAAGACCCTGTCGCAGCAGGAGGTCGACGATCTGCGGAACGGGGCCGGGATGGGGCTCGCCCGCCCGGCGGAGATGAACGGCTACCCGGGCCCGAGGCACGTGATGGAGCTCGCCGACTCCCTCGCGCTGTCGGAGGAGCAGCGGCGTGCCGTCGAGGAGGTCTTCGATGCCATGCAAGGTCGCGCACGGGAGCTGGGAAGCCGGATCCTCGATGCCGAGAAAGCGCTCGACGCGGCGTTCGCCGGCGGCCAGCAGACGGAGGCCGCCCTCGCGACGGCGGTGGCGGAAATCGCCCGGCTTCAGGGCGAGCTGCGCACCGTGCATCTCCAGGCGCACCTCGCAACGCGCGCGTTGCTGACCGAGCACCAGATCCACGAGTACGACCGTCTGCGCGGATACGGGTCGGGACACGATCATGCGGACGGCTGACCCATCCGCTCGATCCGTTCTGCCCAGGCAAGGGCGGACGTTTGCGGCTTCTCTTTTCGGGTGTCTGCTCGTGCTGGCTTCGCCGGAGCTGCGAGCTCAGGAGCAGGATCCGAGCGCGGCGTCGATGCGGCCTGGCCCGATCGGCGAGCCCCGCTCCCGCGAGAGCTCGGGAACCGCATGGCTTCCCGACGCGAGCCCGATGCACGCGCTTCACGGCGGAGCCAGTGGCTGGGAGCTCATGCTCCACGGCAGCCTGTACATCCATTACCTCGCTGACGGTGGAGAGCGCGGCCGCGAGCAGTTCGGGTCCACGAACTGGGCCATGGGCATGGCGCGCCGCCCGGCGCTCGGGGGCGAGCTGACGTTTCGCGCGATGCTGAGCGCCGACCCCTTGACCGCGACCGAGTGCGGATATCCCGACCTGCTCGCGACCGGCGAGCTTTGCGACGGCGAGCCGCTCCACGACCGCCAGCACCCGCACGACCTCTTCATGGAGCTGACGGCGGTCTACGAGCGCGCGCTGACCGACGACCTGGCGCTTCAGCTCTACGCCGGCCCGGTGGGCGAGCCGGCGCTGGGCCCGGTCGCGTTCCCGCACCGGATCTCCTCGCTTCCGAACCCGATCGCCCCGATCGGCCACCACTGGCTCGATTCCACCCATATCGCCTTCGGCGTCGTGACCGCGGGAGTCTACGGGCGCCGATGGAAGGCCGAGGCGTCGGCCTTCAACGGACGTGAGCCCGACGGCGAGCGCTTCGACCTCGATCTCGACGCGCTGGATTCGTACGCGGCGCGGCTATGGTTCATGCCCGGCGAGCGGTGGGCCCTTCAGGTCTCGGGGGGATGGCTGAACGATGCCGAGCCGCACGAAGCCGAGGCGATCGACGTGGCCCGCGTGACGGCCGCCGCGAGCTACCATCGTCCGCTGTCCGATGCGAGCAGCTGGGCCAGCACGGTCGCCTGGGGACGAAATCGGGAGGGAGGCCGGGCCACCCACGCCCTGCTCGCCGAGACGAACCTCAACCTCGCTCAGCGCGATGTGGTGTTCGGCCGGATGGAGATCGTCGAAAAGAGCGGCCAGGATCTCGTCCTGCCGGGGGAACTGGCCGAGGAGACTTTCACCGTCGGCAAGCTCGGGCTCGGATACGTGCGGCAGTTCGGGCCGCTGTCCGGCTTCGCGCCCGGGGTGGGTGGGGGGATCACGATCGCGCTCGTGCCGCGTGACCTCGAAGGGGAGTACGGATCGCGCAGCCCGGTGGGGCTGCAGCTGTTCTTTCGCCTCAGGCCCGAGGCCATGGCGGAGACGGGTCACGAGCACGGGGCGGTGGCGGCGCCCCTTGACATAGTACGAAGGACTTCGTGAATTCGCGGCGTACTTCCGTCGAGGAGGGTCGTGACAGACCAGACGCCGCTGCCGACCGACGCCGAGCTCCGGATCCTCCGCGTCCTGTGGGATCGCGGATCCCTCACCGTGCGCGAGGTCTTCGATGAGCTCGCGGACGATCGCGGCTACACCACGATCCTCAAGCTCCTGCAGATCATGGATGACAAGGGGCTCGTGACACGGCGCCGGGACGAGCGATCGCACGTGTACTCGGCGGCGGTGGAACGCGAGCCCACGCAGCGGGCGCTGCTCCGGAACCTCGTCGAGAAGGCCTTTGCCGGTTCGTCGGACGCCCTGGTTCTGCGGGCCCTCTCGACGCGGGGAGCTTCCGCGCAGGAGCTGGCCGAGGTGCGGAAGCTCCTAGCCCGCCTGGAGAGGAGCGAAGGAGGGGCATGATCGGGCCCGACTGGTTCGCCACGAATCCCCTGGTTCACGCGATCGGACTGGGACTCCTTCACGGACTCTGGCAGGGAACCATCGTCGCGGGACTCGCGGCGATCGCCCTTCGCACGATTCATCCGATGGCAGCCGGGCGGCGCCACGCGGTCCTGCTGGGAGGGCTGATCCTGCAGCTCGCCTTGCTGGCGCTGACCGTTGCTGCCGTCTATCGGAGGGAAATCCCCCAGAGTCTCCTGGCCGCCGATCCGGCGACCTGGCCGGCCGCGGTTCGGACCCCCGGCGACACGCCCGCCGGAGATCTGGTACGCCCGCTGAGCGACGTGCTGGCAGTCATCCGTCCCATCCTCCCGTGGCTCCTGGCGGCCTGGGCCACTGGAGTCGCGCTCTTCGCCGCGCGGCTCGTGGCAGGTGTGCTCTCGGCGGCGCGCATGCGGGAATCGGCCGCCCGGGTGAGTCCCGACCTCGAGCGTCGCGCCCGGGAGCTGGCGAGCGGACTCGCGCTCCGGCGGCCGTTCCGGATCCTGACCGTCGATGGGATCGAAACGCCAGTCGCGATCGGCTGGCGGCGTCCGGCGGTTCTCCTGCCACGACTCCTGCCGGTCCGGGAGACAGCGCGCGGGCTGGACTCCCTCGTCCTCCACGAGCTCGCGCATCTCAAGCACCGGGATGACGGAGTGGCGCTCGCGCAGTCCGCTCTGACGTGTCTGTTCTTCCATCATCCGGGGACCTGGTGGCTGGCTGGCCGCCTCACGCGCGAACGGGAGCATCGCTGCGACGATCTCGTCGCCGAATCCGGCGATCCAGCGGCGTACGTGCGCGCGCTGATGGGTCTCGAGGAGCGGCGAGTGTGCCACGCGGGCTCGGCGCTTCACGCGGACGCGGGATCGCTCCTCGAGCGGGTGCGACGCATCGTCGAGCCGCGCGGACGAGTCTCGCGCCGGCGAGTCGTGGCGGGGCTTCTTTCGGCGGTGGCGATCGCGATCCCGGCGACGTGGGGCCAGCTGCTGATCGTTCCCGCCGTGCCGGCGACCCCGCCCGGCTGGTCCACGATCCGCGCCGTGGACGACGCGGGGAAGTTCAGCGTCGTCATGGAGCGGGGCCGGGTGCGGGCGGTCGCCATCGATGGAACCGCGCTTCCCGCCGCACGGTTCGCCCACGTGGGCGACTCTCTCCACATCCTCGGCGCCGAGGGCGTTCCGGTGTTCAGCGCTCGCGTCCGTCCTCAGGGCGGGCTCGAGTGGCTGAGCCGCGGGCCGAGCTGGCGCCTGGACGGCACGTAGGCCTCGAGGGCGCTCAGGCCCGCCGGCGGCGTCTCCGCGGAGACGTCACCACCGCCTGGAAGCGCCGGTTGACAGAGTACGAAGTCGTTCGTACTATTGTACGAAGTGTGTCGTAGTATCGACCTCCGCATCGTCGCGGCACTGACCCTCGCCGCTGCGGGTCTCGTCGCGCCCGCGGCGGGCCAGGAGCCGGTGGAGCGCGTCGCGGCCGCGGACCGTGCCCTCGACCGGCTGGCCGGCGCGGGGGCGGCTCTGTGGCCTTCCTTCCGCGTCGATACGATTCCCATCGTGTGGTCCTTTCCCGGGCGCGGCTGGGCCTTGACGAACTGGACCGACGACACCCTGCCGGCGGGGTTCGACCCCACCTCCGAATCCGGTGTGGCCTGGAAACCCGTCCTCGAAGCCGGATCCCCGGGCGCGAACATGGTCTCGCTCGGCGAGAGGGGATGGGCGTTCGTCCCCGCGGCCGACCTGACGGCTTCGGGGATGGTCGGGCTCGGCGCCCATGAGGCATTCCACGTGTGGCAGAGAGGGGCCCGGCGGGAGGGGCGCTACCGGGAGGGGGAGAACGCAGCCCTGCTGATCGAGTATCCCGAGTTCGACCCGGTCAACGAGGAGGGCTTCGCGCTGGAAGGCCGGCTGCTGGCCGCCGCGCTGGCCAGCGACGCAGCCGCCGGAGCGCGGCAGCTGCTATGGAGCTTCGTGGCGTCGAGGGAGGCGCGCCATCGCGCCATCGGCCCCGGCCTGGCGGAGTTCGAGGAGGAGGCCGAGCTGAACGAAGGCATGGCGCAATACGTGTACCTCGAGGCCGTGGAGCTGGCGGGCGGGAACGGGGACCTGGCGCCTGGCGAGGTCGCAGAGGAAGTCCAGTCCGAGATGGACCGGCTGGGGCAGGACCTGGTTGCCGAGGGCGAGCGGTCCCTGCGGCGCAGGTTCTACACCACCGGATCGGCGCTGGGACGGCTGCTGGACGAGATAGCGGGCGCGCAGTGGAAGCTCGACCTTCTCGACTCCGGCCTCGCGCTTCACGATCTCCTGGCGCTTGCGGTTGGGTACCGTGCCCGGGAGGATTCCCTGGTCCGGATGGCCAACGGGGGATACGGCGCCGGGCTTCGCGAGAGCGTGGAATCGGCGATCGCCGAGCGGCGCGAGCGGCGGGTCGCGAGAGTCGAACAGGTCCTGTCCGCCGACGGGCTGCGCCTCGAGATAGTCTCCCCGACGCTCGGACTCTGCGGGTTCGATCCCCAGAACCTCCTGCGACTCGAAGACGGACGGCTCCTCCACGCGCGGTGGATCCGCTTCTGCCTGCCCGACGGGACCGCCGAGTTCAACACGCCGGTAGTTCAAGACAGCGGTGCGGGAAGGGCGATCGCGGTGCTGACGGAGCCCGATGCGGTCGCCATCGAGATCGGGGGGGAGAGGGCCTCGCTCGATGCCCTTCCTTCCGGGACTGTCGAGGACTTGTCGATCTCCGGCCCCGGCGTGGAGATCCAGGCCGCGCACGCCCGTGTCCGCAATGCGGGCGATGTCCTGGAGTTGACCGTGGAGCCGTGAGGGCTTCAGCCGTTCTCGCGAAAGACCAGCACATCGCCGGACTCCGTCCGAAGCGTCAGCGCTCCTTCCTCGATCTCCCAGGCGGACGTCCGCGCGAGTATCGCCAGGTACTCGCTCTCCTGGTCCATGAGCCGCGCGTCCTCGCAGGCGCGGACGGTTGCGACGAGGTCGTCCAGCCGGAACGTCCCGACCGTCACCTGCGGCGTCCCGCCGTAGAAGTTGCAGCCCGCGTTGCCACCGGCCGTCGATTCGTCCACGACGAGCGTGATCTCGCCGTCCCCGAGCACGGGCTCGCCCCGGATCTCGGTGAGAACCCATTCGGTACCGGTCAGCGAGCCGCCGCCGGAGGGGGAAGGCCGGAGGTCTGGCGACGTCGTGTCGGGGCCCGTGGACCCGCACGCGACGGCGAGCAGCAGCGCCGCGAGAGATCCGATTCGTGACGTCATAGGTGCCTCCATCGGGAAGTCCTGTCAGTCGGACGATCGGTCGAGGCCGACGCTCAGTCCGATTCGGATGCCGTCGGCGGCAAGATCGTCAGGGGAGCCCCGCCACTCGGCGCGGCCTGCTACCTCCACCTCGATCGCCGAGATGTGGCGCGGGACGGTGACGCGGTAGTCGGCGGTCGAGAAGGGCTGGTTCCGGATCCCGAGTCCGTCCGGCAGGACGAGCAGGTCCGCGTCGTCCGCGCCCACGATCTCGCCGCTCGCGGTATCGCCGGGCGCGGCGGAGAGATGAAGCGCGCCCTCGACCTGCGGTGCCGCGAGGAGGACGCGGAAGTGGTCGGCGGTCGGCACGAAGGCGACGCGCACGCTTGCGCCGCTGGCCGCGCTCGCGGGGGGCGTCTCCGTGGAGACGTGGAGTTCCGTTTCGGAGCGGTCGGCGCTGAGTCCAAGGCGCTCGACGATCCAGGCGCGGACGGGCGCGATCGAGAGCGCGAGGCCCGCGACGAGCGCGATCGCCGCCGCAGCCCGCCAGATCGGCGCGCGCCACGCCGCGGACCCGCTGCGTGGCGCTTCCACCTCGGGCGTGATGCCCGCTCGCGGCGGGGGATCGATCAGCCGGAGCGATGCCGAGACGCGTCGCGCCGACCCCGCCAGCGCGTCCAGCTCCGCGCGGCAACGAGCGCAGGCCGCGAGATGCGCCTCGACGTCCGCCGACTCGGCGGGCTGGAGCTCGCGGTCGAGATGCCGAAGCAGAGCGCCGTCGTCGAGGTGGGTGCCTGGCGCCCGATGGGTCCCGGCGTGCGTCACGGCAGGGCCTCGGTTCCCGCCGGGAGCCTGGCGGCGAGCTTCCGGAGCGCGCGGGCGATCATCGTGCCTACCGAACCCGTCGTCGTCCCGACGGCGGTCGCGATCTCCCGGTGGGCGAAGCCTTCCTCTCGCATCAGCAGCACGGTCCGCTCCTTGTCGTCGAGGGTATCGAGCGCGGCGCGGACGCGGCGTTGGAGCTCGGCCCGGTCGAGCGCCTCGTCGGGCCGGTCGGGCGGGTCGCCCAGCGCCTGCCCTTCGGGAGCGGCCTCGAGCAGCTCGTTGCGGCGGCGGCGCGTGCGCGCCTGGTCGACGGCGATGCGGGTGGCCACGGTGAAGAGCCAGGCGCGCAGGTTCTCGTCGCGCGCGGGCGGCCGTTCGGCGAGCCGCACGAACGCCTCCTGCGCGGCGTCCTCGGCGAGGTCGGA
>DATFFS010000192.1:0-1357 GCA_035249945.1 Gemmatimonadota bacterium
GTCGCGTAGAACGTGAACGCGGGGCAGATCACCTCGTCTCCGCGTCCGATCCCGAGCGCCTCGAGCGCGAGGACGAGCGCGTCCGTGCCGTTCGCCACGCCGATCGCATGCGGGACACCCAGGAAGGCCGCGGCTTCGTGCTCGAAGGCCTCCACCTCGGGGCCGAAGATGAATCGCCCCGAGTCGAGGACGACCGCGAACCGAGCCTTGAGCTCCTCGACGAGAGGCGCGTACTGCGCCTTCGAGTTCATGAGAGGGATCGGCTGCGTCACGCGGGCGAGTCTAGCCTCGGCGAGGTTGCGTTCTGGTTCGTCAGGCGCCCGAGGAGTCCTCGGCCAGACGCGCTCTGCGCCGCTTGAGATATCTCCAGCCGAGCCATGCCGCGCCACCCACGATCGCGACCGCGACCACGTACTCGACGTACCGGAACGCATGGTGGAAGTCCTCCCACGCCTCGCCGGCGGCGAATCCCGCTCCGGCGAAGAGGAAGCACCAGATCGCCGAGCCGAGCAGCGTGAGGAGCGTGTACCGGACGAACCGCGCTTCGAACACGCCCGCGGGCACGGAGACGAACGAGCGGATCACCGGAGTGAGCCTGCCTAAGAACACCGCCCACTCCTCCCAGCGTGCGAACCAGCGCTCCGCCTTGTCGAGCTTCTCCGCGTTCAGGTGGAGCCAGCGTCCGTGTCGCTCGAGGTACGGGCGCCCGCCGTAGTACCCGATCGCCCAGCCCATCATCGAGCCGAGCGTGTAGCCGATCGTCCCCGCGAGCGCGATGGCGAAGTAGGCCGGCCAGCCCTCGTCGATCGTGCGCCCGAAGAGCGTCACCTCCTGGTCGGCGAACGCACCCGCCGCGATCGCGCCGCCGTAGACCATCACGAGCTCGCTCGCCGCCGGCAACACGGCGTCGATGAACATGAGCCAGAAGACCGCGTACAGGCCGTAGTCGCCGACGACCGACGTGATCGCGTCGGAGAGCTCGCTCAGGGCGGAGGCGACGAGCACCGCGAGAGTCTAGAGACGCGGGGTGCGGCGCTACTGCCGCACCCCGACGTCTCACATTCGCTCAGCCCGTGTACTCGAAGATGTACAGGCCGAAGGCCATGTCGCTGGCCGCGAAGTACTCCTTGCCGGCCTGGCTGAAGACCTGCACGCCCCAGAAGTTGCTTCCGCCTTGGTCGATGAGATGGCCAACCTCGACCAGCTTGTCGTCCTGGATCTCGAGGACGCGGACGCCACCCGAGTAGTACGAGAAGTAGATGCGGTTGGCCACCGTGGGCGACGCCGCCGCCTCGTGGACCGAGAGGTCGCCGAAGCCCTCGGCGAAGGCAGGATCCATCGCCTCGGGAATCGCGAA
>DATFFS010000193.1:0-2477 GCA_035249945.1 Gemmatimonadota bacterium
GGTACCGAACCGCATCAGGAACTGAAGCAGCGCCAACAGCTTGGCGAAAAGTGCCGGGCTGTTACTGACGACTGGCGAAATCACCGATGGAGCCAGCATGAGCGTCACCTCCTTCTTGAGGACAACTGGCCCCGTTCCGCTAACGGGGCGGTGCGCTCCGCTCGTTGTGTGGCCGCTCGGCTCAGTCCTGCTCTCGCAAGAGTCCGGCCCCCATTCCCTCCTTAGTTAAGCGTTGACGGCCACGCTCTCCGGCGCGGCCCAGTAGCGATTCAAGCCGTCCAGCACGGCGCGTGCGGCCGAGCTCTCCGGGTCGGCATGCTCCAGAGCGGCGCCGTGGAACCGCCGGCGCTCCCGGCCATGGAGCACGGTGAGGACGGCGAGGAGCCCGTCCTCGTCCCCCACTTCGAACTCTTCCAGCCCATCGAGACCCAAGGCCATGCCGGCGCCCGCCGAACTCCTGGCGACCGCCTCGAGGGCGGCGCGGGCGGAGGACTGCATGCGTCCCCGGCGCGTGTCGGCCTCGCGGAGCGTGGCGCTCGTGCGCTCGTCCTCGTGGGCGATCTCGACCGTGACCTGGCAGTAGCCGCGGCCGTCGGGCTGGCAGCGGACGGCGAGGAGCCGGATCCGGTCCGTCTCGTCGGCGGGGTATTCAGCCGGGTCGTCGGTGCCCCGGCGGCCGGCCAGGTCCTCGTCGGCCAGGGTGTAGGTCGGGGCGTCGCCGTTGGAGTGGCCGTTCAGGACGTGGATCGCCTTGTGGTCGATCCGCAGGCCGAGGCCGCTCATGAGCGCGGACTCGATGTCCCGGATGACCCGGGCCGTCGAGCGGCTCTCGGCGATCCGCACCTCGACGGAGTCGATCGAACCGTCGGGGGCGACTCGCACGTCCACGGCCTCGACACCCCGGATCATGCGCAACAGCTCTCGGATTTCCGATGCAGACACGGCCATCCTCAGGACCCGTTAACTACAGAGGTGGTCACTTTGTCAAGCATCATACCATAGCACCTTAAAGCTGGTTGTCAACTGCCGCGGCGGAACTCGTGGCTTCACTGGCACATGGGTACGCGAGAGATAGTGAACCTGGGACGGGGTCCGCAGCAGGCCTGGTGCGGGGGACGTCCAGTCTCGCCTGGACATGTTGCAAGTCCCGTTCCGTTGTAGGCGGACGTGGGCGCCCGAACCCCCGGGGGCCGAGCGCGCTCTTAGAGCCCCGGCAGGCGCAATTCGGGCCCGTAATCGCGGAACGAAAGACCGGCCCGGGAAGGCCGGTCTGGACGTGGCGCGGAATGGCGAAGCTCGGGGGAGCCTCGGGCAACCCGGGTCAGCAGGCCTGGATGTTGATGCTGCAGGCCTCAGTCGGCTCCAGCGCGCGCTCGCTGTCGACCGGTCCGGTCAGGCTGTCGGCGCTGCATCCCGCGAAGACGACGCTGAAGATGGATAGAGCGAAAATGAGGCGCTTCATGTGTGTTTCCTCCTTTGGCTTGGCTCCGCCGCGGCTGCTTGTCCCGGCGGCGGATGGCAAGTACACTGCAAGAGTGTGGCTCGACGCCGTTAACAATCCGTTAACACGGCGGTGACGGCCCCTTTCCTCCCCTGCGGAGGTCGTCGTTGATCGAGCTCAGGACCCTCGGCGCGCTGAGGCTGCGGGACGCTCGCGGCAGGGACCTCTGCGGCGAGCTCCAGCCCAAGCGGCTGGCCCTCCTGATCTACCTGGCGCAAGCCCCGCGCCACTTCCACCGCCGCGACTCGCTGCTGGCGCTCTTCTGGCCCGAGCTCGACTTCGAGGGCGGGCGGAACACGCTCCGGCAGGCCCTCTACGCCCTCCGCCGGACGCTCGGCCAGAAGGCGCTCGAGGCCCACGGCTACGAGGAGATCGCGCTCGCCGACTCGGTCTGGTCGGACGCGGTCGCCTTCGAGGCCGCGCTGGACCGGGGGGAGCTGGAGGCCGCGCTCGACATCTACGCGGGCGACCTCCTGGAGGGATTCCACGTCCAGAACGTCGCGCCCGACTTCGAGCACTGGCTGGAGACCGAGCGGCTCCGGCTCCGCATGCTGGCCGTCGGCGCGGCCGTGTCCCTCAGGGACAGCGAGGAGGCCGCCGGGAACCTCGCCGCCGCGGTCCGCTGGGGGCACGCCGCCTGGCGGCTCGACCCCGGCAACGAGGGTGTCCTCGCCGGCCTGATCGACCTGCTCGTCCGGGTCGGCGACCGGGCCGGGGCGATCCGCGCCTATGAGGTGTTCGCCCGCCGCGCGCTGGAGGACTACGACCTGGCTCCCTCCGAGGAGACGCAGGCCCTGATCGAGGCGGTGCGCTCCGACGGGGAGACCGACGGGTCACACGCCGACCGGGAGCCGGCGATCGCCGAGCCCCTGACGAGGTTCATCGGCCGCGGCCGGCTCCTGGCCGAGCTGGAGGGGATGCTCCTCGACCCGGCCGCCCGGCTCGTCACCCTGACCGGCCTCGGAGGCGCGGGAAA
>DATFFS010000194.1:0-28854 GCA_035249945.1 Gemmatimonadota bacterium
CACCTCGCCTTCGCAGATCCGGCTCGTGACCCACCTCGACGTCCCCGAGAGCGCCGCGCGCGAAGTGCCGCGGCGCTTCCACGAGGCCCTGCGGGCCCTGGAACCGGCAGCGAAGGGAGACGCCCGCTGAAGGTCGTCGTGATCGGAGCAGGCGAGGTCGGATACCATCTGGCCGCCAGGTTGTCCGTCGAGCAGCACGACGTGACCGTCATCGAGCGCGACGCGGACCTGGCCGTGCGGATGCAGGCCGTGCTGGACGTGCTCGTGATCGAGGGAAATGGTGCCAGCCTCGCATGCCTGGAACGGGCCGGCGTGCGTGGCGCCGACCTCCTATTGGCGGTCACGAACCTCGACGAGGTCAACCTCATCGCCTGCCTGATCGCCTCCCGGTTCGACGTGGGGTTCAAGGTCGCGCGCGTCAGCAATCCCGAGTACTACGAGAAGCGCGAGGTGCTGGAGGAAGCGCGCTTCGGGGCCGATCTCCTGATCAACCCGGAGCAGGAGTGCGCGCGGGAGATCCTCAAGCTGTTCAAGCGCCGGGCGGCGATCGACGTGGCCGAGTTCGCGGGAGGCAAGATCGTGCTGCTCGCCCTCCCGGTGGCCGCCGGCGCACCGGCCGCCGGCCGGACGCTGGGGGAGATCGGGCGCAGCCTCAAGGGCCGTCACTTCCTCACGGTGGCGATCGATCGGGGGGAGGCATCGCTCATCCCGGACGGATCGACACGGATCCAGAACGGGGACACGATCTACCTGGTGTCCGAAGCAGCGCACCTGGAAGAGGCATTCGAGCTCCTCGGCCTCGCGCCGCAGCGGATCGAGCGGGCGATGCTGCTCGGCGGCGGCCGCGTGGGCACCCACCTCGCGCGCATGCTGGAGCGGGACGGGATACAGCCCACCGTGATCGAGCGGGACCGCGAGCGCTGCCTGGCTCTGGCCGAGCAGCTGGACTCGGGGCTCGTGCTGCACGGCGATGCCACCGACCTGGACCTGTTGTCCCAGGAAGGAATCGCCGAGACTGACGGCCTGGCCGCGGTCACCAGCGAGGACGAGACGAACCTACTGGCCTCGCTCCTCGCCAAGCACCTCGGCGCGCCGAAGGTCATCTCGCTGCTGAAGCGCGCCGAGTACATCCCGCTCGTGACGCGAATCGGCATCGACGCGGCCGTCAGCCCGCGTCTCTCCACGGCCAACCGCATCCTCCAGCACATCCGCGGCGGCAAGATCGTCTCGATGGCGATCATGGAGCGGAACCAGGCCGAGGCGATGGAGTTCGAGGTCCAGACGGGTTCACGCATCAGCGGCCGCCGCATCGCCGACCTGGGCCTCCCGCGAGGCGCGATCCTGGGATCGATTCAGCGCGGGAACGAGGTCATCATTCCGCACGGCGACACGCAGGTCGAGATCGGCGATCGCGTCATGGTCTTCGCCCTGCCCGACGCGATCGAAGAGACTACGGACTTCTTCCGCTGATGCACAAGCGGGCGGTTCTCCGCGTCGTGGGCGCGCTGACCGCCTTGGCCGGGCTCACGATGCTGCTGCCCGCGGGGATCGCCGCCGCCTTCTACCAGGAAGGCGCCGCCCTGTGGATCGCCCTCTCGGCCCTGATCACGGTAACGGCGGGCCTCGCGCTCTACGCGGTGGGCGTCAGGCGGGCCGATATCTCGGTGCGAGATGGTTTCGCGATCGTGACGCTGGGATGGGTTTCCATCACGCTCTTCGGCAGCCTGCCGTATCTGCTCACGGGATCGATCGCCTCGATCTCGGGCGCCTTCTTCGAATCGATGTCCGGATTGACCACGACCGGCGCCACGGTCGTGGCGAACGTCGACAACCTCCCCCGCGGCGTCCTCCTGTGGCGGAGCCAGACTCAGTGGATGGGGGGCATGGGCTTCATCGTTCTGTCGGTGGCGGTGCTGCCGCTACTCGGCGTGGGCGGCATGCAGCTCCTGCAGGCCGAGATTCCGGGTCTATCGGCCGACCGCCTGCGCCCGCGCGTGCGTCACACGGCCACCTTGCTTTGGATGGTGTACGCCGTCTTCACGATAACGCAAGGCGTCCTCCTCTGGGTCGGGGGAATGACCGCTTTCGAGGCGCTGAACCAGGCGTTTTCCGGCATGGCGGGGGGCGGATTCTCCACCGAGAACGCGTCGATCGGCGCCTTCGGCTCGTTCGTGCAGTACGTGATCGTCGTGTTCATGTTCCTGACGGGAATCAACTTCACGCTGCACTACAGCTGGCTGACGGGCCGCTGGAACGCGGTGCGGCGCAGTCAGGAGCTGCGGGTGTACGCGATCATCGCCCTCGTGGCGACCGTCGCGCTCACGCTCCTCGTCTGGATCCCCGGGACCGTCGAAGGACTCGAGGAGAGCTTCCGCGTGGGGCTGTTCCAGGCGATCTCGATCCTGACGACGACCGGCTATGTGACGGCGGACTACGAAACCTGGGTGCCCGCAGCCCAGATCCTGCTCGTGCTTCTGATGCTGGTCGGGGGATGTTCCGGCTCGACGTCAGGCTCGATCAAGGTCCTGCGGCACATGATCATCGCCAAGGAAGCCCGCATGGCGATGCGCAAGCTGCTCCACCCGCGTGGTGTCTTCGTCTACAAGGTCGACGGAAAACCCATCTCCGCCGACGTGCTCACCAGCGTCAGCGGGTTCCTCATCCTGTATCTGCTGGCGTTACTGAGCGGAGTGTTGGCCCTGACGCTCATCGGCCTGGACCCCTACAGCGCGACGGGAGCGGCGTTGTCAGCGCTGGGGAACGTCGGCCCCGGCTTCGGCGTCGTAGGCCCGACGGAAACGTTTGCCGTCCTTCCCGCCGCGGCGTGGTGGGTGCTGTCGGTGTTGATGTTGCTCGGGCGGCTGGAGCTCTACACGGTGCTGGTCATCTTCACCCTGGGATACTGGAGACGCTAGGTCTCCCGGTGGGTTCAGCCGGGAGCGATGTCCATGCGGAAGCGAACCGTTCTCAACGTGGTCGGTGCTCTGACGGCGCTGACGGGGCTCACGATGCTGTTTCCGGCGGCTGTGGCCGCGGGATTCTATCGCGAGACCGCCTCTGTCCAGATAGCCGCCGCGGGGGTGCTGAGTATGGCTACCGGCTTCGCCGTGAACCGCTGGGCGGGACCGGTCGCGGAGATCACGATCCGGGAAGGCTTCGCGATCGTCACTCTGGGCTGGCTTCTCGTAGGCGCTTTCGGCAGTCTGCCGTACCTGCTTACCGGCTCGATCCCATCCGTCCCCGGGGCCTTCTTCGAGACCATCTCCGGCCTGACGACCACCGGCGCCTCGGTCGTGGTCGACATCGATGCCCTGCCACGTGGGATCGTCCTCTGGCGAAGCCAGACCCAGTGGCTTGGCGGGATGGGCATCATCGTCCTATCGGTGGCGATCCTGCCGCTGCTCGGTGTGGGAGGCATGCAGCTCATGCAAGCGGAGATACCGGGACTATCAACCGACAGGCTGCGCCCGCGGGTGCGACACACCGCCACGCTCCTGTGGGGGGTGTACGCGCTCTTCACGGTGACGGAGGGGCTGCTGTTGTGGGCCTTCGGGATGACTCCCTTCCAAGCGCTCAATCATGCGCTCACCACCATGGCCACCGGGGGGTTCTCCACCGAGGACAGCTCGATCGCGGGCTTCGACGCGTCGGTGCAATACGTGATCATGGTGTTCGTCTTCCTTGCCGGGATCAACTTCACCCTCCATTACAGCTGGCTCACAGGCAGGTGGGGAGCCGTCCGTCGAAACCAGGAGCTCCGGGTATACGCCATCATCACCATGGTTGCGACGTCGGCCCTCACCCTGCTGGTATGGCTGCCCGGAACCGTCGACGGCTTCGAGGAGAGCTTTCGGGCAGGGTTGTTCCAAGCCACATCGATCATGACCACGACAGGGTATGCGAACGCGGATTACGAGCTTTGGATGCCCGCGGCGCAGGTGGTGATATTTCTCCTCATGCTGATCGGGGGATGCACGGGATCCACCGCCGGATCGATCAAGGTGCTGCGCCACATGATCGTGGCCAAGGAGGCACAGTTCTCGATGCGCCGGCTGCTCCACCCGCGCGGCGTCTTCGTGTATAAGATCGAGGGGAAGCCTGTCGCGTCCGACACGCTGGCCAGCGTGAGCGGCTTTCTGCTCCTCTACCTGCTGACATTCGCCGCCGGCATCTTCGTTCTCGCGCTACTCGGGCTGGACTCCCTGACAGCTCTCGGCGCGGCGGCAACGACGCTGGGAAACGTCGGCCCCGGGTTCGGCATCGTGGGGCCCACGGAGACGTTCGCGTCGCTTCCTGCCGCCGCCCTCTGGGTACTGTCCGGCCTGATGCTGCTGGGCCGCCTCGAGCTGTATACCGTGCTGATTCTCCTGACCCGCGGCTACTGGCGCCGGTAGTCGCGTCGATCCCTGGGGAGACCGTATTCGTCCCCCGGGACGGGCGCGAGCCGCTTCCGGTCGCAACCCTTTTCAGGATCGCGGACTCCTACAGACGGTTGACAAGTCGTCGAATTATGCTAGAATTCTAGCAGACTGCTAATTCTCTAGCATTTCGTATCATTGAAACCTGCGCGCCCCGAACCTCGTCGAGGACATCTATGAAGGCATTCCCGATCGTGACGACGCTCCTGATCCTGGGTTCGATGGGTTCGGTGAGCCCGCTCGCTGGACAAACCCCGTCGGCCCCCACGCCCGCTTCACCCGACTCGGGGGCCGCAGGCGAGTCCGCTGCTCCGTCCGACTGGATTCCACAGGACCATCCGACGCTCGATATCCGCCGAGCGCAGGGGCCGATCGCGATCGACGGAGTCCTCGACGACGCGGGCTGGGACGGCGCTGCTCGCGCCAGCGGGTTCTCCGAGAACTATCCCGACATCCGCGCCCGCCCGCCGGTCGACAGCGAGGTGCTCGTCACCTACGACGACGAGAATCTCTACCTGGGGTTCATCGCCTACGACGACCCGGCCACGCTCCGGACCCGCGTCAGCGACAGGGACCAGATCTGGTCGGACGACTATTTCGGGATCCTGCTCGATACCTACGGCGACGCGTCGTGGGCGTACTACCTGTTCGCGAACCCTTCGGGCGTACAGGGCGACTCGCGCTTCGCGGAGTCCGCCGGGGAGGACGACGGCTTCGACATCATCTACGATGCCGAGAGCCGGATCACCGACGACGGCTACATCGTCGAGATGGCGGTCCCGTTCGAGAGCCTGCGGTTCCCCGACCGCCCGGAGCAGATCTGGCGTGCCACGTTCTGGCGCACCCGGCCGCGCGACAGCCGCGACCAGTACACCTGGGCCGCGACGACCCGGGGGGAGCAGTGCTTCCCTTGCCAGTGGGGGACGCTGACCGGGATCCGCGGCGTGAGGTCGGGCGGGTCGCTGGAGCTGTTCCCGGCCGTCACCGCCTCGACGTCCGGTGCGCTGGAGGATCTCGACGACCCGACCAGCGATTTCGGGGACTACGACTCGGACGCCGAGGCATCGCTCGGTCTGCGCTACGCGTTCCCGATCGGGCTGACCGCGGAGGCGACGTTGAATCCCGACTTCAGCCAGGTCGAGTCCGACGTCGCTCAGGTCGACGCGAACACGACATTCGCGCTGTTCTTCCCGGAGCGCCGGCCCTTCTTCCAGGAGGGGAGCGACCTGTTCGAGTCCTACTGGAGCCCGGTCTACACGCGCCAGATCAACGACCCGACGGTGGCCGGTAAGCTGATCGGCCGCATGGGGCGGACGACCCTCGCGTACCTGGGCGCGCGCGATGAGCACTCGCCGCTCCTCCTCCCGTTCCAGGAGCGAAGCTTCGTCGACGTGGCGGGAGCCAGCGTTTCGAACATCCTGCGCGCCAGGCGCACGTACGGCGGCCAGAACTCCTACGTCGGGGGATTGTTCACGGACCGCCGCTTCGAGGAAGACGGTGGCGGATCGGGCACGAACTGGGGGATCGACGGCCTGCAGCGGATCCCCGGCGAGATCCGGTTCGAGTACCAGCTCCTCGGCAGCCACACCGTCGAGCCCGAGGAAGCAGGCACCACGGCGTCCCTCGGCGACCTGACCTTCGACGACGGCGAGCACACGGGCGTCTTCGACGGCGAATCGTACGGCGGGTTCGCCCAGTACACTAGCGTCGAGCGGATCGGCCGCCGCTGGTTCTCGGACGTCGACTATTGGGCCGCCAGCCCGACCTACCGGGCCGACAACGGGTTCGAAACGCGCAACGACTTCCGCCGCCTGAGCACGTTCCAGGAGTTCAACTTCCGCCCCGAGACCTCCTGGCTCGACCAGTTCACCGCCGACATCTGGCTCGAGCGGAACTGGACGTACGACATGGACGACGTGAAGTGGCAGGAGATCGAGCCCACCGTCGAGTTCAACCTCAAGGGACAGACGTTCTTCGAGGCAGGGTACTCGTGGAACCGCGATCAGTTCCAGGGGATCGACTTCGAGGACATGGAGTCGTGGTGGCTGTACGGGGAATCGAACGCCAGCGAGGTCGTCCAGGGCGGATTCTACATGGAAGGGGGCGACCAGATCTCCCGCAACTCCGACCCGCCGGTCCTCGGGGACGCGTTCTATGCGGAACTGTTCGGAGACATCAAGCCGTTCTCACGCTTGACCATCGAGCCCTCGCTCATCTACTCCCGGCTCGACCGCGTGGACGATGGGGAGGAGATCTTCAGCGGCTGGATCTTCCGCACGCGGAACACCTTGAGCCTCTCGCGGCAGCTCTTCGTGCGGCTCGTGCTCCAGTACGACGACTTCGACGAGCAGTTCAACGTCGAGCCGCTCGTGACCTACAAGCTGAACCCGTTCACGCTCTTCTACGTGGGATCGACCCAGGTCTTCCGCGAGTTCGCCGACCCGCGCGACGAGCTCACGCCGGTCGAGCGCCAGTACTTCGCGAAGTTCCAGTACCTGTTCCGGATGTAACGAGGGCCAGGGCGGCGCCGACGGGGCCGCTCAGCGTGCCGCCTCGAAGATCGTTCCCCCCCCCAAGAGCCGAACGCCGTCGTAGAAGACGACCGACTGGCCGGGGGCGATCGCGCGCTGCGGCTCCTCGAAGCGCACGCGCACGGTGCGCGAGGGGCCGGGGGTAAGCTCGGCGGCCGACGCGGGCGAGCGGTGGCGGATCTGGGCGGATACCCGGATCGGCCCGGAGGGCGGCTCGACGAGCCAGTGGACGTCGTCGGCCTCGAGCCCGTCCGCGTAGAGCTCGTCCTCGTCGCCCGCCACGATCGTGTTCCCAGACGCGACGCTCGTCACGTAGAGTGGTCGGTCCGCCGTTACCCCGAGTCCCCGCCGCTGACCCACGGTGAGATACGCGCTCCCGGCGTGGGTGCCGAGGAGCTCGCCGGACGTCGAGAGCACGGGCCCCGGCGAGAACCGATCGGCCGCCAGGTCCGGACGCTCACCAAGCTGGCGTTCGAGGAAACCTCGCAGATCGCCGTCGGGGATGAAGCAGATGTCCTGGCTCTCGGGCTTCTCCGCGATCCGGAAGCCGAGCTCGCTGGCGCGCGCCCGCACCTCGGTCTTGGACAGCTCCCCGAGAGGGAAGAGCGCTCGCTCGAGCAGCTGTAGGCCCAACCCCCAGAGATAGAACGTCTGGTCCTTGGCGCGATCGGTGGGCCGCAGGAGGGCGACCTCCCGGAAGTCCGTGACGTCGTCGCGGGAATCCACGGCGGCGCGCGCGTAGTGGCCGGTGGCGACGAACTCGGCGCCCAGGAGGCGCGCCTTCCGCAACAGCTGCGGGAAGCGGACGAACCGGTTGCAGCGGACGCAGGGATTCGGCGTCCGGCCCGCCGCGTACTCTTCGACGAACGGATCGATCACGGCTTCGCGGAAGGGTCCCTCGAAGTCCAGCACGTGGTGGGGGACGCCCAGCGCACGCGCCACGGCGCGGGCGTCCTCGATCGCCTCCAGCGAGCAGCAGGCCGCGGCGGAGAGCTCCTCGGGCACGTGGCTGTAGCAGAAGTTCTTCATCGTGATGCCGACGACCTCGCAGCCGCGCTCGACGAGGAGCGCCGCCGCAACGCTCGAGTCTACCCCGCCGCTCATCGCCACCACGACCCGCGTGCCGGGGGCCACGTCCTGCCAGGTGTCTCGCATCATACCGTGAATCTACCCCACAGCGTGCGGGCCGTTCGTTTCAAACGGCCGTGGCTACAAGCTGACGCGGGGGGGCGGCGGGATGGCCCCGGCGGCGGGCCGGGTCACCTCGTCGCGCTCGATCTTGCCGTCCAGCAGGAATACCTCGCGGCGCGCGTGGGCCGCGATGTCGGACTCATGGGTCACGAGAATGATCGTGTTGCCGTCCGCCTGGAGCTGGTCGAACACGCTCATGATCTCGGCGCTCGTCTTCGAGTCGAGGTTCCCGGTCGGCTCGTCGGCGAGGATGATCGAGGGATCGGTGACGAGCGCGCGGGCGATCGCCACCCGTTGGCGCTGGCCGCCCGAGAGCTCGTTCGGCTTGTGGGTCCCGCGGTCCTCGAGGTCGACGGCCTTGAGCGCCGCCAATGCCCGCTCCCGCCGCTTGTCGGAGCCCATCCCGGCGTAGACCAGGGGCAGCTCGACGTTGTGGAGCGCGGTCGCGCGGGGCAGCAGGTTGAACGTCTGGAAGACGAAGCCGATCTCGCGGTTTCGCACGTGCGCCAGCTCGTCGTCGTCGAGCAGGCTCACCTGGCGGTCGTTCAGCCAGTACTCGCCGGAGGTGGGCGAGTCGAGGCAGCCCAGCAGGTTCATGAGCGTGGACTTGCCCGACCCGGAGGGGCCCATGATCGCCACGTACTCGCCGCGCCCGATGTCCAGGTCCACGCCGTCGAGCGCGTGGATCTGCTCGGAGCCCATCTCGTAGATCTTCTTCAGCCCGCGGACGTGAATCAGCGGGCGGCCGGTGCGGTCGGGGCTCACGAGTCCTCGCTCGAAGCCGCAGCCTCCTCGATCTTGACCGGCGCGCCGTCGGTGAGGTCGCGCAGCGCCTCGTAGCTGCCGCTGACGACCTGGTCGCCCTCCTCGAGCCCGCTCAGCACCTCGAAGTAGCGGTCGCCGCTGATCCCTACGCGGACGGGCACGAATACCGCCTCGCCGTCGCGCACGACGAAGACGCCCTCCTTCTCGACCACTCCGGCGGCGGAGGCCGAATCGTCGGAGACCGAGCGCACGACCAGGGACTGGATGGGGATCGCCAGCGCGTTCTCGCGGTGGGCGGTGACGATCTCGGTGGAGGCCGAGAGCCCGGAGCGAGGGGAAGGGAACTCGTCGGTCAGCGTGATCTTCACCTCGTAGTCGGTCGCCCCCGGCGCGGGGCCGCCGGCGGTCGGAACGATGATCGGGCTCGTGGCCACCTCGGTCACCTGTCCGCCGAAGGTCGTGTCGGGGAAGGCGTCCACCGTCACGCGCGCCTCCTGGCCCGACTCGATGTTCACGACGTCGGTCTCGTCGACCTCGACCGTGGCCTCCATGACGCCCAGGTCGGAGATGACGACCAGCACCGTCCCCGGCTGGTTCATGGTGCCGATCATCGCCACCTCACCCTCCTCCACGTTGACACGCGTGACGACGCCGTCGATGGGACTGGTGTAGGTCACGCGGTTCAACTCGTGGCGCGCGCTGGTGGCGGAGGCCTGGAGCTGTCCCACACGCGACCTGGCCGCGGCGACGTTGGCCTCGCGTGAGCGCAGCTCCGCCCGCGCCTGGTCCATCTCCGCGCGTGGGACCAGGTCCGCTTCCGCCAGTTCGAGCGTGCGCTCGTAGTTCTCGCGGGCCAGCGCGAGCTGCGCCTCGGCCGCCCGCAGCTCGGCCCGGGACGCCTCCACACCCGCCGCCTGACCGCGCGCGCCGGCCTCGGCGATCACCGGATCGAGCTGTAGCAGGAAGTCGCCTTCCGAGACCTGCTGGCCCTCCACGACGCCGATGCGCACCACCTCTCCCGGCGTCGTGGCGCTGATCGACACGGACTGCTTGGCCTCCAGCGTCCCGCTCGCGCTGACGATCGACGTCAGATCGCGGAGCTGAACCGCCTCCACCTCCACCTCGGTCCCCGTCTCGCGGCTGCTCAGCACGCTGAAGACGATCAGCAGCACGGCGATCAGCGCGCCTCCGAGGATCATCCACTTCTTCTGCGGGCGCTTCATGGCCGGTCTACCTCCGCGGGAAGGAGGTTGAGGCCCGTGGCCAGCTCGAGCTGGACCAGGGCGAGGTAGAAATCATAGGTCGCGGTGATGAGATCGACGTCCGCCTGGGTGGATCGCGTGCGGGCGTCGACGAGGTCGACGAACGAGCCGGTCCCGGTCCGGTAGCGCCCCTCCCCGAGCCGCAGGTCCTCGGCCGCCAGCTCGACGGAGCGGCGCGCGACCTGGTGGCTCGCGTAGGCGGTCTCGAGGCGCGAGAATGCGGCGCGCACGTCCTGCTCGATCTGGAGCGAGCGGCGCACCTCCTCGGCCCGCGCGGACTGGAGCGCCGCGTTCGCCTGGCTGGTCTGGTTGTGGCGCTCGAACCCGCTGAACACCTGCCAGTTGAGCGCCAGGCCCAGGAAGCTCTGCTCGGCGAAGTCCGACCAGGCGAAATCGATCGTGTCCGCGGCCGTCCGCTGGATGCTGTACTGGAGCGATACGCTGGGGAGGTAGGCGCTGCGCGCGATCCAGAGCTGCGCCGCGTCGGCCTCCTGCTCCGCACGCGACTCGCGTAGCGACGGGTGGTCGCGGAGCGAGCGCGCGACCAGGTCTTCGACCTCGTAGGCCGGCTGGAACACCTGGAACGTCGTGGTCAGTTCCAGCGGCCGCTCCGGCAACGCCCCTCCGAGCAGCCGGCGGAGCCCCAGGCGCGCCTCCTCCATCTGCTGCGTCGCCTGGAGCACGCCCACCTCGGCGCGGTTGAGCTCGATCTCGGCGAGCAGCACGTCGGACTTCGTCACGCTGCCGACGTCGAAGCGCGCCTGCGCCAGCTCGAGCTGCCGCGTGCGGCTCTCGATCTCCGCGCGCGCGCGCTCGACCAGCGCCTGTCGGCGGCGGGCCTCCAGGTACTGGGTCTCGATCTCGGTCGCCGTGCTCAGCGTCTGCAGGTCGTAGCCGGCGATCGCCTGGTCTACGTTGGCCCGCGCGTTCTTGAGCCGCAGCCAGTCGCGCCCGGAATCGAGCAGCGAATGCGTGATGTCCCACGAATAGCCGGTGTTGTACGACTCCGGACTGTCGAACTCGCTGCCGAAGAGCACGAACGTGCCCTGCTCCACGTGCTGGAGCTGGCCCGCAAGGTTCACCCGCGGCAGGAAGTTGCCGTACGCGTCCCAGAGCCCGGCCCCGGCGGCCGACCGGCTGTACCCGGCGGTCAGGACCTGAGGGTTCCGCTGCAGGCCGATGTCGAGGGCTTCGCGGAGCGATAACGGCAGGCTGTCGACGCCGGTCTCCTGAGGAAGAGCGGGAGCCGCGGACAGCACGATGCCCAGGCAGAGCGCGAGTGTGCCGAGCGTGATACGCAGCATCGTTCTCTTCGGTGAAAGGGGGGACGATCGAATGGCCGAATGGACGGAATTTGCAGCTTCAGCGTTCAATGCGCGAGGTCTCCCGGATCTCGACCCGGTCGCCGTGTCGGACGAGCCGCAGCGTGCGGCCGGCGGAGGCGAGATCGAAGCGGCCCTCCGCGGTCGCGATGCGAGCGGATGCGGGCGCGCGATCGAGCGCGGCCTGCGCGTACGCCTCAGCGAAGCCCGCCGCCGCCGCCGACGAGTCCCACAGCGTCACCCAGGCGTAGCGCGTCGATCCGTCGGCGCCGCGCCACAGGCTGTAGCGGTCGCCGTCCCAACCGTTGGCGGCGGCCGCGGCGAGGGCGGTGTCGGCGAGCGTGGCGGCGAGCACCAGCCGGGTGCCGAACTCGCCCCAGCTTCCCTCGGAGAGGGCCTCGGACGAGGCCGCGTCCGGCGGGAGGTCCACCGCGCGAGGCTCGTCGCGAGAATCGAAATACCGCTCGGGATGGAGGATCTGCTCGGTGGAGGACGGCGGATCGCGGTACAGGCCGTCGACGGCTCTCCAGCCGTCCCGCGCGAGCGCCTCGCGGACGAAGTCCGACCCCTCGACGTAGGGAAAGAGGAGCAGCCGCTGGAGCGCGGGCGGCGCGGCGTCGAAGGTCGGATAGCCGGCCGCCAGGCCGCCTGATCCCTCCTCGAGGAGGCTGGAGATCGGCGGCAGGTCCTCGATCCCGGCGCCGACCGGCTCCAGCAGGAAGGCGATCATCGCGGCCATGGCGTCCCCCTCGGCGATGGCGGCCCGGGCGAGGGCCCCGTCCTCGGTAGGGGACACGGCCGAAAGCCAGCTCTCCAGGTCGAAATGCTGATCCTGGAGCGCGTGCGTGACCTCGTGGGCGACCACCCCGCGCTGGAGCAGCCGAGGCAACCAGTCGGCGAGGTAGAACGTTTGTCGAGCGGGATCGTAGTAGCCGGCGATCTGCTCGGCGTACAGGCGGACGACCAGGTCCTCCAGGTCGGTGCCGGGTGGGATCATCCCGGTGTGGACGAGGAGCGCCTCGTGGGCCTCCCACTGCCCGGAAGGCATCTGGTCGGAGAGCGAGGCGCGCGCGTACTCCGTCACCGTCGTCTTGTCGCTGACCTCGAAGTCGATGGGCCGGAGGATCGCGAGCCCGCGGATGCCCGCCATCTGACGCGCGATGGCCCGCGCCTCGGCCAGCAGGTCCGGTGCGGGGGACTGAGCGCGGGCGGGAACGCAGAGGCCGAGCGCGAAGGCTGCCGCGAGCAGCCTGCCCGCGCGCGATGTGCAAAAAGGTGGAATCATGCGCATCGCGGTCGTAAGATAGAGGAAGACCGGAGGAACGTGTATGCGGCGATCGAGGGAACGGCTCGGGCTCTTCGCGGCGATCGCGCTCGGCCTCTGTATGGCGGCGCCGGCCGCGGCGCAGGACGTGAGTCCGCTGACGCCCATGTCGGGGAAGGACGGCCCGCGCGTGGAGCCGACCGTCGAGACACCGCCCAACGGGCAGGGTGTCGTGATCCCCTTGCCGCAGGCCGCCAGCCGTGTCGAAGCCGCCGACCGCTCGCGCATCCGCGTGACGGCGGCGCTTCCCGCGAGCTGGATCTCGGTCTCTACCCGCTATCAGCCCTACTGGTCGGGCGTCGAGCCGGCCGGGGCGTTCGGCATCGAGAGCTGGTCGCCGTGGTTCGCGGCGAGCGGCATGGTGCCGGTCCTTTCGCCGCATCCTTTCTTCTCACCCTGGGGGCTGCTCAGCTACGACGGCTGGATGTACGACCGCTACCGGGCGATCTGGGGCGCCGCGGGCTCCGCGGACTCGCGGCCGGACGCCGCGCTCTGGTTGCAGCGCGGTGACCGCGCGATGCTCGAGAGCCGGCCGCGCGAAGCGGCGCAGGCCTACCGCCGGGTCACGCAGATCGCGCCCGACCTGCCGCTCGGCTATTTCGGGCTCGGGATCGCACTGGCGGAGCTGGCCCAAGACGACGACGCGGCCGCCGCGCTGCGGCAGGCCATCGATCGCTATCCGGGCTGGCTTCCCCCCTCCGTGGACTGGATCGCCCTCGTCGGCGACGGGGCCCGCATGGCACGGCTCCTCACGGCGACCGGGGGACGCGCGGAACGGGGGGACAGGGCCAGTGTATTCGTGGCCGGGGTCATGAGCCTTTACGGAGGAGAGCCCAGCGCCGGCCGTGCCTATCTCGCCACCATTCTGCCCGACGAGCACGCCAGGATCCTGCTGTCCAGAAGCGAGAGCTCCGGGCGCTGAGGGGGCCCGAGCCTCCGGAACGTCCGTTCAGCCCTCCCTCCCGAAGGAAATCGCCTATCCACGGCTGGTGGCCTCACTTCCGTCATCGGAGATGAATGGTACAGCATTTGCGTAAGAGCGGGGGTGAGATGATGGAGCTTCACGACCCCATGCTGTCCGACACCGCCACGACCCAGTACTGGGAGGTCGGCGGGCATCCCAATTTCCTGCTCAGTGTGGACGAACGCGTCATCGCGGCCCGCGAGCGCCTCAGCCAGGTCGCCGACACGTCCCTGACCGTGCTCCTGTGCGGTGAGCGGGGTGTGGGCAAGGAGATGGTGGCCAGGGGGATCCACGAGCTCTCCGGACGCCGGGAGAAGCCCTTCGTGACGCTCAACTGCTACGCCATCCCGCGGGCGTCCATCGAGCGCGAGCTGTTCGAGAACGGGTTCGCCGGAAAGGCGGGGACCGCCGAGGACGGCACGCTGTACATCCACGGCATCGAGCTCCTGTCCCGCGAAGTGCGGGACCGGCTGGTGGGATGGAAGCGTGATCGGGTGGAGGGTTCCGGCCCGGAGCCGCGTTTCGTGCTGAGCTGCGAACAGCCATCGCTGGATGCGGATTCACTCTCTACGCTGGAGCGCTCGTGGTCCGCCGCGGGCGGCGTCGTGCGGATCGACATTCCGCCCTTGCGCGACCGACCGGAGGACATTCCGCTGCTGGCCAACCATATCCTGCAGAAGTACGGGCCGTTCTACGGCTCGCGGATCCGCACGCTTCGCAGCGGCTTCCTGCGCTTCCTGCAGAGCTATAGATGGCCGGGCAACGGCCGCGAGCTCGAGCGGGTGATCCGCCGATTCCTCGTCGTCGAGGACGAAGAGGCGATCCGTGAGGAGCTCGGCAGCAAGCAGCCGACGCAAGACGCGCCAATCGACCAGATGCTGGAATCGGGCGTCGAGCTCAAGGACATCGTGGCGCGAGAGGTGGCCAGGGTCGAGAGTAGGGCTATCTCCTACGCGCTGCGCCGCGCGCGCTGGAACAAGAAGCGCGCGGCAGCCGACCTGGGCGTGAGCTACAAGACTCTGCTGAACAAGATCAAGGACCTCGAGCTCGAGGTCTGACCCGCTTCTCGGCGGCGCTCCTCCCTCCGCGCCGTCTGCCATCGCGAAATCCCGAGTAGAATGCAATCCGCTTCGCAGAATACTGCGTGAATGGTTCGCGCTCGCACCCGTTTCGGCGGGCGAACGGCAGGAACTCCTTCCGCGCTCGCGGAAGAAGGCGCGAATCGCTTGCTCTCCTGGGAGCCGTCGAAGTGGAACACGACGGGCACGAACGTGGAAGCCGCGTCCTCCGACGTGCCGCCGAGTTCCACATCCGGATCGGACGGCTTCCTCGCCGGCGAGAATCTGCCGGCCCGACCCCCAAAACGGTGGAATCCCGATGCACAGGCCCGCGGCCCGATTGGTACAGGCGCTGCGAAGGGAATGGCCCGGACGGCGAGACCAACACGAACAACCCCGAAAGGGAGACCGCATGACCGCACGGAACCCACTGCCCCCGAGACGCGACGCGGCTGAGACGCCCGTCCTCGGCGGTGCCTGGATGAGCGCGGACGAGGGACAGGATCTCGCGGAGTACGCGATCCTCGTCGCTCTCATTGCGTTGGCTGTGGTCGGGGCGGTGACGCTGTTCGGCGGGCAGCTCGTGGCTGCGTACAACGCAATCGCCGCGACCCTGCCCTTCGGTTAGTCGAGAACCTGTAACTGGCCGAAAGGCCGGGAGGAGCAATGCTGCAGAACCTGTGGATGGCCCTTTGGAGCGACGAGTCCGGCCAGGACCTGGCCGAGTACGCGCTGCTCATCGCGCTGATCGCCATCGTGGTGATCGCCGCCGTTACGCTGCTGGGTGGGAACATCAGCACGGTGTTCAACAACATCGCCGGCGCGTTGAACGTCGGAGGCTGAGAACCAGCAAGTCGCAAGTGCAAGTGTAGGTGCAGTTGCAAGTCAAGGCCGGGGTCCGATCGGGGGAGCGGGCCCCGGCCACCTTATCGCAGGTCAACCGTGAACATTCCCTCGCGAAGACAGGCCGCATGAACCAGATCGCCGCATCCGTCGCTCTCCTGACTCTGACCCTCCTGGCGAGCGTCTCCGATCTCCGCACACGCCGCATCCCGAACGCGCTGACAGTGACCGCACTGGGCATCGCGCTCGCGCTGCGGGGCGCCACCGGAGTCGAGCCGCTCGCGAGCGGCCTGTTCGGCGCGCTGCTCGCGTTCGCGACGGCCGTGCCGCTGGTAATGCTGGGCGGGCTCGGCGGCGGGGACGCCAAGATGCTTGCCGCCGTTGGTGCCTTTCTCGGTCCGGCCGGCCTGCCGACCATGCTGCTCGTGACCGCCCTCGTGGGCGGCGCGATGGGCGCGTTCGCCGTGGCCCGGCGCGGGGCCTTCGGAGCCACGGTGACGCGCTGTCGCGCGATTCTCGCAACGCCGTTCGGGATGTCCGCGCAGCCGCTGCCGCGGCTCGGCGCGCCCGGGGCGATCGCGATCCCGTACGGGGTGGCGATCGGCGCCGGGGCGCTCGCGGGGTGGTGGCTGCCGTGATTCACCGCGCCTCCACTCGCCGCATGCAGCATCTGACGCGCGACGCCGGCCAATCGCTGGCGGAGTTCGCGATCCTGCTCCCGGTCCTCATGGGAGTGGTGATCGGGATCTTCGAGTTCGGCCGCGCATGGAACGTGGACCAGGTGCTCACCAACGCGGCTCGCGAAGGCGGGCGCCTGGCGGTCGTCGAGACCAGCTCGGAAGGCGATGTGTTGAATGCCGTCCAGACCGCATTGACCAACGCCGCCCTCGATCCATCTCTGGCCATGATCAGTGTCGATGGCATGGACGAAGGGTACGGCACACAGGCCACGGTCGCGGTCGCGTATCCGTATGAGTTCATCTTCCTGGGGCCCATCATGGCCTTCCTCGGCGACGGGGAGGGAGAGACGCCGGGTGACATCACGCTGACTTCGCAGATCGTGATGCGAAATGAGTAACGGGACGTTCGCTACGGACACTCGCACCGGAGGAATGCGATGAGACGCAAGCGTAGGAAATGGATGGCGCTCGTGCTGGCGCTGGTGTCCGGCGGAGCGGCGGGCTACCTGGCCCTCGGCTACATGAACAAACCGCTCTCGCCGCGCTCGGCGTCGGCCAGCGCGACGACCCAGATCGTCGTCGCCGCGCGCGACCTCGCCCTTGGCACGGTGCTGGCGCCCGGCGACGTCAAGACGATCGCCTGGCCCTCGGTCACCGTACCGCCGGGCTATGCCGGCAGCGAGGAGCAGGTGGTCGGCCGGGGCCTGATCACTCCGGTGAGCGCCAACGAGCCCCTCATGACGGCCAAGCTAGCCGACAAGGAGGCCGGTGGCGGGCTGCCGATCGTGATCCCCGAGGGGATGCGGGCGGTGAGCGTCAAGGTAGACGAGGTCATCGGCGTGGCGGGCTTCGTTCTGCCCGGCACGCGGGTCGACGTCCTCGTCACCCTCTCGGACAACTCCGGACGCGAGGAGGCCGCCACGCGGGTAATCCTCCAGAACGTGCGGACGCTGGCCTCCGGCCAGACAATCCAGAAGAACGCCAACGGCGAGCCGCAGACAGCGACCGTCATCACGCTGCTCGTGACCCCGGAAGAGGCGGAGAAGCTCACGCTGGCCGCCACCGAGGGTGCCATCCAACTGGCGCTTCGCAACACGCTCGATATGGCGGAAGTCGAAACCGACGGGATTCAGACCACGACACTCGTGCGCACGGAGGCGGCGCCGCAACCGGCGTCCCGTCCCACCGCGCGCGGTCCGCGGCGACCGTCCGGCACTTCGGTCATCACGTACAACGGTGCCGAGCGCACCGTCACGACCTTTTAGCCGCGGAGGCGATCATGAGCCACGCTAATTTCAAGCGCCCCCGCGCACTCCTAAGGCGGTCGTCGGCGCTCCTGTTCCCGCTCGCGTTCGGGGCTGCGCTTGGCCTGACGCGGCCGCCGTCGGCGGTGGGGCAGGACGCCGCGCCCGCCGTTTCACGGGCCGACCATACGGTGTCGGTCGCCTTGGGCAAGGCCGCCCTCGTGACGCACGCCGTCAACCTGCGACAGGTATCGATCTCCGATCCCTCGGTCGCCGAGGCGGTCGTCGTGTCTCCGAACGAGGTCCTCGTCAACGGCAAGAAGATGGGCTCGACCAGCCTCGTCCTGTGGGACGCCAGCGGCCGGCGCGAGCTCCACAGCGTGGAGGTGACCGCCGACGCGCAGGCGCTCCAGCGCCAGTTCGGTCTGCTGTTCCCGAACGAGCAGCTGGTCGTCCAAGCGAGCGGCAACACGTTCATCCTGTCGGGATCCGTCACCGACGCGAGCGTCGAGCGCCGCGCCGTGGCGATCGCCGAAGCCACCGGCGCCACCGTGGTCAACAGCATCGCGGTGCCGTCGCCCAGGCAGGTGCTGCTGCAGGTGCGCTTCGCGGAGGTCAGCCGCAACGCGCTCAGCGAGCTCGGCTTCAACATCCTGCGCGTCGATCCGCTGAACCTGAGAGGCGCCGACGAAGGCGCGTTCTCGACCGGAACGTTCACTGCTCCGGGATCCAATTTCATCAACGACCCGCCCGGCCCCGAGCAGACGTTCTCCGACGTCACGAACCTGTACCTGTTCGACCGCGGCTCGGAGATCGGCGCGTTCATCCGCGCACTTCAGGGCAAGGGCCTGTTCAAGAGCCTGGCCGAGCCGAACCTGCTGGCGATGGACGGAAAGGAAGCGTCGTTCCTGGCGGGCGGCGAGTTCCCCTATCCCGTCCCGCAGGTCAGCGCGAGCGGGACGTCGATCACGATCGTGTTCAAGGAATTCGGCATCCGGCTGAACTTCACGCCGAACATCACCAACAGCGGCAACATCCGCATGGCGGTCGAGCCCGAGGTCTCCTCGCTCGACTTCGCGAATGGCTTGCAGATTCAGGGCTTCCAGATCCCGACTCTGCGGGCCCGCCGGGCGTCCACCGAGGTCGAGCTGCAGGACGGCCAGACCTTCGCGATCGCCGGGCTCATCGACAACACGATGACGGAGAACGTGAACAAGTTCCCGATCCTGGGGGACATCCCGATCCTGGGCACGTTCTTCCGCTCCAAGGCGGCCCAGCAGAACCGGACCGAGCTGCTGGTCCTCGTCACGCCGCACATCGTGCAGCCCTCCGACACGCCGCCTCCGCTGCCTACGGGCGAGCCGGATACGTGGAAGTGGGACAAGTCAATCCGCGAGCCGATGGCTCCGGCGGGGGGCAGGTGAAGCGCCTGACCCTCCCCCAGGCACTTCGCGACGATCGCGGTTCCGTCATGGTGGTCGTCGCGCTGGCGATGACCGCGCTCCTCTCCATGATCGCGCTGGCAGTCGACATCGGGATGCTGTTCTCGGCCCGCGGTGAAGCGCAGCGGGTGGCGGACGCGGCCGCCCTGGCCGGCGCGGGCACGTTCCTCGAGACGGTGCCGAGCGCGGCCTACCGAGAACAGAAGGCGATCGACGAGGCGATAACCTACGGCGCGCTCAACACCGTGCGCGACCAGGGCGTGGTCATCCTTCCCGATGACGTCACCGTCGACCTGGATCAGATGCGGGTTACGGTAGTCGTTCGCCGGAGCGCCGAACGGGGCAGCGCCGTGGCGACGTGGTTTGCGAGGGTGTTCGGCGTCGAGGAAGTGGACGTAGCGGCGCGGGCCACTGCGGAGGCCGCTCCCGCGGGGGCGGCGATCTGCCTCAAGCCATTCACCCTGCCGGACGCCTGGGACGACGAGAACGAAGACGGTGCCTACGATCCGGGCGAGAACTACGACCCTCCCGAAACCGGCTACGGCAGCGACTGGCGGGACGGCGAGCCGTCCAACAACGGGATCGATCCGAACGGGACCACCTACGACGACGACTTCGGCCGTCCGCTGCTCGTCAAGGAAGGCGACGCCGCCGGTACGCTCGTGGCTTCCTGGTACTTCCCGTGGGACATCCCGCAGGTCGACGGACAGCCGCACGTAGGCGCGGACCGCTATCGCTGGAACATCGCCAATTGCAACACGTCGATCGTCCATCTCGGGGAGGCGTACCCGTTCGAGAACGGCGGCATGCAGGGCCCGACCCGACAGGGAATCGAGGACCTGGTCGCCCTGGACGAGGACGCCGAGTGGGACGTCGACGCGGACAGCGTGGTGGGCAGCGCCTACCGTCCGTGGAAGGCGAGCCCGCGGGTCGTGAAGATCCCGCTCTTCGACCCGACCCAGGAGCTGAGGCCCGGCAAGAAGCCGATCGTCTTCAACAACTTCACCGATTTCTTCATTGTCGGCATGCAGGGTAAGGATGTGATCGGTCGCTTCCTGTACGCCTCGGGCCTCGGGGTTGGATCAACCGGAGCCGGTGGCGTCGATCAGGGAGCGTCACCGCTTTACGTGCACCTGGTGGAGTAGCTCAGGACTCTCAGCCCCCGAGGGGGTCGAACAATGCAACGTCAGGCCATCGTAGGCGCCGTCATCTCGACGGATTCGCAGTTCCGTACGGCGCTGAGGGAATGCGGAAGCGGGAACGGGGACGGAGCGCGGGTCGAGATCGCGTTCGAGATCGTCGTCCCGTTCATCGAGCTCAGCCACGGGCACCTGGAGGAGCTACGCTACGTCGATCCCGAGATCGTGTTCATCGATCTCGAAGGCGACCCGGCGCTGGGCTGCAAGCTCGCCCAGTACCTGGCCGAGCAGAACCCGAACCGGCGCCTGATCGGCGCCGGCTCGGGCAACTCGCCCGATTTCCTCATGCAGGCCATGCAGGCCGGCATCGGCGAGTACCTGCCGAAGCCGGTCACTCCGGAGGCGCTGGCCGCCGCGATCGGCCGCACTACCCGACGCCTCGCGGGAGCGCCCGCCGGCAGCGCCAAGCGCCAGCCCGGAAAGCTCTACGCCTTCTTCAGCGCCAAGGGCGGCTCGGGCTCGACCACGGTAGCCACCAACCTGGCGATCCAGATCCACCGGCTGACCGGCCAGAAGACGGTGGTCGTCGACCTCGACCTCGAGCTCGGCGAGATCGCGCTCTTCATGGGTATCGAACCGCGGTTCAACTTCGTGGACCTGGCGCGCAACTTCCATCGCATGGACGCTGGCCTCCTGGCCTCATTCATCGAGTGTCACGACACGGGCGTCCACGTTCTCTCGGCGCCCTATCAGCCCGAGAAGGCCGAGTCCATCACCGGCGATCAGATCCGCCAGATCCTGCTCTTCCTCAAGCAGCACTATGAGCACGTCGTGGTGGACACGTCGAACTCGTTCACCCCGCGGACACTGGCCACCTTCGACCAGGCCGACGAAGTGTACCTCGTCACCAACGTCGATCTTCCGTCGCTCCGCAACATCCAGCGCACGCAGCACATCATGGAACGCATGGGCGGCAAGCAGCTGCGCCTGATCGTGAACCGTCTCCAGCCGGACAACGACATCGCACTCGAGGACGTCGAGCAGGCGCTCGGCATGGAGGTCTACTGGACGCTCCCGAACGACTACGAGGCGGTCATCGATTCGATCAACACCGGCCGGCCCGTGATCCTGATGGAGCGCTGCGACTACGCGCGCGAGCTGGAAGCGCTGGGGGCCCGCATCACCGGCTTGCCGGGATCGGTGCCGAAGAAGCGCGGCTGGCTGGCGCGGACGGTGGAACGCATGAAAGGAATGCTCGGGGCCGAGGACGAGAGGGCGGATGATCCGCTCATGCTCCCGCCCCCGGTCCTGGGAGGTGAGCGCATATGATCGACGGACGCGATCCGTACACGGTTCCGCTGTTCGGGCCGCAGGGAGACGTGGAGAAGCCGGCCGCGGCCACCCCTCCGGCCTCCGGCGCCACTGCCGGTCCGCCGGTGAACAAGGCGCCCTGGACCCCGCCGGCCCCGGAAAGCGGCGCCGAGAAGATGCCCTGGGAGCCGGCCGCCAACGGCGGCCCGGCCACACCCGTGCCGCCACGCGCCGCCTCCCACGACGAAGACGGGAATCCGGCCATGATGGCGCACGAGATCAAGGCCAGGATCCACAAGCAGCTGATCGAGCGGCTGAACCTGTCCAACCTCGACTCCCACGATCGGGAGACGGTTGTCGCCGAGATCCGCCGCGCGATCCAGGACCTTCTCGCGCGCGATGCCGCGCCGCTCAACTTCGACGAGCGCGAACGCCTCGTCGAGGAAGTGCTGCACGAGATCTTCGGGCTGGGGCCGCTGGAGCCGCTGCTCCAGGATCCCACCGTGTCGGACATTCTCGTCAACACCCACATGCAGGTCTACATCGAGCGCGATGGCCGGATCGAGCGCACGGACGTCCGCTTCAAGGACAACCGGCACCTGCTCCAGGTCATCGACCGGATCGTGTCGGCGGTCGGACGCCGGATCGACGACAGCTCGCCGATGGTCGACGCCCGGCTCGCGGACGGCTCGCGTGTCAACGCGGTCATACCGCCGCTGGCGATCGACGGGCCGCACGTGTCGATCCGCAAGTTCAAGAAGGACGCGCTTTCCGCCCAGGATCTCCTGCGCGTCGAGACGATCACTCCTTCCATGCATGATCTGCTGCAGGGGATCATCAAGGCGCGGCTCAACGTGCTGATCTCGGGCGGCACCGGCTCCGGTAAGACCACGCTGCTAAACGTCCTGTCGTCCTCGATCCCGACCAACGAGCGGATCGTCACGATCGAAGACTCGGCCGAGCTCCAGCTGCGCCAGCCGCACGTGGTGCGCCTCGAGACGCGGCCCCCGAACGTCGAGGGGGTCGGCGAGGTGAATGCGCGGCAGCTCGTCATCAATGCCCTTCGCATGCGGCCGGACCGGATCATCGTCGGCGAGGTTCGCGGACCCGAGGCGGTCGACATGTTGCAGGCCATGAACACGGGCCACGACGGGTCGCTGACTACGCTGCACGCCAACTCGCCGCGCGACGCGCTCGCCCGGCTCGAGACGATGATCTCGATGGCCAACCTGGCGTTGCCCGAGAAGGCGATGCGTCAGCAGGTCGCCTCGGCGATCGACGTCGTCATCCAGGTCACCCGCTACTCGGATGGCTCGCGCCGTCTCTCGTCGATCTCGGAGATCGTCGGGATGGAAGGCGACGTGATCACGATGCAGGAGATCTTCATGTACGAGCGGCAAGGCATCAACGAGGACGGCAAGGTCCTCGGCCGCTTCCGGGCCACCGGCATCCGCCCGCGGTTCGCCGAGCGTCTCAGCGCCAGCGGCATCGATCTCTCGACCGCCCTGTTCTCGAACGTCGAGTACGGCTTCGCCGCGGGAGGGGAGCGATGATCGACCGGCTTCCCGCGGGGTACGGTTCGGCCATCCTGATCTTCGTAGCGGTCGGACTCGGGGTTCTCTCGCTCGCACTCATGTGGGAGTGGTGGCGGGATCGCCGCCAGCGCAAGGAGGTCACCCAGCGTCTGGAGGGGATGGCCTCGGGTGCGCCGGGACAGGATCCGTTCGGCGAACTGTTCCGCGACAACAAGCTGTCCGAGATGACGTGGATGGAGCCGCTCATGGCGCGGCTTCCGCATACGCGGGACCTGCAGCATCTCCTCGAGCAGGCCGACGTGCCGTGGCGTGTAGGGACGTTCTTCCTGCTGACCGTGGGCGCAGCGGTCGCGATGGGACTTGCGGGCTTCGTCGTCGGACGGCTGTGGATCATTGGCATCGCGGCGGCCGCCTTCGGCGCTTCCCTGCCCTACATCTACGTAAAGCGCCGCAAGACCAAGCGCCTCGAGGCATTCGAGGAGCACTTCCCGGAGTCGATCGACCTGCTGGGTCGCGCTATCCGGGCCGGACACGCGTTCTCCACCGGTCTCCAGATGGTGGCCGAAGAGTCGCCGGAGCCACTGGCCGGCGAGTTCCGGCGTGTGTTCGAGGAGCAGAAGTTCGGGCTCGCGATCGAGGACTCGCTGCTGGCGCTCGCCGACCGTATCGATCTCGTCGACATGCGGATCTTCGTCACCGCGCTCCTGGTCCAGCGGGAGGTCGGCGGGAACCTGGCCGAGATCCTGGACAAGATCTCTTACACGATCCGCGAGCGCTTCACGATCCAGCGCCAGGTGCGCGTCTATACCGCGCAGGGCCGGTTCACCGGATATCTCCTGGCCGTCCTCCCGTTCGGCGTCGGCTTCCTGATCTTCCTGCTGAACCAGGAGTACATGATGATCCTGTTCCATGACCCGACCGGCCGATTGATGATCACGGTTGCCGCGTTGCTCCAGATCATCGGCTTCTTCGTGATCCGGAAGATCATTCACATCGAGGTATAGCCATGATCCTGTTCCTCGTCGTCATCCTCGTCATGACTTCCGTGTTCGCGCTCGTCTACGGCGTCGCGAGCCTGGCGCCGGCCCGCTCGCGGGTCATCTCCAAGCGGCTGGGCGAGCTGCAGTCCGGCGCGGCCCGCAATTACTCCTCGGTCCAGCGACGCCAGCGGCAGGAGAAGCGCGAGCGCCTGGAGTCGCTCATGCAGGCCTTCGGCGAGCGCGTGACCGCCCGCCGCGCGGACTGGAGCCACGTACAGGAGAAGCTGCTGCAGGCCGGCTATCGCAGGTCGGGGGCCGTAGCGGCCTACTTCGGCGTGCGGTTGGTCGCCATGGTGGTGATGGGCGCCGGGGCCGTGTTCGGCACGGTGACCCTGGGTGTCGCGCCGGCGGCCGGCGTCCTGGCGGGCGCCGTTGGAGCGACGTTCGGCTGGCTGGCTCCGGCGTACCAGATCAAGCGCCGGATCCGCAAGCGCCAGCTCTCGCTCCAGCGCGCGCTCCCGGACACGCTAGACCTGCTGGTCGTGTGCGTGGAGGCCGGCCTGGGCCTCAACCAGGCCCTGGTCCGCGTCTCGGAGGAGATCGAGCACGTGAGCGAGATCATGAGCGAGGAGCTGGTGCTGGCGAATCTCGAGATCCGCGCTGGCACGCCGCGCGACGAGGCGCTGCGGAACCTCGGCGAGCGGACCGGCCTGGGCGACCTCAAGTCGCTGACCGCGATGCTGGTCCAGACCGACCGCTTCGGCACCTCGATCGCGACGGCGCTGCGCGTCCACTCCGATACCATGCGCACGAAGCGGCGGCAGCGCGCCGAAGAGGCGGCCGCCAAGACCACCATCAAGCTCGTGTTCCCGCTCGTGCTGTTCATCTTTCCCGCCATGTTCGTGGTCATCCTCGGGCCGGCCGTGCTCCACATCCTCGAGCAGATGGAAGGTCTGATGTGAAGCGCGTTCGTGTCACCAATTCCACCCGCGGTCGCGAGCTGGGAACGCGGGTCCTCCTCGCCGATTGGTTCTGGCCGCGGCTCCGCGGGCTGATCGCCCGGCCCCGCATCGAGACCGGCGAAGGGCTCATGATCGTTCCCTGCAGAGGGGTGCACATGTACATGATGACGTATCCGATCGACGTCGCCCTGCTGGACCGTGACGGCGAGGTTGTGGCGATGTACCGCGAGCTTGCACCCGGAACCCGAACGCGCTGGCACGGTGACGCGCACCGGGCGCTGGAAGTGCCCGCCGGAATGCTGGCCGAGACGAGCACCTCGCTCGGAGACCGCATCGAGTGGGGGAAGAATTGAGCGCCCCGGCGCGGCCCCGGTCGAGCCTGAACCGCCGGCCGCAATTCGGCAACCGGCCGGTGCCGCCGGTCCCGGAGACCCTCGAGGACACCGGGCTCACGCCCGAGGCCCTCGTCGACCTCGTCCTCAAGAGCCTGTACGTCCAGGGGGCGCGGACCGGCCAGCAACTGACCGACACGATTCGCATTCCCTTCGACCTGATCGACGATCGTCTCCTCGACTTGCAGCAGCGCCAGTTCGTCGAAGTCCGCGGAGCCAAGGGGCACGGTCGCGGCGGGTATACGTTCGACCTCACGGGAAAGGGGCGCGAGCGCGCCCGCGAGGCGATGGACTCGAACCAGTACGTGGGTCCGGCCCCCGTGCCGCTGGCCAAATACCGCGAATGGGTCGAGCTGCAGTCGATCAAGGGCGTAAGCGTCAGCCGCGAGGGCATCGAGGTCGGCTTCAGCCACCTCGTCCTGGATCCGAAGTTCCTCGACCAGCTGGGGCCGGCGATCAACTCGGCGAAGTCGATGTTCCTGTACGGCGACTCGGGGAACGGAAAGACGAACCTCGCAGAGTCGATCGCCCGGATGATGGGCGGCGACCTGTTCGTGCCGCACGCGGTGGACGTCGACGGCCACGTCATGGTGCTCTACGATCCCGTGCACCATCGGGCGTTGCCGGAAGGCAGGGTCAACGGGAACAAGGCAGAGGAGGACTGGCTCGAGCCCGTCCACGTCTACGACCGGCGATTCGCGCGCGTCCAGCGCCCGGTCGTGTTCACCGGTGGCGAACTGACGCTGGACCAGCTCGATCTGCAGTACGACTCGCACAGCAAAGTGTATCAGGCGCCCTTCCAGGTGAAGGCGAACGGCGGCGTGCTGATCATCGACGACTTCGGGCGCCAGCGCGTGCGTCCCCGCGATCTGCTCAACCGGTGGATCGTCCCGCTCGAGAAGCGAATGGACTATCTCACGCTCCATACCGGACACAAGTTCCCGGTGCCGTTCGACTCGCTGCTCATCTTCGCGACCAACCTCGACCCGCTCGATCTGGTCGACGAGGCGTTCCTGCGCAGGATCCACTACAAGATCTTCGTCCCGAGCCCCTCCAAGGAGGAGTACCAGAAGATCTTCCGGCGGGTCTGCGTTTCGCGGCAGATCTCGTACCGCAACGAAGCGGTTGACTGGATCTACGAGAATTTCTACGGCCGGCTTGGCATCCCGCCGCGCTCGTGCCACCCGCGCGACGTCGTGGATCACCTGTGCGACTACGCGCGCTTCGTGGACTCCGAGCCGGTTCTCGCCGAGCATCTGCTCCAGGGCGCTTGCGCATCGTACTTCCTCGACATGCCCGATGGGGGAGGGGAAGTCGGGGCCGGCGTCGTAGCCGCGGACGCCAACGCCGACGAGCCGTCGGAGACCGGGATCGAGGACCTCGCCTCGGCGCTCGCGCGCGCGCCCGTGGAGCTCGCCGCGGAGCCCCCGAGCGCTCCGGCGGAGCCCGTCGAAGAGCCGCCAGCGGAGACGGTCGAAGGAACGGCCGAGCCTACCGGGCCATGAGCCGCCCTAGCCCGCCCCAGCGCCGGGACGGCTACGACGAGATGGCCTACCGCCAGGCGCTCCAGCGCCTGGGGCTGTTCCCGCCCATCGAGCTCGACGACATCCACAAGGCGTACCGCCTGCGCGCCAAGCTCATCCATCCGGATCGTTTCGCCATGGACGAGGACGCGCGCCGGTCGGCGACCGGAAGGATCCAGGAGCTGAACGCGGCGCGCGACTACGCGTCGCGGCACTACCGCTGGTTCGACGCCGACCAGATCCGCGCCTACGGCCGCAAGAACGGCGACGAGGACTCGCGGGAGACGACCTGGCGCGAGTGGGTCGCGCTGCCGGTCACCGCGGTGTACGCGCTGGCGATGGTGCTGGTGGCCGCTCCGTTCATGGCCGTGGCGTCATGGCTGGGTGGCGCTCGTCGCGAGCGGGCGCGATCGGAGCGCTGGTTCCGGCCCGTGATGCTGGCCTGGCGCGCCTGGCTCTTCGTGGGGCCGCACGTCGCGACGCTCGTCATGTTTGCGATCGTCGAGGAGCCCGCCGTCAAGGTGTGGTTCGGCGTGTCACTGCTGGTGATGCTGTCGGCGGACGTGGCCACGCTCCTGACCGGTGCGACGAACTCGCTGCGGTCGCAACGGGCTATACTGCGACTGCACCAGCTGGTCGGACGGTAAGCGGCGCTGAGATCAGCGCCTGGAGACGGGGAGGGAGAGGGCGTGGCCTATCGTTTGTAGGTCGCGGTACAACTGTAGGGTTTCCTTGCTGCCCACCGCCATGTAAAGCCGAGAGCGTAAGTTAAGCTTGGCCAGGTCACGGACAGTCAGAGAGTACGTCAACGCCGCAAGGAAGCGCGGTGCCGGTCGGCTCGGTCGGATTGTCCACGGCATCCGGCGGAGTACTCTGGAGCGGAGTCGGTGGCTGCTTCCCGGAGGCCTGGAAATATGCGGTGCGAAATTCGGGCGAGAAGAAGCGTTGCAACATCTCGTCGAGAAGTCCAGCGTCGTGCAAGTAGAAGTTGTACAACTTGAACCACGCCGGCTTGTCCGGATGCGAAGGCGCATACGTGATGTGGGCGTAGGGCTTATTAGCCAGCTCATATCCGTAACGGTACTGACCTAGGAGCGTTCCCTCATCGGACGTGAGCTGATTACGCCAGCGTCGATCGCCAGCCAGCTCTTCGACCATCTTCTGCAACTGCCAGAACGCGCCCATCTGGCGCGCGGCGGTATCCATGGCGTCGGGGCCTTTGATCTCCGCCATCACGCGATCCACGGCCGGCATCTGACTGAGATAGGGCGGATCCGTTGCCTGTGCCTTGAGAGTGGTGGTCGGTAGCGATGCGACAATCACCGCTGCTACGAGAGCGGCTGGTCGGCTCGTCATTTTGTCCTCACCGATGTACTCCTGGATGGTGGTCACGGACGCGACCTGGCGGCTAATTATAACAGATCGCTGGGAGCTGAGCGGGATCGGCACTGACGTGCAGGGCGGGTCGACCAGCTTTCCAATACCAAACGTGGAAGAATCTGTGGTCTTGTCGGATTAAGGATGCAGGAACTGCCAGGAAACGCGGGTGGGGGGCGGGGGTAAGAGAGCTATATTCTTCGGTTTAACGGCTTCTCTCTTGCCTTCGTCCTTCCAGGATGGGAATGCTCGAAGATCGCATCTCCCGCGCCGCCCTGGCCGTCTCGCTCCTCCTCCACGGGGTGCTGGCGGCGCCCATGTGGGAGCGTTGGAGCCCGCTCGCGGCCGACCCCGCGCCGGTGATCGCCGCTCCGCCCGCTGAGCCGATCGCCTTCCGGCTCGTGGATCCGCTGCCGGGCCCCGACGCCCGGCCCGACGTCCCGACGCCCAACGTCTCCGACGCCGACCGGCGGGCGGCACAGCCCGACGCGCCCGAGGACCTGCCCCGCGGGGAGGCGTTCAGCGCCGGCACCTCGCCCATTCCCTCCACGCCACGCCCTGCCGGATCGCGGCCCCGGCCCGCATCGGCGG
>DATFFS010000195.1:0-16283 GCA_035249945.1 Gemmatimonadota bacterium
GCTGCTCGTCGACGAGCGTGCCGGTGAGCTGGGGAACCGTGAGCTCTGTCCGGTGGACGTCGTCCCCGGCCTGGATCGCTTCGGCGCGGAAGCGGACCTCCGCCTCTTCGCCGGGCGCGAGCGTTCCGATCGACCAGACGAACCCGCCCGCCGAGCTGGAGGCGATCGAACCGCGGCTCGGGTACCCCGGCAGCACCTCGCGAAACGCGACGGAGCCCGATCGCGCGCCGACCCTGCTGACCAGCGACGAGTCTTCCATCGGGAAGCCGAGCGAGCCGCAGTGGTGGTTGGCGACGACGACCCGGTAGACGAGACCGTCCGGCCGATCCGAACTACCATCCCCGACGCGGAACACCTCCGGGTCCGGCGTGAACACGCCCCCGACGATCGCGCCGTCCTCGTTCACGAGGTCGATTTCCAGCGCCAGGGTGTTGGTCAGGCAGCCGATGTCGCTGGACAGGGTATGGCCCTCGGCGCCGACCGCCGAGACCCGATTGCAGTACACGCCTCCGACGGTCGCCGGCAGGGTCACGGTGTAGACCTCGGCCGCTTCCATCGGTGGCACGGATCCCAGCTGGATGCGGAAGGATCGCCCGTCGGGATTCAAGACCACCCCGGCCTCCGGAAAAGCCGAGCGGTCGACCGCGATGTCGGGGGGCGAGAGGTTCCGCGCGAACTCCGTGCCCAGAGTGTCATGGAGCACGATGCCCTCGACCGGTGAAGCTCCCTCGTTCGCGATCCTGACCGTGTACGACAGTTCCACGCCGGGGGCGATGCAGAGAACCGCGTCCTCGCTGTAGCTCGTCACGACGATTTCGGAGAGCTCCGGCTCCGGATCAGGGTCGGGCGCGGTGGGGATCGACTGCAGCGTGACGTCGAGTCGCGCGCTCCCGCCGGGGGCCACCGCGACATGGAGCGAAGCGGTCCGGAAGCCTTCGCCCCGGACCTCCACGACATAGTGGGAGATTCCCTCGCCGGCCGACGCGATCGTGAAGGAGAAGCTCCCCGCGTCGTCCGTGACGGTCGTCATGGCGAGGGCCGCCAGGGCGACGCTCGCGCCCGCAACCGGGCTCCCGTCCGCCGCGGTCACCCCACCCGAGATCGTCACGGAGTCATCTTCCGGGTTGGCCGTGACCGGGTCGGCGCCGCCGCACGCGATCCCGGACAGGATGGCGATCGCCAGACAGCAGCCGCCGATCCAGCGCGCCCGGTACGGGGGAACAGCTCGAAGCAGGGCACCGGACATCAGCAGGAAGCTAGCAGCTTCCGCGCCAACCGCAATTCCACAAACAGCTACGTGCCCATCTCCCAGCTCGCGAGATACTTCTTCTGCTCCGCGGTCAGCTCGTCGATGTCGACGTCCAGCGACACCAGCTTCAGCCGCGCGATCTCGGCATCGATCTCCCGCGGCACCGAGCTCACGCCCTCGGGCAGCTCCTCCGCGTGCTCGACGATGTGCTCGCACGCCAGCGACTGATTGGCGAACGACATGTCCATGACGCTCGCCGGATGACCTTCGGCCGCCGCGAGGTTGATCAACCGACCGTCGCCCAGGACGAAGATCTTCTTGTCGCCGACCGTGTACTCGGCCACGAAGTCCCGCACCTCGCGCTTCGCAGAGGCCATCGCGCCGAGGGAGTCGAGGTCGATCTCGACGTTGAAGTGGCCGCTGTTGGCGACGATCGCGCCGTCCTTCATCGCTTCGAAGTGCTCACGCCGGATCACGTGGATATCACCCGTCACGGTGATGAACACGTCGCCGATCACCGCCGCTTCGCTCATCGGCATCACCCGGAAGCCATCCATGACGGCCTCGAGCGCCTTCAGCGGATCGATCTCGGTCACCACGACCTGCGCGCCGTGCCCCTGCGCCCGGCGGGCGACGCCCTTGCCGCACCAGCCATAGCCCGCCACCACGACGGTCGAGCCGGCGAGCAGGATGTTGGTCGCGCGCAGCACTCCGTCGATCGTCGACTGGCCGGTGCCGTAGCGGTTGTCGAACAGGTGCTTGGTGTTCGAGTCGTTGACCGCGATCACCGGAAACAGGAGCACGCCAGCCTCCTCCATCGACTTGAGGCGGATCACCCCGGTCGTCGTCTCCTCGGTCGAGGCGATCACTCCCTCGACGATCTCCTTCCGCTCCGCGTCGGACAGGCCCGTCGCCCAGTCTCGGATCACGGGGTGCAGGTCGTCGAACCGCTCGAGACCGATCATGTGGAGTGATCCGACGAGGTCCGCGCCGTCATCCATGGTCACATGGGGGCGATGCTCGAGCGCGGCGCGGATGTGCTTGTAGTAGGTGTCGTTGTCCTCGCCCTTGATCGCGTGGACCTGAATCCCGTGGTCCGCGACCAGGTGCGCGGCCACGTCGTCCTGGGTGGACAGCGGATTCGATGCGCAGAGGCAGATGTCGGCGCCGCCGCGCTCGAGGGCGATCATGAGGTTCGCGGTCTCGGTCGTGACATGGAGGCAGGCCGACACCCGCACGCCTTCCAGCGGCCGCTCCTTCTCGAACCGGTCGCCGATCAGGCCCAGCACCGGCATGCTGCGGCCGGCCCACTCGGTCCTCAGCGCGCCCCGGGCAGCGAGCGCGAGGTCCTTGACGTCGCAAGCCACGTCGGCCGCGCGCCGATCTCTCGTCTTCGGCATGGAATCGTCTCCTATGATTGAATCGTGAGCGAGTCGCGGAGCGCGTCCACGCGATCCGCCCGCTCCCACGTGAAGAGGCCGTGCTCGGGAGCGCGGCCGAAGTGCCCGTACGCGGACGTCGCCCGGTAGATCGGGCGCCTGAGGTCCAGCGCTTCGATGATCGCCTTGGGACGCAGGTCCCACAGCTTGGGGATCATCGCCGACAGAACCTCGTCGGGCTCCTCCCCCGTCCCGAAGGTGTCCACCATCACGCTGACCGGCTCCGCGACGCCGATCGCGTAGGCGAGCTGGACCTCGCAGCGGCTCGCAAGGCCCGCTGCGACCAGGTTCTTGGCGATCCAGCGCGCGGCGTAGGCCCCCGAGCGGTCGACCTTCGTCGGGTCCTTTCCACTGAACGCCCCACCGCCGTGCCTCCCGGCACCGCCATACGTGTCGACGATGATCTTGCGGCCGGTCACGCCCGCGTCGCCCATCGGTCCGCCGATCACGAACCGGCCGGTGGGGTTGATGTGGACGACGAGCTTGTCGCGGTCGTACATGTCCGCCGGCAGGATCGGCCAGATCACGTCCTCGCGGACGCGCTCCACGATCTCCTCGCGCGACACCTCGCTCTCATCCCCCGTCTGGCTCGAGATCACGACGGTGCGGATCTCCCGCGCCATGCCCTGGTCGTACTCGACCGACACCTGGCTCTTCCCGTCGGGGCGCAGCCACGGCAGCGTGCCGTCCTTGCGCACCTCGGCGAGGCGCAGGGTCAGCGCGTGCGCCAGCGAGATCGGCAGCGGCATCAGCTCCTCGGTCTCGTCGGTCGCATAGCCGAACATCATCCCCTGGTCCCCCGCGCCGTCCTTGTCCACGCCCTGACCGATGTCCGGCGACTGCTGGTCGAGCGAGACCAGGACGCCGCAGGTCTTGAAGTCGAAGCCCATGCGCGCGTCCGTGTAGCCGATCTCGCGCACCGCCTCGCGCGCCACGTCCGCCACCGGGATATACGTCTCGGTCGTGATCTCTCCCGCCACCACGATGAGGCCGGTCGTCACGAGCGTCTCGCACGCGACGCGGCTCATCGCATCGCCGGTCAGGGCCGCGTCGAGCACCCCGTCGGATATGCGGTCGGCGATCTTGTCGGGATGGCCCTCCGTCACGGACTCGGAGGTGAACACGTACCGATCCTTGCGGGCGAGATTCGCCGCGCGCTGCGGTGGACGGGCGGGCGCGGTCTTCACCATGTAACCTCCGAATTGTCTCCCAGGTTCACCGTTCCGGCCCGCCCGCGGACCCGTGCGTCGGGTCCCACGATCGAGCCTTCCAGGACCGCGCCCTCCACGTGGGCGCCATCCGCGAGAATGCTGTCGCGCACGATCGCATTCCGGATCGTGACGCCTTCGGCCATCGACACGTGCGGGCCCACGATCGCGTTCTCGATCGCGCAGCTCGGTCCGACGTGCACCGGCGGGATCAGGACGCTGTGCTCGAGTCCCTGAGCGGGATTCTCCTGCGGACGGAGGTCGAGGAGCGCGCGATTCGTGGCCAGCAGCGTCTCGGACTTGCCGCAATCGTACCAGCCCCCGATCTCGTAGGGCACGAATCGCTCGCCGGCCTCGATCATGCGCTGGAGTGCGTCGGTCAATTGATACTCGCCCCGCGTCCGCGAGTCGTCGTCGACGAGCCCGGCGATCGCCTGCCGCAGCAGCTCCCCGTCGCGCACGAAATAGAGGCCGACCAGCGCGAGATTCCCCGTGGGTTCCGCCGGCTTCTCCACCAGGCGGGTGATCGCCCCTCCGGCCGGGTTCAGCTCCACGATCCCGAAACGCTCGGGGTCCGGCACGGAGCGGACCCCGAGAACGTGTTCCTGGTGGGCCACGACCTTGGCGTAGTCGACGTCGAAGACCGTGTCGCCGAGGACGACTAGCACCGCGTCGCGGTCGCCGGGATCCAGGGCCTGGAGCACGGCGTGGCCGAGCCCGAGCTGCTCCTTCTGCCAGACGAGCCGAATCGGCAAGTCGGGAAACGCGCGCTCGGCATAGCGCTCGATCGTGTCACCACGGTAGCCGACGACCAGGCACACCTCCACCGGATCGAGACGAGCCACGTCGGCGAGGATGTGGCCGATGATCGGCCGGCCGGCAACCGGAAGCATGACCTTGGGCAGCGTATGCGTGTGGGGCCGGAGCCGGATCCCCTGCCCGGCGGCAGGAATGACGATCTTCAACGTGCGAGCTCTGCCTTCAACATGTCGATGGGCGTCACGGGGGTGGGATCTTTCCCGGTGATGATGGAAACGAGGAAGCTAGCGCAGTCCCCCATGCAGCACAACCGGAGCATCCCCTCGAGCGGCGTGTCGCCGCCGGTTTCGACCCGGTGCTGGGCTCCCACCCGGTCCGCGCACCACTGGCGGGTCCATGCCATCCTGTGGGCAACCCGCGCGTCGTCCCACGGGGTCTCGAGGTAGACGAGCGCCAGCCGCTCGAGCGCGGGATGTCCGCCATCGAAGCCGACGATCTCGTTGTGGCCGTGCTCGGGAAACGCGCCGGCCCAGGCGGGGATCTTCCCGTTCTCGTTGAGCTGGGTCTTCCAGCGGCCGGCGGCTGCAATCGACACGGGATGTCCACCGTAGACGATCGGCAGCCGATCGGCGAACGAGACCGCCAGCGCGAGCGCCGAGTTCGTGCTCTCCCAGCCGAGCCACGCCTCCAGGTCGGGTCTCAGGGTCCCGGCGGCCGCCCGGAGCTCCTCGGCGAGCGCGGCCACCTCGAGCCCCGGAGCGATCGCCGCCACCACCAGGGCGCAGCCGGCAAGAGACTCCGGCAGGGCGGCGCGGGGGGGCAATCCGGATGGCAGCTCCAGTACCGGATCACCCAGCTCGGCGGCGAGCGTGGCGATCCGGCCCCCCGTGGTGATCACAGCGCCGCGGGCGCCCCGCTCACGCGCCGCGCGGTACGCCGCGAGCGTCTCCTCGGTGTCGCCCGAGTACGACGACGCGATCACGAAGGCGCTGTCGTCGATCCAGGCCGGCGGTTCCGGCGAGCGCACGGTCGCGACCGGGAGCCTCGCGCGCGATCCCACCGCAGCCGCGACGAGGTCGCCGGCCACCGCCGAGCCCCCCATCCCGAGCACCGCGATGGCGGCCGGGGTGGGATCGGGATCGAGGCCGCGGGCGAAGGACCGGGCCGGCGCCACGGCCGCTTCCAGCCGGGAGCCGAACTCCGCCACGTGCGCGCGCATGCCAGAGCGGTCGAGCTCGGCCTCACGCTGCCGCCACAGCGCGAGCTCGGTGGCGGTGGGCTGAACGGGTGACCTCGGTTTCATCGCCGCGGGCTCAACCGGACGGCGCCCGGTGGAACCGCTCGCCGAAGCGGCCCTCCACGATCGCCTTGACGGAATCGGAGTCGGTTTGCTCCAGCGCTTCGGCGGCGGTTTCCTGCGCCTCGGCGACGCCCACCAGCCCGAGAATCTGCTTGATCCGCGGGATCCGCGCGGCCACCATGCTGAAGCTCCGGACCCCGAGCCCCAGGAGGAGCGTCGCCGCCCGCGAGTTCGAGCCCATCTCCCCGCATACGGTCACCTCTTTCCCGGCGGCGGCGGCCGCGTCGACGACTTTGCGCACCAGCTCGAGGACCGCCGGGTGAAACGGCTGGTAGAGGTGCGCGACCCGGCGATTGCCGCGATCGACCGCCAGCGTGTACTGGATGAGATCGTTGGTTCCCAAGGAGAGGAAGTCGAAGCGCTCGGCGAGTGTGGCGGCCATCAGAGCCGCCGCCGGCGTCTCGACCAGGACCCCCACCGGGCACGGGTCCGCGTACGGCAGTCCCTCCGCGCGCAGGGACTGCTTCGCCGAAGCCACCATCTCGAACACCGCGTCGACCTCTTCCATCGCCGTGATCATCGGAATCATGATCGCCACCTTCCCCTCCGCACCCGCCCTCAGGATGGCCCGCAACTGTCCCAGGAAGACTTCCGGGCGATCGAGACAATATCGGACCGCGCGCCAGCCGAGAAAGGGGTTGTCCTCGGGCTCCATGCCGGCCAGCAGCTTGTCGCCCCCCAGATCGAGGGTCCGGATGGTGACCGGGCGACCCTCCATCCGGCGCACGATCCCGCCGTACACCTCGAACTGGTCCTCCTCGGAGACGTCACCGCCACCCTGCAGGAACAGGTACTCGGTGCGGTAGAGTCCGATCCCGTCGCTTCCGAACGCGAGCGCGGCGTCGACCTCGCGGTTGAACTCGATGTTGGCCAGCAAGGTAAGGTGCTCGCCGTCGGCCGTGCGACCGGGCACGCCCGCCAGCGATACCCACTCGGCGCGCTTGCGCTCGATCTTGGCCTTGATCCGTTCGTATTCGGCCAGCGTATCGGGGGCGGGGTTCTGGATCAGCAGCCCCTCGCGGCCATCGAGCACCACCGACTCCCCGTGGGACACGCGCTGGAGCACGGGCCCCAGGTCCACCACCGCCGGGATCTCCAGGGCACGTGCCAGGATCGCGGTGTGGCTGTTGGCCGATCCCAGCTCGGTCGCGAACCCCAGGATGCGGTCGCGATCGAGCTCGGCGGTCAGGCTCGCAGGGAGGTCGTGAGCCACGAGGATGGCGTTCTGCGGCAGGTCGCCCACCGCAGGCTCCCGCTGGCCGAGCAGGAAGCGGACCACCCGGTGCTCCACGTCGCGGATGTCCCGCACCCGTTCGCGCAGATAGGAGTTCTCGCTCTTCTCGATCCTTTCCACGGCCTCGAGGACCCGGGAGGAGAAGGCGTGCTCCACGTTGACGAGATGGCGGCGAATCCGGTCGCGCACCGATTCGAGCAGCGTCTCGTCCTCGATGATGAGGAGATGCGAGTCGAAGATCGCCGCTTCGTCGCTCTTGTCGGCCCGCTCGAGAGCGACGCGGACACGCTCGATGTCGACACGCGTCGCGGCCAGCGCGTCCTCCAGCCTCGAGAGCTCGCCCGCCACCTCGTCGGCGGAGATCTCACGGCGCGGGACGCGGAGAGCGTCCGGGGTGATCAGGTAGACGGGGCCGTATGCCACCCCTATGGAGACGCCCTGGCCGTGATGGTAGATCTCCTGGGAGGCAAGCTCAACCATCCCGGTCTTCTCCGGGTCGGATCGGTCGCCCTTCGTCATCTTCGTCGAATCCGCGCTCGACGAGTGCGACGAGCTCCTCGACGACCTTCTCCGCGTCCTCGCCTTCGGCCCGGATCTCGATCTCCGCTCCTTCTTCGGCGGCCAGCATCATCACGCCCATGATGCTCTTGCCGTTCACTTCCATGGAATCCCGGGCCACGTAGACGTCGGAGACGAACCGCGCGGCCAGCCGCACGAAGTGCGCGGCCGGACGGGCGTGTAGACCCAGCCGGTTGACGATCCTGGCCTTGGCGCGACAGCTGGCGGACATCACGGCAGGGTCCCCCCGGACACATGGAAGATCGCGCCCAAGAGGGCCACGGCTGCGAGAAAGGCGAGCGTGGGAGAGAGCGCGGGACCCCGCCCGCCGATCCGAGTGCCGGTCAGCCAGAGCAGGGCCACGAGCGCGAGGAATATCGCTCCGCCCGCCATCCCGCCGCCACCGAGGACGGCGAGCCCCGCTCCCATCCCGAGTCCTGCGCCGGCGGCGAAGATTCCGGCCCCTCGCGCCGCGCGCGCGGCGTTCCCCCAGAAGGGATCCTGGAGCACCCGCACGACCGCCGCGCCGGCGGCGAAACCACCCCGAACGCCGGCCAGGCGGATGCCCTGAGCGAGCGCATTCCACGCCAGCAGGTAGACGACGGCGGGCCAGATGCTGCCCGTGGCGAGTGCGGCGACCGCGGCCGCGAGCCCGAGCGCCGGCCGGCACGCGCTCCAGAACAGCTCGTCGCCGATCGCGCCCAGACTTCCCCTGAGCGCGTGCAGAAGCCGGGCGAGGCGCCGCTCGGCGCCGGCGGCACCGCGCGCGATCTCCTCTTCCACGCGCAGAGCGACTCCCATCGCGATCGGCGCGAGGTACGGGTTGGCGTTGAACGTGCCGAGGTGCGCGAGGAGACGCTCAGCGCGCTCCTTGCCGTCGGGCCGGATCCGCTCGAGGCCCGGCAGGATCGCCCACCCGAAGCCGATCCCTTGCAGGGAGTCGTAGTTCCACACGGCCTGGACGAGGGTGGACCTGAGGGCGACCCGGCGCCGCTCGCGTCGAAGCCGTCTGGACAGCCCCTTCTCCTGCTTCATGCCGCTGCTCCCAGCGCCACCAGAGCGACACCGGCGGCCACGCCGAGGACCAGCGGAGCCGCGCGCTTCCGGCCGAGACCCAGGGCGCGGGCACCCGCCACCGCAGCCATCGCCGCGGCTGCGATCCGCATCCCGTGCGCATCCAGCGGGCCGGCCCACGGCGAACCGGCCAGGAGCCGGGTCCCCAGGATCACGACCACGAGCCCCGCCGCCGTCTCCAGCGCGCCGAACGCGACCCCGCGCGAGAGCGCTGCCGCTATGCCGCGCGCCGGTGCCCCCAGTGACCCTGCGGAGACCTGGGCCGTGACCGTCGCCGCCGTGCGTGCATTCCAGCGGCGCTGGATGCTTCCGACGAGGTCCCCCATCCATCCGGCTGCCCCGGCCACGGCGACCGCCCAGGCGGCCGGATAGACCCCGGCCTCCATTCCCGTGATCGCCGCCGCCGTCCCCAGCAGGCCGGCCAGCGCGGCATCGGGGTATCGCGCGGCCCCTACGGGCTGGATCGCGAGCAGCGCGGTCTCGAAGGCGGCCCCCCACAGGACGCCGTCGGCGGGCGCTCCCAGAATCCATCCCACGAGTGGTCCCACGACGATCGGCCGCGAGACCATCGACTGGACGGCGGGCCACTGGTCCAGGAACACGACCGCCCCGAGCGCCACGAGGCTCGCCGCCTGCCATTCCGTCATCCGCGCGCCTGAGCGCCGAGCCGCGTGGGTGCCGAACTCGGCACGTCGCGCGCGACGATCCGCACCCCCCTGTCCGACATCTCGTCGATCAGCCTGTCATCGCCCTCGTCGAGCCGCACGTAGGGCAGCACGCGTCGGCCGCCATGATGGATGCAGCCCACGTTGACCTCATCGATCCCCTCCACCTGGAGGGTCAGGTGCGCCATGGTGGCCAGGTCCGCCGTCAGCACGAATGCCCGCTCGCTCGACTCGAGCACCGCCGGCAACGCGCGCACGGCCTCCGACTCGTTCCAGAAGTCGGCGTCGATCCCCTCCGGGATCCCGGTCCGGTAGATCGATTGCTCGAGCACGTCCTCCGAGAGCGCGTCGTCCACCACGATGATCCGTCGCGGGCGGAGTGCCCGCGCCCAGCCGACCACCACCTGGCCGTGGATCAGCCGCTCGTCCACGCGGAAGAGGACGACGCTCACAAGTGGACTCCCAGCGCGCGGCGTCCCTTCTCGACGGCGGCCGTCACGAAACGCTCGAAGGACTCTTCCTGCAGGAAGACGAACTCGACAAGGAGGGGCAGGTTGACGCCGTAGAGAACCGCCTTGACGCTCCCCTTGGCCAGGAGCCGGCGACATGCCTGACCGCAGGAGCCGCCATCCATGTCGCTCAGCAGATACGCGTCGCGCCCGGCCGATCGCTCGTCGATGATCCCGGCGATCTCCGCCTCGAGGTCGGCACCGCCGATATCCTCGTTCGAGAGCGCCCAGAGGGAATCCTGCTCGCCCGCCACCCGCGAGAGCGCCGAGAGCAGGCCTTCCCCGAGGCGTCCGTGCGCCACTACCACTCCGCAGCGGCCCGTCATTCGTAATCCTCTTCCAGATACGTCTCGGTCTCGGCGCGTGTGCGCATGCGCTCTATCAGGCGCTCGTTGAACTGCTCGGCGGTGTGCCCGCCGGCGAACTTCTGAAGGTGGTTCATCGCCACCACCTCGGCGATCACGGTGATGTTCTTGCCCGGGTTGAGCGGCACGCGCACGAGCGGGATCTCGACGTCCAGGATCGCTGTCCGCTCCTCGTCCAACCCGACACGCTCGACCGGCGTGCTCTCGTCCCAGTCCTCCAGCCGCACGATGACCTCGATCCGCTTCTGCAGGCGCACGGAGCGGATGCCGAACAGCGAGCGGATGTCGATGATCCCGACGCCGCGGATCTCCATGTGGAACCCGAGCACGGAATTGCCGCGCCCGATCAGGATTCCGCCCGAGCGCCGCGTGACGCGCACCTGGTCGTCGGCCACCAGCCGGTGACCGCGCTCGACCAGGTCCAGGACGCATTCGGACTTGCCGATCCCGCTGCGACCCATGAACAGAAGCCCTACTCCATAGATGTCGGCCAGCGATCCGTGCAGGAACGTCGAGGGCGCGAAGCGTGACTCCAGGAACGACTTGATGGCCCCGTAGAACTCTCCGGTCTTCATGCGCGTGGAGACGATCGGGATGCCCCGCTCGTTGGCCAGCTCGATCATTCCCGCGGGCGGCTCCAGGGCCTTCGTCACGAAGACGACCGGCAGTTCGTAGGACATGAAGCGGACGATGGCCTCTCGGCGCTGCTCGGGCGTGAGGGATTGCAGGTATACGATCTCGGTTTCGCCGAGGACCTGGGAGCGCATGTGCGTGAAGCGCTGGCTGAAGCCGGCCAGGACCAGCCCCGGGGAGATGACCTCGTCGGTGGGGATCTCGCGCTCGGCCGTGGACTCGTGGGTCAGCAGCGTGAGCCCGAGGACGTCCGCCTTCAGGGCCAGCAGCTTGGCGACCGTCAGCGCCATGACAGGAGGATCAGCGGGCGGGTTCCGCGAGCGGTTTCGTCACCCTACCGATCCTCCATCTCGAAGGCCTCCGCCTCGACGACGCTTATGGACCCTTCCCCGTCGAGACGCGCAATCTTCACCGCTCCGTCCGCGGTGTCCACGAACACGAGCACCTCCTCGCCGCTCGCGCTCAGCCGCTCGATCGCCTCACCGCTGGTGATGCGGTCCCACTCCACGGGCGCGGCGGTCATGTCCGGCGGCGACTCCGCCACGGGCTGCATCCGGCCGGCCACGAACTCCCGCTCTCCCTTCGTCAGCTGCCGGCGATTCAGCTTGTCCTTGTGACGCTGGAGCTGACGCTTGAGCTTGGCCAGCGTGCCGTCGATCGCCGAGCGCATGTCCTCGGTCTCCGAGCTGGCGAAGTGGGTGTCGTTGGAGGAATGGATCCGAACCTCGGCGATGTTGCGGTGCCCCTCCTGGTCGAGCGTTATGTCGGCTTCGACGAGTCGTTCGAAGTATCGGGATAAACCTTCCACCTCCTGGCGTGCGTATTCCTTGAGAGCGTCGGGCAGCTCACCGTGGCGACTGCTGAACGTGATCTGCATGGATCAACCTCGGGAGGGAGGGATGGGAACTTACTTGACGCGCTTGCGATAGCGGGACGAAAGGATTCCCAGCTGGTCGCGGTACTTCTGGACCGTGCGCCGAGCGATCTGGATGCCCTCTGACTTCAGCTGCTCGACGATCTGCTGATCGGTCAGGGGATCCTGGGGGTCTTCGCGGTCGATGAGCTCCTGGATCCGGGCCTTCACACCGCGCGCCGAGACGTCCTCGCCCTCCTCCGTGCTCAATCCGCTCGAGAAGAAGAACTTGAGCCGGAAGACGCCGCGGGGCGTCTGCACGAACTTCTCGTTCGTCACGCGGCTGACGGTCGACTCGTGCATTCCGATCTCGTCGGCCACCTCCTTCAGCGTGAGCGGCCGGAGGAAATGGATGCCCTTCTCGAAGAACTCGCGCTGGCGGTCCAGGATGACGTGCATCGTCCGCAGCATCGTCTGCCTGCGCTGCTCGATCGCCTGAATGATCCAGTTGGCGCCGTTGAGCTTCGCCTGCACGAACTCCTTGGCCTTGCCCTTGAACTCGCCATTCTGCGCCAGCTGCTGATACGTCCGGCTGATCCGGAGACGCGGCAGATCGCCGTCGTTGAGCGAGACGATGTACTGGCCGTCCACCTCTTCGACGATGATGTCGGGCGTGACGTAGTCTCCCTCGTCCTGGTCGTATTTGCGGCCCGGCTTGGGATCGAACTGCGCGATCTCGTCGGCGGCATCCTGCGCTTCCTGCGGCCGGATTCCGAGCGCGCGGGCGATCTCGTGGTACTTGTGGGTCGAGAGCTCGCCGAAGTGCTGGTCGACGATCCGGTAGGCGAGCGAATCCTCGCCGAGATGGTCCTGCACCTGGAGAAGCAGGCATTCGCGGAGATCGCGCGCCCCCACCCCCGCGGGATCGAAGCGCTGGATCGTCCGCAGGACGCGCTCGACGTCGGCCACCGTCACGTCGATCGTGGAAGCGATCTCCTCGACCGAGCAGGTCAGATAGCCGTCCTCGTCGATATTTCCGATGATCTCCTCCCCGATCCGCATGTCCCCGTTGCCATAGCCGTCGTTCTGGTAGAGCTGCCCCAGCAGATGGTCCCAGAGGTCGATCGTGGTCTCGCCGACCTTTTCGGCTACTTCCTCCGGACGCTCGCGGGTCGGTCCGGTGCGGTATCCCGGATCGAAGCCATCCAGCAGGATCTCCTCCCAGTCGACTTCCTCTTCCTCCTTCTCCGCCTGCTCCTCGGCTTCGGCCTGGTCGGCGAACTCCTCCTCCGGCTCCCGCATCTCGAGGAAGGGATTCTGCACGAGTTCCTGTTTGAGGTGCTGCTCGAGCTCGAGGAGAGGCAGGTAGAGGAGATCCATCGCCTGGTACAGGCGCGGATTCATCCGCATTTCCTGCCGCTGGGTGAGGTGGAGCGTTTGTCGAAGCGCCATCCTGGGACCCGTCCGAGGCGTGGTGGGACCTAGTCCACGTGGGCGGGTTCCTTCCGCCGCACGAATCATGCCAGAGCTATTCTACGATACGACAACCGGGCGGCGGTTTCAACTCCGCTGTGCGACCTGCGCCGAAACCGTCGATCCCCCGCCAGCCCCAATCCCGGCGGCTCCGGAATCCCGAACCGACCGGAGGGGCCGCAGCAGGCGCCTTGGCGGCCGGCTCAAGGCCGCTCAAGACGGTCCAGATTCGGCGGCGCGCGACGAGCGGATTCCGAGGCGTACGTCTGTACGCCGCAGGAAGACGCGAGGAGCGGAACGCCGAAGATGGGCCGTTTTCAGCCGCCGACTACAAGCGGAAGTCTTCGCCCAGGTAGAGCCGCCGCGCCTCGGGATCCGCGATCAGTGCGTCGGCGGGTCCGGACTTGAGGATCCGGCCGTCGTAGAGCAGGTAGGCGCGGTCGGTGATCGCCAGCGTCTCGCGCACGTTGTGGTCGGTGATGAGGATCCCCAGCCCCCGGTCGCGCAGCGCGGAGACGATCGATTGCAGGTCGTCGACGGCGATCGGGTCGACGCCGGCGAAAGGCTCGTCGAGGAGCATGTAGCGGGGCTGGGTGACCAGGGCCCGCGTGATCTCGAGCCGCCGCCGCTCGCCGCCCGAGAGCGCGTACGCCTTGGTCTTCCGCACGCGCCGGAGGCCCAGCTCGTCGAGCAGAGTCTCGAGGCGGTCTTTTCGCTCCTGCCGCGACATCGGGCACGTTTCGAGGATCGCCATGATGTTGTCCTCGACGGTGAGCTTGCGGAACACCGACGGCTCCTGGGACAGGTAGCCGATCCCCATCCGCGCCCGCTTGTACATGGCCTTGTGGGTGATCTCCTCGCCGTCCAGGAAGATCCTTCCCTGGGAGTGCTTGATGAGCCCCACGATCATGTAGAAGGTCGTCGTCTTGCCGGCGCCGTTGGGCCCCAGCAGGCCCACCACCTCGCCGGGATGGACCTCCAGCGAGACGTCGTCGACGACGCGGCGCTTTCCGTACCGCTTGACCAGATGCGCCGCGCGGAGGAGGGAATCGGGCCGGATCCGGACGTCGGGCAGCAGAGCCTCGGAGCCGTGCTCGGCCGGGGTCGACGTCCGAGTGGTCCCGATCGCGTCGCTCATCGCGCCCCGCTAGCGGGGTGGTCGGGCGCCTTCCTCATCCGGCCCGGCGCGCCCGCCACCACCAGCGCCATCTCCGGAAGCGGTATGGGCTCGCTCGGCCGCCGCTCGGGGCCGCTCTTGCGGACCTCCTCGCTGCGGTACACTCCGCGGTGGCCGCCGCTCGCCACCACCCGGCTCAGCGTGTCGCCGTGGAAGCTCAACTCAAGCCTTTCCCCCAGCAGATAGTTGACGCTCCAGGTCTCGACGGCGCCGGGCGCCGACTCCAGCGCGTAGTTGAGGCTCCGCGCCCGACCCTCGGCGACGAGCCACTGGATCTCTCCGTCCGCGAATTCGATGATCAGGCTGTCACCCTCCAGGAACGAGTGCTCGCTGACGTGGTTGAATGCCGCCGGAACGGCGGGAGGCAGCGAATCCGTCTTGTCCACGGCGCGCGCCTGGTCGAGGGCCACCAGCGCGTCCAGCCGGCTGTCCTCCAGCAGGACATCGATCCGATCGGCGGTAAGGTACGTCTCCAGAGTCTCGACGCGGGGCTCCTTCCGCAGCGCCACCCGGCTGACCCGCTCGTCGTAGTGCAGGCTGTCGCCCACCGCGGTCAGGTCCATGCGCTCGATTAGCACGTGGCCGAGCCCGTCCATCTCCGTCCCCGTCGAGTCGCTGTGGAACACCATCAGATCCGCCCACACGTGAAACGGGTCGTCCTGTCCGGTCGTGTCCTGGGGAAGGACGATCCCGTGGGGTCGCGGGTGCGCCGTGATCACGTCCCGGATCCGGTCGTACAGCACGGTGTCGGCCGCCACCTGGGAGCCGCTGCGACGGTCGATCACCTGCACGCTGCCGGTTGCGACCGCCTGGTCGGTGACCTCGTAGTACAGCAGCCGATCGGCATAAATCTCCGTCGTCGCGTCCCAGAAGTGGACGTTGCCCTGGAAGTCGGCCACCTGGCTGAGGCGGAAGATCGTCGCCAGGTCGCTGCGCATCTGGATCGGCCCCCGATGCGCCCGAACGGCGCCTTCGAGGAAATACGTCAGCGAGTCGCCTTCCACGACCCTGCGGAGGACGTTCGCGTGGTCGATCACGACGGGATCGTCGTCCGCCTGGGCACGCACGGTGCCCGCCGCGGCGCCACACAGGCCGGCAGCGATCAGCGCGATCGGCAGGATCCTAGGGGGTCGCGGCACCGGACGTGTCCGCCTCCTGCGGGCGTGGCTCCTGCCCCGGTATCGGACGTTGCGGCTCTGGCTCCTCCCGCTGCCGCTCGCGACCCAGCTCGGGTTCCGACCGAATGACGGCCGAGCCTCCCCGGATCCGGATGTTGGTCAGCGCCGGGTCGCTTTCGACTCCGCTTCCCCGGATCACGTTGCCCGCCTGGAAGATCTCGGTCGGCTCGTCGCTCGTGACCAGGTTCCGCTGCGGGTCGTAGTGCAGCTCCTCGGTCGTGATCCGCGAGCCCGATCCCCGGACGACGACGTTGCCGCGCGCGATCATGTCGTCGCTGTGCTGGCTCATCTCGCCCTGCTCGGCCGTGAGCATGGACTGGAACCCGCCCGCATCGTCGAAGAAGGAGACCTGGATCGTATCGCCGTACACCTTTCCCTCGTCGTTGTAGAAATAGAGTTGTTCGGCGACCAGCACGGCCTTCTTGACGCCCTGTGCCGTGATGACGTGCTCGCCGTTCTCGACGACCTGGTCGGGGGTGCCGAGGCCCGACCGGCCGGCCGGGAGCTCCGCCGTCCTGGTCCGGGTCGGCTCGTCGCCACCGCAGGCCA
>DATFFS010000196.1:0-16941 GCA_035249945.1 Gemmatimonadota bacterium
GTGGTATCGCGCCCTCGCCCTGCGCGACGGCGTGGACCTGACCGTGTACTTCGCGCTCCTGCCGACCCCCGAACAGCAGGGCGTGGATTTCGGAATGGACTTCGCGTGGGACGTCCCGCTCCTGGACGGGTATCGCTGGGAGGTGCTCGAGAACACCGCCCGCGAGCCGTCGCTGCGCGGCTTCCTCGCGAGCCGCACGCCCGGGGTGGGTGAGGCGTTCGCGCGTGCCCGCCCCACAGCCGTGATCGTCGGCGGATGGAACGCCCTGCCGCTCCTGCAGGCCCTGCGGGCCAGTCGTCGGCTCGGGATCCCCTGCCTCGTCCGCGCGGAGTCGAGCGGCCTGCGGCCCCCACCGCCCTGGACGCGCGCGCTTCACCGCGCCCTCCTCTCCCGCTTCAGCGCCTGCCTCGCGATCGGCGAGTCGAACCGGCGGTTCTACCTGGGGAACGGTGTGCCGGCGGAGCGGATCTTCCCCGTGCCCTATTTCGCCGACAACGATCGGTTCGCGGCGCAGGCGGAGCAATGGATGCCGGAGCGAGACTCGATCCGCGCCGGCTGGGGCATCGGGCCGGAGGAGGTCTGCTTCCTGTTCGCCGGCAAGCTCGTCGCCAAGAAGCGCCCGCTCGACTTCCTTGCGGCGTGCGGGACGGCGCGCCGGAGCGATCCGCGGATCCGGCCCCTGGTGGTGGGCACGGGAGAGATGGAGGCCGCCGCCAGAGGGTTCGCCGCGCGCCACGAGTCGGGCGCAACGTTCGCGGGGTTCCTCAACCAGACGGAGATCAGCCGCGCGTACGTCGCGGCCGACTGTCTCGTCCTGCCGTCCGACTACGGGGAGACGTGGGGCCTGGTCGTCAACGAGGCGATGGCTCACGGTCTGCCGGCGATCGTCAGCGACAGGGTCGGCTGCGGACCCGATCTCGTGCGCGACGGCGTGACGGGAAGGATCTTCCCCTTCGGGGACGTCGAGGCGCTCGCGCGGACGCTCCTGGCGCTCGCCGCAAACGGCGTCGCGCGGGCGGAGATGGGCCGTCGGGCGCGGGAGCACGTCGCGTCGTACTCGGCCGCGAACGCTGTGGACGGCACCCTGGAGGCCGTGGCGTACGTGCGCCGGGAGGGGCGGTGAGCGTCTCGTGTCACGTGTGGCTGACGTCCGTCGCCGTCACGCACGGCGGCATCCAGCGCTACTCGATGTCGCTGCTGGCTGCGTTGAGCCAGGCGTGGCCCGAGCCGGAGTATGAGGTGTTCCTCAAGAACGACCGGACGAGTGACGTGCGTCTGTCCGGCATGCGCGTCCACGGCACCGGGGGCCTGCCGCACCCGATGCGCATGCCGGCCTTCGCGGCCATCCTCGCGGCCCGCACCCTGATCGATCGGCCGCAACTGATCGTCGTCGGCCATCTGAACTTCGCCGCCATGCTCGACGGACTCCGCCGGCCGAGGATTCCGTTCTGGATCGTCACGCATGGGATCGAGGCGTGGGGCGTCGAGCGGCCGGCGCTCCGGCGCGCGCTCGCGCGTGCGGAGTGCGTGGTGTCCGTGAGCCGGTACACCGCCCAGCGCCTGATCGACGAGCAGGGTCTCGACCCGGCACGGATCGCGCTCCTGCCGGGCACATTCGACCCCGAGCGGTTCCGGCCCCGCGAGCGCTCGCCGGCCCTGATGGCGCGGCTCGGGCTGGAGCCGGGACAGCCGGTCCTGCTCACGGTGGCGAGGCTGGCCGGACGCGAGCGGTACAAGGGGTATGACCTCGTGCTGGACGCGCTTCCCGCGATCCGTGGGCGGATACCGGAACTCCACTACGTCCTGGTCGGGGAAGGGTACGACCGGGCGCGCATCGAGGCCCGCATCCGCGCTCTGGGACTCGACGGTTGCGTGACGCTGGTGGGCTCGGTACCCGACGCGGATCTGCCCGACTACTACGGTCTCTGCACCGCCTTCGCGATGCCGGGCAAGCGCGAGGGGCTCGGGATCGTGTACCTCGAGGCGATGGCGTGCGGGAAGCCCGTCATCGCCGGCGACCGGGATGGCGCGCGCGACGCGCTCCTCGACGGGGAGCTCGGCGTGCTCGTGGACCCGGACGACGTGGCGGGCTTCGCCGACGCGGCGGTCGAGGTCCTGCGCGGGACACACCCCAACCGCTCCATCTTCGACCCCGCCGGGCTCCGCCGGCGCGTGATCGAGAGCTTCGGTCCCGACCGGTTCCGCGAGCGGCTCGAGCAGATCCTCGACACGCGCGGCGTGAGGGAGAGAAGGTGAGGGGGCTCGCCGGTCGGGGCGCGCCGGCCCGGGACCTCGCCGTCGTGCACACGATCGCGCGCCTGGCGCCAGCCGAGGGCGGGCCTGCCCGCTCGGTCGCCGCTCTGTGCCGATCGCTGTCGGACGAGGGAGCCACGATCGAGATCGTGACCGGCGAGGCGGAGCTCGACCCGGGCGTGGCCGCGCACGCCTCCGGCGTCGCCCGCCGGTGGGGACGGATGCAGCCGCACCCCCGTCCCTTCGCGCGGCTCCTCGAAGCGCGGCTCGACGCCACGGGCGCCGACGCGATCCACGACCACGGGATCTGGCTGGCCAGCAACCGCGCCGCCGCCCGCGTCGCCGACCGTCGCTCGGTCGCGCGGATCGTCAGCCCGCGTGGCATGCTGTCGGAGTGGTCGCTCGCCCATCGGGGCCGGCGGAAGCGGATCGCGTGGCGCGCGTACCAGAAGCGCGATCTGGAGTCCGCCGACGCGGTGCACGCGACCTCCGACCTGGAAGCCGACGAGATCCGCGGGGCCGGGCTCGGCGTTCCGATCGCGGTCGTCCCCAACGGGGTGGACCTGCCGCCGATCGCCGGGCGCGACCCGGACGCGCCGGAGCGCACGCGGCGGTTCCTGTTCCTCTCGCGCATCCATCCCAAGAAGGGTCTCGACACCCTGGTCGAGGCATGGGGAGCGGCGCGGCTCGCGGGGTGGGAGCTCGTCATCGCCGGACCGGACGAGCGTGGCCACCGGGCGGAGATCGAGCGCCGGGCCCGCGACATCGGGGCCGGCGCCGCGATCCGGTTCCGGGGCGCGGTGCCCGACGTGGAGAAGTGGGATCTGTACCGGACCGCGGACGTGTTCGTCCTGCCCACCTCGAGCGAGAACTTCGGGGTGGTCGTGGCGGAGGCGCTGGCCAGCTGCGTGCCGGTCATCACCACGCGGGCGGCGCCGTGGTCTGTGCTGGCGGAGCACGGCTGCGGCTGGTGGACCGAGACGGGGCTCGAGCCCCTGACGGCCGCCATCCGCGAGGCCGCCGGCCTGCCGGACGACCGCCGCCGCGAGATGGGGGAACGCGGCCGCCGGCTCGTGGCCGAGCGCTTCGCGTGGCCGGCGATCGCCCGCCGCATGCTGGAGGTATACCGCTGGCTGGCGGGCGAGGGGCCCGCGCCCGACTGCGTGCGGAGAGATTGACGTGGACCTCTCGGCTGTCACGCCGTTCGTTCTGACGCTGGACGAGGAGCCGAACATCGGGCGCGTGCTCGACGGGCTCCACTGGGCCCGGCACGTCCTGGTGGTCGACAGCGGGAGCGCGGACCGCACGATCGAGATCGCGCGCTCGCACCCCAACGTCGAAGTCCGAACGCGGCCCTTCGACTCGTTCGCCGGTCAGAGCGGCTACGCGCTGGGAGCCGTCGAGACCCCGTGGGCGATGGCGCTGGACGCCGACTACGTCGTCCCGCCGGCGCTCGTGACGGAGATCGCCGCGTTGTCCGCGGAGCCGGCCGAGGCCGGCTTCTTCGTGCCGTTCGAATACCTGGTCCTCGGTCGGAAGCTGCGCGGATCGCTGTATCCGCCGCGGCAGGTGCTGTTCCGCAAGGAGCTCGCAATCTTCGAGCAGGACGGTCATGCGCACCGTGTCCATGTGGCGGGCCCGAGCGGCTCGCTCCGCACCCCGATCCTGCACGACGACCGCAAGAGCATGCGGCGCTGGTTGCGCAACCAGGCGGCATACGCGGAGCAGGAGGCGGCCAAGCTGGCGGCGTCTCCGCTGCGGGAGCTGGACTGGCCCGATCGGCTGCGCGCGACGATGGTGCTGGGCCCTCCCGCGATCACTCTCTACTGCCTGCTCGGCCGGGGCCTGGTCCTCGACGGGAGGGCTGGCCTGTACTATACGGCGCAGCGAGCGGTCGCCGAGGTGATCCTTTCATGCAAGCTGATGGAGGCGCGAAGGAAGCGCGGATGAACGTGCTCGGGCTGAACGCCTACCACGCCGATGCAGCCGCGGCCCTCGTCGTCGATGGTCGCCTCGTCGCGGCGATCGAGGAGGAGCGCTTCCGTCGCTTGAAGCACTGGGCCGGCTTTCCCGCCGAGTCGATCGCCTGGTGCCTGCGCGAAGCGGGCCTCGACCTGAGCGACCTCGACGTGGTGGCGGTCAATCGCGACCCGCGGGCGAACCTCGGGCGCAAGATCGCCTGGGGCCTGCGCCACCGGCCGCAGATGGGGCTGATCCGCGACCGCCTCCGGAACGCCCGCCGGATCGGTGGCATAAAGGAACAGCTCGACCGCTCCGCTCCCGGCACATTCGGCGGCCGGATCGAGAAGGTCGAGCACCATCTCGCGCATCAGGCCTCGGCGTTCCTGGTCTCCCCCTTCGCCGAAGCGGTGCTTCTCTCCGTCGACGGGTTCGGCGACTTCTCGAGCGCGTCGTGGGGGGTCGGACGGGGCGTCGAGATGCGTCTCGACGGCCGCGTCTACTTTCCGCACTCGCTGGGGATCTTCTATCTGGCGATCACCCAGTACCTCGGCTTCCCGAAGTACGGCGACGAGTACAAGGTCATGGGGCTCGCGCCCTACGGGTCGACCACCCGGATGGAGGAGATGCGGAAGGTCCTGCGGACGCTGCCGGGGGGAGAGTTCCGCCTCGACCTCGAGTTCTTTCGCCACCATCGCGAGGACCTCGCCTACCGCTGGGAGGCGGGCTCCCCCACCGTGGAGCGGCACTACACCAGCGCGCTGGAGGATCTCCTGGGTCCCGCCCGCGGGGAGGGGGAGCAGCTCGATCGGCGCCACTTCGACGTCGCGCGCTCCGCGCAAGCGCGCTTCGAGGAGGCGGTGCTGGATCTCCTGCGAGCGCTCCATGGCCGGTACGGGCTGGACGCGGTCGTCCTCTCGGGAGGGGCGGCGATGAACTCGGTCGCCAACGGGAAGGTGACGCGCGAGACGCCCTTCGCGAAGGTGTTCGCGCCGCCCGCTCCGGGGGATGCCGGCGGGGCGGTCGGAGCGGCGCTGGTCGCCTGGCGACAGGCGTCCGGTGGCTCCCGCCCCGAGCCCATGATCCATTCGTACTTCGGCCCCGGCTATGGTCGCGACCGACTGCGCGAGGTCCTCGACGGGGGGGCAGGGGAGCTCGCGGCGTGCCAGGTGCGCGAGGTCGCCAGTGAGGAGATCCTCTGCGCTGAGATCGCCGGGCGGATCGCGGACGGCGAGGTGCTGGGGTGGTTCCAGGGGAGGATGGAGCTCGGCCCGCGGGCGCTCGGCAACCGCAGCATCCTGTGCGACCCCCGCCGCGCGGACATGCGCGATGTCTTGAACGCGAAGATCAAGCTGCGCGAGCGGTTCCGCCCGTTTGCGCCCTCCATCCTGCGCGAGGCGATGGGAGAGTGGTTCGAGGTCGACGACGACGTGCCGTTCATGATGAAGGTCTACGAGATCCGCGAGGAGAAGCGGGCACTGATCCCGGCAGTCACCCACGTGGACGGGTCGGGGCGCCCCCACACCGTGACCGCCGAGGCGAACCCGCTCTATCATCGGCTGATCCGGAGCTTCGCCCTGCGCACCGGCGTGCCGATGGTCCTCAACACCTCCTTCAACGAGAACGAGCCCATCGTCAACCGGCCCCAAGAGGCGCTCGACTGCTTCCTGCGGACCCAGATGGACACGCTCGTCCTCGGCCCGTTCGTCGTGACGAAGCCGCGCCCGGCGTGAGGCGGAAGCCCTCGCTCCTGTTCGTCAACCAGCACTACTGGCCCGACGTCGCCGCGACCGGGCAGATCCTCTCCGATCTCGCCGAGCACCTCGTCGGGAACGGGTTCGAGGTGGGGGTCCTCTGCAGCCAGGGGGCGTATGAAGGCGGCCGGGTGGAAGCACCGCCGCGGGAAATCCGGCGCGGGGTCCGGGTGACGCGCCTGCCGTCTCCCGCGCTCGGTCGGCGAAGCCACCCTGGTCGCCTGCTCGAGTACCTCGCATTCCTCGCGCAAGTCGCCGCGCGGCTCGCCACCGGCCGGCGCTGGGACCTGATCGTCCTCCTGACGACCCCGTCGATGCTGCCGGTGTCGGGCTGGGTCGCGCGCCGCGCGCGCGGCCGCCGCTACGCCATCTGGTCGATGGACGTCCACCCCGAGGTCGAGGTCACGCTGGGGATCCTGCCGCGCCGGGTCGCGCGCGCACTGGGGCCGCTCGATCGCGCGAGCCACCGCGGGGCGGAGTTCGTGGTGGCGCTGGGACCCCGCATGAAGGAGCGGCTGGTCGCCAAGGGCGTCCCGGAGTCGTTCATCCGGACGATCCCCGTCTGGAGCCAGGACGTCGAGCCCCTCGGCGGCGGCCGCTCCGGCAACGCCCTCGCCCGTGAGCTCGGGATCGGGGAGGAGTTCGTCGTGATGTACTCGGGCAACGCGGGCCTGGCCCACCGCTTCGAGGAAGTGCTCGAGGCGATGGACCGGCTGGAGGGCGATCCGGGGCTGGAGTTCGTGTTCGTCGGCGGCGGGCCGCGCAAGGCGGAGATTCTCGCCCGCGCGGGGCGCAACCGGAATTTCCGCTACATCGACTACCGGCCGCGCCGCGCGCTGGCGGACTCCCTCACGCTGGCGGACGTGCACCTGCTCACCCTCCGCGGCGACATGGCGGGGCTCGTGGTCCCGGTCAAGCTCTACGGGATCATGGCCGCCGCTCGCCCGGTGGTCATGGTAGGCCCCCGCGGGTCGGAGAGCGGGCGGACGATCGAGGAAGCGGGGATCGGCCAGGTCATCGATCCCGACGAGGACGGACCGGCGGCGGGGGAGCGGCTCGTCGAAGCGCTGCGCGCGCTGCGCGCGGATCCGGAGGAGCGCCGCCGCATGGGTCGGAGGGCGCGCGAGGCCTTTCGCGCGACCTTCGAGCGCGGCGTGTGCTGCGCGGAGTGGGAGCGCCTCATCCGCGAGGCGATCCCGCGGTGAGCGGCGGGCCCGGGGATCGCGCCGGAGTCGTCATCACGGTGGGAGTCATCGCGCTCACGTGGGCGGCGATCTTCGTCCGGTGGGCCGACGCGCCAGCGATCTCGATAGCGTTCTGGCGGATGGCGCTGGCGGCCGCGCTCCTGGCGGCGTTCTGCGGAGCCGCGCGGATCCGGTTCTGGCGCGCCTGGCGAGGAATCGACTGGTGGACGGGTGCCGGCGCGGCGCTCCTTCTCGCGCTCCACTTCGCCTGCTGGATCTCGTCGCTCGAGCTGACGACGGTCGCGGCCTCGGGGGTCCTGGTCAGCACGCAGCCGGTGTTCGTGGCGATCCTCGGCCGGGCCTTCCTGCGCGAGCGGCCCTCGCGCACGGCATGGCTCGGCATGGGGCTCGCGATCGCGGGCACGGCGGTGATCGCCGGGACCGACTTCGCGCTCGACCGGCGAGCGCTCGCCGGTGACTTCCTGGCCCTGCTCGGCGCGCTCTGGATCTCGGGTTACTACGTCCTGGCCAAGATGCTGCGCGCGACCAAGGACCTGGTCCCCTACGTGATCGTCGTCTATGCGGCGACCGCCGCGTGGCTGCTGGCCGGCGCGCTCGCGACCGGGAGCGCCCTGACCGGATGGGGACCGGCTACCTGGGCCGCGCTGGCCGGGCTCGCCGTCGTGCCCACGATCGTCGGCCACTCGTCGATGAATTACGCGCTGCGCTACCTGCCGGCCTTCAAGGTCAACGTCGCGATCCTCGGCGAGCCGATCGGATCCGCGCTGTGGGCGGCGCTCTTGCTCGCGGAGAAGCCGCGCCCAGCGACCTGGGTCGGCGGCGCGCTCGTCCTGGCCGGGATCTTCCTCACGCTGCAGCGCCGGACCGTGCGCGAGCCGGTCACGGCCGCCAACTTGTAAGGCGACGATGGGACGACGACGGGATCCGGCTGGAGTGCGCGTGTGGCGCGGCGACGAGATCGAGTCCTTCCACGCGGTGGTGGCTGCGGTCGTCGATGCCGGCGGACGCATCCTCCATCGTCTGGACGATCCGGCGCGCAGGGCCTGGCTGCGGTCCTCGGCCAAGCCGGTCCAGCTTCTGCCGCTGGTCGAGGAGGGGCTGGTCGAGCGGTTCGGCTTCGGCGAGGAGGAACTGGCCGTCATGACCGCCTCCCACGATGCCGAGTCGATCCACATCGAAGCGGTGCGGGCGATCCTGGCCAAGGCCGGCCTGGAGGAGTCCATGCTCCGCTGCGGCGCGCACGAGCCGGGGAACGCCGTGGCCGCGGAGGAGCTGCGACGGCGGGGAGAGAAGCCCTCGGCGATCCACAACAACTGCTCCGGCAAGCACGCCGGCATGCTCGCCGTCTGCCGGGCGCTGGGCTGGCCCCTCGATTCGTACCTCGCTCCTGGCCACCCGCTCCAGCGGAGGATCTGGCGCACGCTGGCCGAGCTCTCCGGCATGGCGCCGGAGGAGATCGGCAGGGCGGTCGACGGATGCGGGGCCGTGACGTTCGCGATGCCCGTTGCGGCGATGGCGCGCGCGTGGGGCGCGCTGGCGACGGCGGACGCCCGGCGGGAGACGTCCCGTGAGAGGGCGGTCGGCCGGATCTTCGATGCCATGGCGGCCCATCCCGAGTACGTGGGCGGGACGGGCCGGCTCGACAGCGACGTGCTGCGCCTTGCCGGCGACCGGCTGATCGTCAAGACCGGCGCCGAGGGGGTGTACTGCGCCGCGCTGCGCGGCCCGCGGGAACAGGAGGGCCCCCGCGCTCTGGCGCTCAAGGTCGTGGATGGCTCCCGGCGGGCCCAGGACCCGGCGCTGCTGGCGCTACTCGAGGGACTCGGCGAGATCGACGCATCGCGCGATCCCGCGCTCGAGTCCCATGCCCGGCCGACGCTGACGAATCGATCCGGGATTGCGATCGGGCGCATCGACGCGTGGCTGCCGGTGGAGAGGCAGGAACCGCGGGGCGAAGAGATTCACCCCGCGCCGATGTCCGCCGCGACGGCCGAGGCGATCGTGCGCCTGGGTGCGGCCGCGGCCAGCGGCGACCCCGAGCGGCTCGTGGCCGCCCTGGAGCGCTCCGGCAAGATCGGGTCCGACGAGATCGAGGAGCTCCTCCTCCAGACGTATCTGTTCGCGGGGTTCCCGCGCACGATCAACGCCTTCTTCACCTGGCAGGGGTGGGCGTCGCGGGACGGCCGCGAGCGGGGGGAGCGACGGGTGGAGGCCCGGCCGGCGGAGGCGCTCCGCGCCCGCGGCGAGTCGCTGTGCCGCCGGGTCTACGGCGACCACTACGAGCCGCTTCGGATCCGGCTCGAGCGCCTGCATCCCGAGATCGCGGAGTGGACCCTGGTGGAAGGCTATGGCAAGGTGCTGGGACGCCCCGGGTCCCCGGGGCCCGACATGCGGGAGCTGGCGGCCGTCGGCGCGCTGATCGCGCTGGACGCCGGGCGGCAGCTCGCCGCCCACCTCCGGGGGGCCTTACACGTCGGCGTGCCGGCGGCCGCCCTTGCCTCCGCCGTGCGGGTGGTGGCGTCCGAGTGGGGGATGGAAGGCTCCGTAGGGCCGCTCCTGGCCGAGCTCCGGCTTCCGGAGCCGGCGTGACGTTCGACGTGCGCGGCGACGCGGTCGTGGCGGACCTCGAGGTCCGCTACGCGGAGACCGACCAGCAGGGGGTCGCCTATCACGCCAATTACTTCGTCTGGATGGAGATCGGCCGGACCCGGTACCTCGAGGCGCTCGGGTTCCCGTACCACCGCATGGAGGCGGAGGGCGCCCTGTTCTCGGTCATGGAAGCCCGCTGCCGGTACGCGGGGGCCGTCCGGTACGGCGAGCGGGTCGAGATCGCGACCCGCGTGACGGCGCTCCGCAGCCGGAGCGTGACGTTCGGCTATGCGCTCGAGGCCGGAGGACGGCCGCTGGCCACGGGCGAGACCGTGCTCATCGCTCTCGATCGGGATCGCCGCCCGCGGAGGATCGCGGCGGACGTCGCGCGGGCGCTGGCGCGGGGACCGGTCGGATGACGGTCGGGGGGCGGGCGAGCGAATAAACCGGCGACCGGTTGACCGGCGTTTTGCCTGCGGGTCCCGGAATCTTTTCCCCGGTTTCTTGCTCGCCGTGCGGGCGGAAGTCCATACTTACGGGCGCCAGCCCGACCTTCAGGCAGGAGATCCGCGTGCACGGCCTTCCGGCTCGTCACATCCCGATCCTTCTCGTCGCCCTGATCCTCGTAGCAGCTCCGGCCTCCGCACAGTACTCCACCTTCGGTAAGAACAAGATCCAGTACGAGGATTTCGACTGGGAGGTGCTCTCTTCCGACCACGTCGACCTGTATTTCTATCCGGACGAGCGCGAGCTCGCGCTGATCGCCATCGATTACGCGGAAGAGAGCTTCGACGCGCTGAGCAGGAAGTTCTCGTATGTGCCCAAGGAACGGATCCCGATGGTCGTGTTCGCGAGTCACCAGCACTTCGAGCAGACGAACATCGTTCCGTTCTTCCTGCCGGAGGGCGTCGCCGGATTCACCGAGTTCCTCAAGGGGCGAGTCGCGCTGCCGTTCAACGGGAGCTACGCGGACTTTCGCCACGTCATCCGCCACGAGCTCGTGCACGTCTTCCAGGCGCGCAAGGGAGCCCATCTCAAGCGCGTGCACCCCGGCGGCTACGAGTGGAACTCGCCGCTCTGGTTCAGCGAAGGCCTGGCCGAGTTCTGGTCGGGACCCTGGAACGCGGAAGGCGACCTCGTGGTCCGCGACCTGTTGCTCAACGGCCTGGTTCCCGATCTGAACGAGCTCGACAAGTACGCCGGGTCCTTCGCGATCTACAAGCTGGGGCAGGAGGCGTTCGAGTTCCTGAAGATCCGCTACGGGGAGGAGCGAGTGGTCGAGCTTCTCGAGAGCGAGTGGAAGTACAAGAACTTCTCCACCGCCTTCCGGAAGGTGTACGGAGTAACGTTGGCGGACGCGAACGAGGAGTGGAAGACGCACCTCCGGCAGCGCTACTTCCCGCAGCTGGCGGGGGAGCGGCCCGCGGGAACGACCGCGACCCCGGTGGTGACCCAGGGCCGGCTCAACTTCACCCCCGCGGTGGTTCCCGCCGGGGTATTGGGCGCCGATCCCGCACTCAGCTACCTCACGCTGCATTCCGGATACGCGACGATCGAGACCGCCGACCTGACCGGCGAGAACGAGGACCTCGAGACCGTGGTCACCGCCGGCCGCTCGGGCGATTACGAGACGTTCCATCCTCTGCTCTCCACCATCGACGTCAACCGCGAGGGCCGAATCGCGTTCGTCGCCAAGGCGGGCGCCTCCGACGTCCTGTACGTCGCGGATCTGCGGTCGGGAGATCGCGAGCACGAGCGGCGGTGGAAGGACATCGTCGTGCTGGCGTCCCCCTCGTGGGCGCCGGACAACCGGCGACTGGTCTTCACGGGCCTGTCGCGGGCCGGCTACGCCGACCTCTACGTGTGGGACATCGTCACGGATCGGCTCGAGCGCCTCACCAACGACCGCTACCTGGAGACGTCTCCCCGCTGGTCGCCCACCGGCGAGACGATCGTGTTCGCCTCGGACCGGACCCCGTTCGGCCCGGAGGGAGCGAGGAACCTGTACCTCCTCGACGTCGGCAGCCGGCGCGTCGAGCCGCTGACGTTCGGCCGTTGGGTCGACCGCGACCCGGACTGGTCGCCGGACGGAACCCGCATCCTGTTCGCCTCCGACCGTTCGGGGACACTCGATCTATACGTCGTCGACCGGCAGGGAACCGGCTTCCGCGCGTCGACCTACTCCGCCGGGACCATGCACCCGCGCTGGGTGCGGCTGGGAGGTCGCGATCAGGCCGTGTTCAGCGCCTTCGAGAACCAGTCCTACCAGATCTACCGGGTGGAAATTCCCAGCGGAGTTCCCGAGACCGTGGCGCTGTCGGTGGACCCGGAGGTGCCCGACTGGAAGTGGGAGGACATCCTGCCGGAGGCCGGGCAATACGTCCAGCGCGACTACGAGCGGGAGTTCGGACTGGACTTCGCGTCCGGTGCGCTCGCCTTCGCGGAGGATGGCAGCCGGGGTCAGGGCGCGCAGATGTTCTTCTCGGACCTGATGGGCGATCACCTGATCGTCGCGCAGGTCAACGCGCAGCAGGGCCGCACGAACATCTTCTCCGGGTTCACGGGGGCTCTGACCTACGTGAACCTGAAGAAGCGGCTCAACTGGGGAGTAGGAGCCTATCGGCTGCGGTCGTTCTTCACCTCGCTGCTGGGCGCGGAATTCGACCGCCAGGGTTTCGGCCAGGAGGGCATTGGCGTCCGCAACGACTTCTTCGAGGAGCGGTGGGGCGCGACGGGACTGCTGAGCTACCCGATCTCGAAGTTCCAGCGCATCGAGACCGAGCTCTCCTTCGAGCGCAACAATCTCACCGAGCTTCCCGTGGACCTCGAGGACGTCGAGGACCTGTTCCTGCGCGACGCGTGGCTGACGATCGGATCGATGGGGTACGTCTACGACAATTCCCTGTGGGGTCCCGTGGGACCTGTCGACGGGCAGCGGGTGAACCTGACCGTCAGCTCGGTGATGAACGTCTCGCAAGGAACGCTGGAGTCCACCGATCTGCTGGTCGACGCCCGCAAGTACTTCCGCACCTCGCTGAACACCACCTACGCGGTTCGGGCGCGCGGCCGCTTCGCGAGCGGTGACGTGCCGACGTTCTACTATCTCGGCGGGCCGGCGTCCCTGCGTGGGTATCCGAGCTACATCCTGAACGGCACGTACAGCGTGCTCCTGAACCAGGAGTGGCGCTTCCCGCTGCTGCGCCCGAACTACAATCTCAGCGGTCCCGCCATCCTGCTCGCGAACGGGATTTGGGGGGGCCTCTTCGTCGACGTGGGGAACGCGTGGACGGAGGACGGCCTCTACGAGGGCTCCGACGAGGAGTTGCACGAGCTGGGCAACTGGGCCGGCCTGCTGGGAAGCTACGGTGCCTCGATCCGCTATCCGCTGGGCGGGCCGTTCGTCGTGCGGTTCGACTGGGCGCGCCGCTTCGAGGTCGAGGACAAGCGGGATCTGTTCCCGGACGGGCGCGACGGATCGCACTTCTCCTTCTTCATCGGCTACAACTACTAGTAGTCGGGCGCTGAAAACGGCCCATCTTCGGCGTTCCGCTCCTCGTGTCTTCCTGCGGCGTACAGTCGTACGCCTCGGAATCCACTCGTCGCGCGCCGCCGAATCGGGACTGTTTTGAGCGCCCTCCGCGGGCGCTGAAACTGAGCTTCAGATCGCGCGCAGGACGGTCAAAACGGCTCAGATGCTAGGCGCGCGAGGAGACTCTTCCGAGGCGTGGTGATTCCCACGCCGCAGGAAGAGCGACGAGCGCAACGACGCAGGTGAGCCGTTTTCACCGTCCGACAGGCTTGAAGGCGTAGAGGGTGCCGTTCTCCGTCATGATGAACAGTTGGTCGTTGCGGAACAGCGGCGTCGAGGTGAGGGCGCCGTCGAGGCGCGTCGACCACAGCGTGTCGCCGCGCGTGCGGTCGATCACGAAGAGCGTTCCCCCCAGGTCTCCCACGGCCACGTACTCCTCGCCGACGGCCGGCGCCATGCGGACCGTGGCGTCCTCGAGGTCCAGCCGCCAGTCGATCGCGTCCCCCCTCCAGTCGTAGGACCAGATCGCTCCCTCGTGCCCCGCCAGGTACAGGCGATCGCCCGCCCGCGCGGGACCCGAGTAGAACCGGGACGGGAAGGAACGCTGCCGCACGACCGCGAGATCGGGCCCCAGCTCGAGCAGCTGACCCCCGAGCGTGGTGAAGACCGCGGTCTCCTCGCCGCCGGGTCCGCTCACCACTACCGGATCGCCCCAGATGGGGCCCGCATCGGGGTTGGAGGTGTCGACGATGATGCCATCGACGGTGGCCACGGCGTGCAGCAAGCCGTCCGTCGACGCAACCACGAGCACGTCGCCGAGCAGTGCGGGTCGCGCCGTGACGCGCGTCTCGAGGTCGGTGGACCACAGCTCGAGTCCCGCCTCGCTCCAGGCCTTCACCGCGCCGAGGGTCGAGACCGTGAAGATCCGATTCTCCGCGAGGATCGGGCTGGCCGCGAGGTCGCCCGCATCGGCCTCCCACGCGGTCTCGCCGGTGCTGCGGTCCAGCGCGATCAAGCGGCCGCCGGTCTCGAGCTCGGGCAGGTAGATGCGTCGCGTCGTGACGATCGGCGCCGCGCTGAATCCACCGCGGAAGTTCTCCTTGAATCGAACCCGCGGCTCGGGCGCCACGGACACGAGGTGGATGTTGCGATCCAGGCTCGCGACGAGGAGCAGCGAGTCGGCCCACACGAGAGGGGCGGACGCGCCGCGGGAGATCTCGAGCTTCCAGATCTGTTCCCATGGCTGTTCTAGGTCGGCCGCAAGCACCGGCGAGGACTGGAGGACGAAGGCGTTACCCTCTCCGGAGGGGGAATCCTGAGCCAGCGCGGCGGCCGAGAAGAATGATCCGGCGCACAGTGCGGCGACGAGCGGCGATCGAATTGACAAGCCCTACCTCCAGACTAGCTTCCCGGCCGAAATGAGCGACACAGTGAGGGTATCGATCGCCGACCTGCGCGACCACGTTGGAGAAACGGTCGAGCTGCGCGGGTGGTTGTATAACCAGCGCTCGAGTGGCCGGATCTCGTTCCTGCTCGTCCGTGACGGGAGCGGATTGGCGCAGTGTGTCCTGGTCGAGAAGGAGGTCGACCCGGAGACGTGGAGCGCGCACCAGCGCCTCACCCAGGAGTCCTCGCTGGTCGTTCGCGGGATGGTCCGGGAGGATGCTCGCGCGCCGGGCGGGTACGAGCTTTCGCTGACGGAAGTCGAGCCCGTGCAGGTAGCGCTGGACTACCCCATCGGTCCCAAGGAGCACGGGATCGACTTCCTGCTCAACAACCGGCACCTGTGGCTGCGCTCTTCGCGCCCCTGGCACGTCATGCGCGTCCGCGACGAGGTGATCTTCGGGATCCGGGAGTTCTTCCGCGAGCGGGATTTCGTCTGCCTCGACTCGCCGATCCTCACCCGCGCGATCGGCGAGGAGGCGGGCACCCTGTTCGAGACCGAGTACTTCGACCTTGGCAGCGCCTCGCTCGCCCAGACCGGGCAGCTGTACGTGGAGGCCGGAGCGATGGCGCACGGCAAGGTCTACTGCTTCGGGCCCACGTTCCGCGCCGAGAAGTCCAAGACACGGCGCCACCTCACCGAGTTCTGGATGCTCGAGCCCGAGATGGCCTGGTACGACTGGCAGGACAACATGGTCCTGCAGGAGGAGCTGGTGGAGTTCCTCGTCCGGCGAGCTCTCGAACGGCGGCGCGACGACCTGGCCGGGCTCGGCCGCGACGTGAGCGCCCTGGAGCGCGTCAAACGCCCGTTCCCGCGCCTGTCGTACGACGAGGCGGTTGAGCTCCTGCATGGCAAGGGGTCGAAGATCGCGTGGGGGGAGGACTTCGGCGGCGAGGACCAGTCGCTGCTCACCGCCGAGTTCGACCGTCCGGTCTTCGTGCATTCCTTCCCCAAGGCGGCCAAGGCGTTCTATATGAAGGAGCACCCGCAACGTCCGGAGGTCGTGCTGTGCGACGACCTGTTCGCGCCCGAGGGATACGGGGAGATCATCGGCGGCTCCCAGCGCGAGGACGACCTCGAGCGCCTGGTCGAGCGGATCCGCGAGCAGGAGCTACCCGAAGCGGCGTACGACTGGTACCTCGACCTGCGGAAGTACGGCAGCGTCCCACACAGCGGTTTCGGACTCGGCCTGGAGCGGACGGTGGCCTGGATCTGCGGGCTCGACCACCTGCGGGAGGCGATCCCGTTCCCGCGTCTGATGAATCGCATCACGCCCTGAAGCCCGTCCGCGCGCTGGGCGGCGTCTCCCGTCAGCGTCTCTCCGCGGACTTGACCTCGTTCCACAAGCCGTCCAGGACGTCCAGCGAGGATCGTTCCACGTCGATGCCCCGCGCGGCCGCCAGCGATTCGAGGCCGCGAAAGCGGGATTCGAATTTGCGGTTGGCGCGCCGCAGCGCGGTGTCGGGATGGATGCCCAGCAGCCGTCCCCAGTTGACGAGCGCGAACAGCAGGTCGCCGTACTCCTCCTCGAGCGACTCGGGCGTCCCCGCCGCCGCCTCGCGGTCGGTCTCTGCGATCTCCTCGTCGACCTTGCCCCGTGCCCCGGCGGGGTCGCGCCAGTCGAAGCCGATCGAAGCCGCCTTCTCCTGCATCCGATAGGCGCGGACCAACGGAGGCAGGTGCTCGGGCAGCCTCCCGATCACGCCGGCGTCGTCGGCGGTCGTCTTCTCCTCGCGTTTGAGGCGCTCCCACATCGCCTGGTGCCCCTGGCCCTGGTACTCCGCGTCGCCGAAGACGTGCGGATGGCGGCGCACCATCTTCGCGATCAACCCGCCGGCGACGGCCTGCCGGTTGAAGCGCGACTCCTCCTCGGCGATCACGATCTGGAATGCGAGATGGAGAAGCAGGTCTCCCAACTCGTCGGCCGTGGCGCCATCGTCTCCCGCCTCGATCGCGTGCGCGACCTCGTGCGCCTCTTCGATGAGATAGGGAAGGAGCGAGCGGGGCGTCTGCTCGCGGTCCCAGGGACAGCCGTCAGGCCCGCGCAGCCGGCGCAGGAGCTCCAGCACTCCCTCGAAGCGCGGCTCGAAGCCCGCGGAACCGCCGGATCTCTCGGACTCGCTCATGGCTCGCGAAGCTAGGGCGACGGAGACGAGTTGTCGCCCTCTGCGCGGTTCTCTATCCTACCCCGCCGATATGATCGCTCCC
>DATFFS010000197.1:0-1426 GCA_035249945.1 Gemmatimonadota bacterium
CTCTTCGAGCGGAACGATCGACGCGAGGACCACCGTGAGCGCGAACGAGGCCCATCGGTAGACGAGGATCCCGAGCCAGAGCCCCCGCCGCCCGGGCTCGGCCTCGGGGAGGAGGTCGCGCTCCACCATCGCTCCTTGGCAGGCTCCTTCGGCCGTCGCGCGGCGAGTCTACGCCGGAGCGTGTCGCGGTGGAGCGCGCGAACGTCCGCTGCCCGCGGCCGGGTCGGCGGACGCTCACGTTCCTAGGTACCGACCACGGGCCGCATCCGGGCGAACCGCGCCCGCCGTCCGCCGTGGACGATCGCGTCCCCCGCGGCCCATGCGCCGACGCTCGCCGCCGTGGTGATGACGACCACGAGCGATCCGAACACGTAGCCCCACACCACGGCGCCGGGCCCTGCGTCGCTCATGTCGATCGCTCCCATCAGGATCGGAGACGCGACCGCGGCGGCCGCCAAACAGGCGGTCCCCACGATCCCCGCCGCGACCATCCTGAGGGTGCTCGGACGGGGGTTCCTGGAGACGGCGTTCGCCGGCCGCACCGACGCGCGGATCGCGCCGACCGCCAGGAGCAGCACGACGAACCCACCGGTGTAGATCGGCCAGGAGATGAACGGCGACTCGGGAAGGTCATCGATGCCGATCAGGGTTCCCGGAAGCATCGAGACCGTAACGCCGGCCATGAGCAGCATCACCCACCGGGAGACGCTCCCGACCGCCGCCCATGACGCCGCCGCCAGCAACATCAGAGCGCCGGTGAACCCGATCCGGGGCCACGCTGCGCCCCAGGAACGGTAGAACGCGTACACGAACAGGCCCTGGAGCGCGATCGCGCCGACGGCCGAGGCCCAGACGATCCGCCGGGAGCCCGCCGACCCGAACGCCGCGAACACGCCGACCACGGCGGCGACCAGGGCCACCAACGCGAACCCGTTCGCCGACTCCTCGCGGAACAGCTCACCTTCCCCGGAGCCATCGTTCGGGTAGAGATCGATCTCCGTGGCCGCCTGCACCCCGCTCACCGTGGTCTCGCCGTAGCACGTCACGGTGAGGAAGGGGAGCGCGAAGCAGGTGAGGGCGGCCATCGTCAGGATGCGGGGGAGGCGGCGCCTCCCGGTTGCCTGCGTGTCCATCTGATCTCCTCTCGTAGCGGTCGCAGGCATCGTCGAACGCCCCGCCGGGCGCGGGGAGACGAGGAACCGCCCATCTTTCCGGGCGAGATGGCTCAGATCGGTCTGGGTACTTCCGGAACCCGAGCATCCGGGCCGGGGTGGGCTAGCTCCGCCGTGTTCCCGGCGCCATGCGACCGAAGCCCTGGCCGGCGGGGATCCGCCACGCCGTGTACACGGCGAACGCCATCCACGCGATGTCGAAGCCGTCGAAGAGCTCCGAGGAAGCATCGGTGAACAGGGAGAACGTGTCGCCG
>DATFFS010000198.1:0-5470 GCA_035249945.1 Gemmatimonadota bacterium
CGCCGCGGCGTGCGCCGAGCTCGCCGAGGCCGCGGGCGAGCTCGCCGATGCGCGCGAGGCCGGGGCCGACCGGCTGGAAGCGGCCGTCGGTGAACGGCTGTCGGCGCTCGGAATGGGCGAGGGCCGCCTGATCGTCGAGCTCACGCGAAATCCGGACGCCGGGGGGCTGGAGTGGTCGGGGAAGCGCTACGCGTGCTCGCGTGGTGGCTTCGAGGGCGTGGCGTTCCTGATCGCGCCCAATCCCGGCGAAGCCGCGCGCCCCCTCTCCCAGATCGCCTCCGGCGGGGAGCTGTCCCGCGTGCTCCTGGCGATCAAGTCCGCGCTGGCCGCCGTCGACCGCGTGCCGACTCTCGTCTTCGACGAGATCGACGCCGGGATCGGCGGCGTGGTGGCGCATCACGTCGCCGAACAGCTGCGTCTCGTCTCCAACCACCACCAGGTCGTGGTGGTCACGCACCTCGCGCAGATCGCGGCCGCGGCGGACCGCCACCTGCTGGTGGAGAAGTCGGCCGCGGGCGGGCGCACGGTGACCACCGTGCGCGCGGTGGACGGGGACGAGCGCGTGCGCGAGATCAGCCGGCTCCTGGGCGGCGATCCCGAGCGCGACGTCTCCCGCCATCATGCCGAGGATCTCCTGGCGGGAAGGCCGTGAGCGGGACACCTGCGATCGGCGGCGGCGAGCCCGAACGCGTCGCGGGCGGTCTCAGGCTCCTGACGCTCCCCAACGCGCTGTCGTTCGCGCGCATGGCCGCGCTCCCCCCCGCCATCTTCCTCCTCCGACGAGGCGACCCGCAGAGCGACCGCTGGGCGCTGGCGCTCCTGCTACTGGCGGGCGCGACCGATCTGATGGACGGATGGCTCGCGCGGCGCCGCGGCGCGGTCAGCGCATCTGGGAAGGTCGTCGACCCGCTGGCCGACAAGGTCCTCATCGGGGGACTCGTCATCTACCTCGCGCTGGCGCGGGACTTCCCGCTCTGGCTGCTGCTGGCCATCGTCGTCCGGGACGTCGCGCTGATGGCCGGAGCCTGGCTCTTCTTCCGCCGCGACAAACTGGTCTTCGCGGCCGACTGGACGGGGAAATGGACGACGTTCTTCCTGGGTCTCCTCATCCTCGTGCACATCCTGGAATGGAGACCGGCATACCTGCCGCTCACGGTTCTGGCGACGGCCGCGCTGGCGGCCACGTACGTGTCGTACGGCTCACGTGCCTGGAAGTACAGGCGCGAGCTGATCCATCCCACGGCCGCGCCCGGATCCTGACCGCCGCGACTGGCGCGGACCACCCGTACGCGCCAGACTAGTGGCCGGGCCCACCCGGGAGGCGGCGCGAACGCGATGGCAGAGAAATCCGATTCCATCCTTCCCGAAGGGGAAGAGTCGCTGGATCCGGCGGAGGCGGCCGTGGTCGAGGAGGCAAGCGCCGGAGAGCTCCCGCCCGCCATCGACCTGGCGTCTATCCCGGACACCTTACCGATCCTTCCGACCGAGGACTCCGTCCTCTACCCCTTCACGATCGTTCCGCTGGCGTTCGATGAGCCCTATCTGATCGCTGCCGTCGACGAGGCGATGCGGCGGGAGCGGATGGTGGGGGTCGTGATGCGGCGAACGCCCGATTCCGCCAAGAAGGAGAAGATCGCGCGCGAGGACCTGAACGACGTCGGGACGGTGGCCGTCATTCATCGGCTCGTCAAGCATCCCGAGGCGGGGATGCGGCTCCTCGTTCAGGGGGTGAGTCGGTTCCGCATCGTCGAGCTCCAGAAGAGCGAGCCGTTCTGCGAGGCGTCGGTGCTGGTCCTCACCGAGGCCGAAGGCCCCCGCAGCGACCGTCAGGAAGCGCTTCTGCGCGAGGGGTACGACCTGGCCGATCAGGTGATTCGCTCGAGCCCGTATCTCCCCGACGAATTGCAGAACGCCGTCCGGCAGCTCGATGATCCGATCAAGTTCTCATACATGGTCGCCTCGATGCTGCAACTCGATCGCGACGACAGGCAGCGCATCCTCGAGACCGGCGACCCCGAGGAGAAGCTCGCGATCGTGATCGAGGGGCTGCGCCGCGAGCTGAATGTCCTGGCGATCGGCGGGCAGATAAAGAGTCAAGTCGACGAGGAGATCCAGAAGAAGCAGCGCGAGTACTACCTCCGCGAGCAGCTCAAGGCGATCCGCGAGGAGCTCGGCGAAGGCGGCGACGAGGGAGCCGAGATCGAGCGTCTGCGGCAGTGCCTGGAGGAGGCCGAGGCACCCGACTACGTGATGGAGGCTGCCGAGGAGCAGCTCGAGCGCCTGGGGAACATTCCTTCCGCCAGCCCCGAGTACTCGGTCATCCTCAACTATCTCGACTGGCTCTGCGACGTGCCCTGGTCGAAGTCGACCGAGGACCACCTCGAGCTCGACCGCGCGCGCCAGATCCTCGACGAGGACCACTACGATCTGACCGAGGTCAAGGATCGCATCCTCGAGTACCTGGCGGTGCGGAAGCTCAAGGCCGACATGAAGGGTCCCATCCTCTGCTTCGTGGGGCCGCCCGGGGTCGGCAAGACGTCGCTGGGGCGATCGATCGCCCGGGCCATGGGACGCGAGTTCGTGCGCATGTCGCTGGGTGGCATGCGCGACGAGGCGGAGATCCGCGGGCACCGGCGGACGTACATCGGCGCCATGCCCGGCCGGATCGTCCAGTCGCTCAAGCGCGCCGGAACGAACAACCCCGTCTTCATGCTGGACGAGATCGACAAGATCGGAGCGGATTTCCGCGGCGATCCCTCGAGCGCGCTGCTGGAGGTCCTGGATCCCGAACAGAACGACACGTTCCGTGACCACTATCTCGACCTGCCGCTGGATCTCTCCCGCGTCCTGTTCATCGCGACCGCCAACATCCTCGACACGATCCAGCCGGCGCTGCTCGATCGGATGGAGATCATCCGGCTGGCCGGCTACACGGACCGCGAGAAGGTCCACATCGCGCGTCAATACCTGGTCCCCAAGCAGCTCGAGGAGAACGGCCTGACGGCGGAGCAGCTGGAGATCGCCGACGAGGCGCTCGAGACGGTGATCGAGAACTACACGCGCGAGGCGGGAGTACGGAACCTGGAGCGCGAGATAGGGAAGATCGCCCGGAAGGTCGCGACTCGCGTTGCCGCCGGCGAGGTCGAGCGGGTGCAGGTCGGTGGAGTGGACGTCTCCGGCTATCTCGGCCCGCGGAAGGCGTTCCACGAGGTCGCGAGCCGGGTCGCCCAGCCCGGCGTGGCCACCGGCCTCGCGTGGACGTCGAGCGGCGGCGAGATCCTGTTCATCGAGGCGTCGCGGATGCCCGGCAGCAAGGGGTTCACCTTGACGGGGAAGCTGGGCGACGTCATGCAGGAGTCCGCGCGCGCGGCGCTGGGCTACATCCGCTCGCACACCGCGGAGCTGGGGATCGAGGAGGATTTCTTTTCGAAGAGTGACATCCACCTGCACGTCCCCGCGGGCGCCGTGCCGAAGGACGGCCCGTCCGCCGGCGTGACGATGGCGGCCGCCCTTGCGTCGTCTCTCACCGGGCGCAAGGTCCGCCCGGACGTCGCGATGACCGGGGAGATCACGCTGACCGGTCAGGTGTTGCCGGTGGGTGGCATCAAGGAGAAGCTGGTCGCCGCCAAGCGCTCGGACATCCGGACGGTGATCCTGCCGGCGCGCAATCGAGAGCACGTCGAGGAGGTGGATCCAACGCTGCTCGAGGGCCTCGATTTCGTCTATGCCGACAGCATCGGGGACGTGCTCGAAGCAGCGCTCATCAAGGCGGAGGACGAGGGCAGGGAAGGGGCATCGGTCGAGAGTGAGGAAACCGCGGAAGCGGTCCGCTAGCGAGATCGCCCCGCCCGTCGTCCGCCACACGCTGGTGCCGGGGGCGGGAGTCGAACCCGCACGAGCTCGCGCCCACAGGATTTTAAGTCCCGCGCGTCTACCAGTTCCGCCACCCCGGCGGAAGCCCAAGTTAGCGTGGTGTCGCCGAAGTGGCTTGGCATTCGAGCGCCGCTTCGCCGACACCGCGTTAGCATAGCCAGGGAGAATGAGCAGCCTTCGCTCCAGGCCGCCAAGGTCGTTCCCGGAAGCGCTTCCGCGCCATCTCCTGGTGGTCGCGGCCGTGACTCTTCTGTCGGTCGGAATAGCGGCCTGGCTGGGAGCGCGTGTGCCGCGCGGCCAACGGGCGACGGCCGTGGTCCAGCTGAACGCCTCCGAGGCCCCGATCGGGACCCGCGTGGACCCGGTGCTCAGCGAGATCGTGGTGCTGACGAGCCGCACCGTGATCGGCAACGCGATCGATCGCGAGGGCATGCGTCTTGTTTCCAGCTCGTCCGAGGAACCCGCGGGACCCTCGCGCGAGCAGGCGATCGACTACGTCCTGGAGCACCTCGATGCGACGCCGGTTCCGTCGGAGGCGCAGATCCGGGTGGCCTTCACGTCCGCCGACTCGAGCATGGCTCGGCGGACTGTGAACGCGATCGTGCGCGCGTATCGGGAGGCGAGCGGCGAGGCCGCCAGGCGGGAGGCCCGGCGACGGGTGGAGTTCCTGGCGCAGGAACTCCGCACCGCGGACTCCCTGCTTCCGGTCGCGCGAAGCCAGCGCGAGGGGGTCGTGGCGCGCGAAGCGGAAGCGGCTTCCAGGGAACAGCAGCTGGCGAGCCTGCGCACGTCGGCCGCGCTTCTGAGCCGGACGCTGGCCACGCCCGATGCAGCGAGCACGATCGACTCGGGGGTATTGATGACCGTGCCGGCGATGGCCGCGCACCCAGAGGCCCGCGGGCTGTACGCGCGGTTCCTGTCGTATCGGTCGGAACGCGAGACCGTGATCGCGGCGAGATCCCCGCAGCACCCCGATGTCCAGCGCCTCAACACGCTTCTCGCGGCGACGCGGCAAGGGCTGTTGAACGTCGCGCGCGAGAGACTGGGATCGCTGCAGGGCCAGATCGCCGCCATCGAGGAGCAAGGCGCGGCGGAGACCGCGAGCCTTCCGGGGTATGCCGTGGTGGCCGGCGAGCCGATCCTGCCCGCCAGTGTGGAAGCGCTGGAGCAGCGCGCGGCAGAGCTGAAGGAGCAGTACGAGGCGGCCGTTGCCGCAGCAGAGTCCATCGAAGGTCCGGTGGAGAGCGTGGAGCCGGCGACCGCGACCGTCCCGGTCCGCCGGATCCCCTGGGCGCAGATGATCCTCGGCGTGGTGACCGGCATCCTCGTCGGGAGCGGGGCGGCGGCCGCGTGGGACCGGCTGCGAACCGGACGCGAGTCCGAGCCGGTCGGCGAGGAAGTCGCCCCGGCCGTGGAAGTCCCCCCGGTCGTGCCAGTCGGCGCGCCGGCCGCCCGGAGCGAGGCGTTAGCGGCAGCGAGCCCGGCCACGGCGACGGCCGCCGCCGATCCAGCGTCGGCCGCGACCGGAGTGACGGAGGGGCGCCGCCAGGAGGTCGTGGCCCCGGTTCCGAACCTCGCCGTCATCCCCGAGGTGCGG
>DATFFS010000199.1:0-2979 GCA_035249945.1 Gemmatimonadota bacterium
CATCCGCCAGCCGCCGGCTGGCGCCGCGCCGCGCCCGGCCTTCGCCCGCGCCCACTCCAGCACCTCGGCTACCAGCCGCTCGGTCTCGGGGCGCGGCACGAGCACCCGCCGGTCCACCGCCAGGTCGAGGCCGCGAAAGCCCGCCATGCCGGTGATGTACTGGACGGGCTCGCCGGCAAGGCGGCGCCTCACCCGGGACCGGTAGGAATCGACTTCGTCGGGACTCAGGGGTCGGTCGTAGCGAAGGTAGAGATCGAGCCGGCGGCAGTCGAGAACGTCGGCCAGCAGGTGCTCGGCCGAGAGCCGCGCCTCGCTCACCCCGCGCTCCTCGAGGAAGCTGGTGGTCGTCCGCAGAATCGACAGGACGCTCCAGCCGTTCCGCGCTTCCCCAGCCGTCCTCACCCGGTGCGCACGGCGAGGATGCCGTCCTCGTCGTCGTCTTCGTCGGCCAGCACCCACTCGAGCGTCAGGGGATGATCGTCGTTCCCGTTGATATGCTCGTCGATCATCTCGATCTGCTCGGAATCGAGTTGGCACGCGAAGAGACCGCCGGGGCGGAGCCGCAGGGCGGCCTCGTCCGCAAGCCGGCGCAGGAGCTCGTCGCCGCTGGGCTCGCCGAAGAACGTGTCCATCGGCTCCCAGCGAACGCTTTCCTCGCTCAGGTAGATCTCGTCGCCGGGATTGAGGTAGGGGGGCACCGCGACGATGATGTCGAAGCGTGGCTTCGGCGCGGTCCACTCCAGCCAGTCTCCCGCCACAGGCACGACGCGATCCTCGACGCCGTGTCGGCGGGCGTTTCTGCGCACGAGGTCGAGTGCCTGGAGCGAGACGTCGACCGCCCAGACGCGCCGCGGCGCCAGCGGCCCAAGCGCCAGCGAAACCGCTAGCGCGCCGGTGCCGGCGCCCAGATCGGCGATCCGCCAGCCGCCGCGCGGGCGCTTGCGGTCGGCGGCCCACTCCTCGATCTCGTCGCACATGCGCTCGCTCTGCAGCCGCGGAACGAAGACCCCGTGCTCGACCTCCATGAGCTCGTCGCGGAAGTCCGCCACCCCGACGATGTACTGGTAGGGTTCGTGCTTCGCGCGTCGCGCCAGGAGCTTGCGGAAGCGCTTCTCGGCCACGGCGCCGACGGGCTCGTCACGGCGATCGGCCAGCGCGTCGGGGTCGTCCAGGCAGTCGAGGACGGCGGCCAGCAGCCAGAGCGCGCTGGCATCGGGGAACTCTACTTCCTTCGCCTCGAGTCGCTTCTCCGCCTCGTCGAGCAGCTTCCCGACCGTGATCGGTTTGCGCTTCGGGCGAGGGCGGCGCGCCACCGCGCGCGAAGCCCGCTGCTTCATCCGGCGATTCGCTCGGCCTGCTCGGCCAGCGCCAGCGCCTCGATCAGCTCGTCGAGATCGCCGCCCAGCACGCCGTCCAGCCGGTGCAGCGTGAGGTTGACGCGGTGATCGGTTACGCGGCTCTGCGGGAAGTTGTAGGTGCGGATCTTTGCGCTGCGGTCGCCGGTGCCGACCTGCGCCCGGCGACTCTCGGCGCGCGCCGCCTCCTGCTCGGCGATCTTGCGGTCGAGCAGGCGGCTGCGCAGCACGCTCAGCGCTTTGGCTTTGTTCTTGTGCTGGCTCTTCTCGTCCTGGCACTGCACCACCAGGCCCGTCGGCAGGTGGGTGACCCGGACCGCGGAGTCGGTGGTGTTGACCGACTGCCCGCCGGGCCCCGACGAGCGAAAGACGTCGATCTTGAGATCGCTGTCCTCGATCTCGATGTCGACCTCCTCGGCCTCCGGCAGCACCGCGACGGTGGCTGCGGAGGTGTGGATCCGCCCCTGCGACTCGGTGGCCGGAACGCGCTGCACGCGATGCACCCCGCTCTCGTGCCGCAACGCGCCGTACGCGCCTTCCCCGTGAACGATTGCGATCGCCTCCCGCAGGCCGCCCGTGTCGGACGGCGAGAGATCGATGATCTCGACCCGCCACCCACGGCGCTCGGCGTAGCGGGAGTACATCCGGAAGAGATCCCCCGCAAACAGGGCGGCCTCCTCGCCCCCCGTTCCGGCGCGGATCTCGAGCACGGCGTCCTTTCCGTCCAGCGGGTCCCGCGGCAGCAGGAGCCGCTTGAGTTCCTCCTCGAGCCGCTCGACGTCCGCTTCCAGGCCGGGGATCTCCGCCCGCGCGAGCTCGCGCAGGTCGGGATCCGCAGACTCGCGCAGCATCTCCCGGTCCTCGTCCAGATGGCGGCGGGCGGTCTCCCATTTCCCGGCTGCCGCCACGACAGGCGCCAGCTGGCTGTGCTCGCGTCCCAGCTCCCGCAGCCGCTCGGGGTCGCGCGCGACGGCGGGATCGGCGAGAGCCGCTTCGACCTCGGCGAAGCGGGCGCGCTGCTCCTCGACTCGGGGATTCAGGTCCATGGGTCCGATCCGGCCTCGCGGGTATAGAAACGAGAAGAGCAGGGTGCCTCGAGGCTCCCTGCTCCCTTTCGTGCTGCGCGGCTCGCGCCGCGGAACGGCGCTACGCCTCGACGCTTTCCTCGTTGGATTCGGCTTCCTCGGCGGCGCCGCGCTTGCCGTACTTGGCGCGGAACTTCTCTACCCGGCCGGCCGTGTCGACCAGCTTCTGCTTCCCGGTGAAGAAGGGATGGCAGCTGGAGCAGATCTCGACGTGGATCTCCGGCACGGTGGAGCGTGTCTCGATGATGTTGCCGCAGGCGCAGACGATGCGCGCGGCTTGGTATTCCGGGTGGATCCCTGTTTTCATCCTGCTCCCCTGGCGGTGTTGCGTATGTCTCCGAGAACAAAGGAATTTACCCGTGCCGGCGCCGCCCGACAACCCAGAGGACGGCGAGCGAGACGAGGCAGAGGAGCGGCACCCAGGGACCCCAGCGCGTGTACGGGGTCTCGATCCCCGGCACCGGCAGGTCGGCCACGACCAGGCCCGGGACGTAGATCTCCGTGCGCTCCTGATACCGGCCGAGGGGGTCCACCCACCC
>DATFFS010000200.1:0-1160 GCA_035249945.1 Gemmatimonadota bacterium
AAGGAGATAAATGATGAACGATTTACGGAAAGTGGCGCAGGTGAGCAAAGCACAGACACCAAGTCAGCGATCGGAGGAACTCGAATGAGCGAGGCAGCGACACCAGCAGTGGCCGCGGGGAACCGGGTGTCCACGACGCGAATCGTCGGCGGCGCCGGGGTCGCCTTAGCCGCGTCGGTGGTCGTTCAGAACGCGATGTTCACTGGAGCGCCCACCTACGCCGCTCCTCTTGGTGAGGTCCTCGCCTACCACGCCGAGAACCGGGGCGCCGTGGCCGCCGCCGTGGGTCAGGAGGCCGTGAACCTGCCGCTGCTCCTGTTGTTCGTCACGGGACTGCACGGGCTCGTGCAGCGCCGTGGCGGCGCAGGGGCGGACTGGTCGCGGCTCGCGGTGGCAGCCGGAGCGACGCTCTCGGCGCTATTCGCCCTCGTCATAACCACGCACATCGCGGTCGTGCTCGCCGCGGATGGCCTGGCCGAGCCGACCCCCGCCTTCGAGCTGGTCTGGCAGCTCCATGCCGCGGCCTTCGCGCTCGCGCTGCCCGCGCTCGGGGCGACCTTCATCGGCGCGGCGTTGGCCACCCACGCCAGCGGTTTGACGCGGCCGTGGCAGCGGCTGCTAGGCGTGGCGGGCGGCAGCTTGCTCATCTTGGCCGGGGCCGGAAACCTCGCCATCGCGGATGGCTCGCCACTGCTGTTCGTCGGGGTTGCGGGCTTCGCTGCGTGGCTCGTCTGGCTCGTTGTCACCGGCCTACGGCTCATCCGTGGACAGGGCTGACGTCGCTCTATGGTGGCGCTCGTTGAAGCGAAAGAAAGGAGGTTGCAATGGGAGCTGGAGTAAAGGCAGCCGAGCATGCCCCGTAGCCCGTAGAACTTGAGACGGCGGTCCTCCCGCCTCGTCCGCTCTCGCTGAGAGCGTGCGGGGTGTCGAAGTCCAGCAACGAGGACAGGAGGAACCGCCATGAGGAACGTAACGCCCGAGCAGGTCGCCATGGCTGAGCAGCACCGGCGAGGCGAGCTGCCCGACCGCATCGAGGGGGCTCTCGGCGAGCTGGCCGGCGCAGCGAAGGAGGGCCTGATGGCGCTGTCGGTCGGCGTCGGGCTCGGTGTCCTGCACGAGTTGATGGCCGCCGAGGTCGACGAGGTCGTCGGCCCGAAGGG
>DATFFS010000201.1:0-1820 GCA_035249945.1 Gemmatimonadota bacterium
GGGTTCATGCTCGCGAGCCGGGACGATGCTCGCTCCCGGAGCGCCCGCGGTCTCGTCCGGCTTCTAGCTCTGTCGGTGACCGTGCTTGCCGTCTTGTGGGCGGGAGGGCTCGGTCTCGATCTCATTGCTTTCCAGTGTGGAGCGTCATCGGAGTGCGTCGATCGGCACTGGTGGCTCACCTTCTTCGGCAATCCCTTCTTCGCCGATCGGCCGGTCCGGCGCCTGGTCATAGGCCTCGTGATCCCGGTGGGGCTGATCGCCTTCTGGAGATTCGCCACTCGCTTCACCCGCACTCGTTATGAGGACGCGTTTACTTCCGAGCCGGTGGAAGTGGAGCGAGGCCTGGCAGGCGACCTCGCCGCCGAGGCGACCCTGGCTGACCGCCAGTTCTGGCACTCGCCCCGCTTCGGAGCGCGGCTCGCCTCGGGACATTTTGCTGCTGCCAGTTCCGCCCTCGCCGCCGCCACCGCCTACGCGATACAAAGGCTGCGGGAACAGGCCGGCCTCGACACCGGGCTCGAAACCGCGCTCCTCCTGATCGGCATCCTCGTGACCATCGCAGCCACCGCCACCGTGTGGCTTTGGGGCTCGGGCCCCACCTGGGCTCTCTCCCGGGCGGGATGGCTGGTTTTGGCGGCGGTCGCCGCTTTTGGCCTCGTCCGCGACGGGCCGTCAGACTCTTTGCCAGACGACCTCCCCGGGTACAGCCGCATGGCTCTTGCCACGGGCCTGGCGGCCCTACTGGTGGCGGTGGCGCTCTTGTTGGTCATCCCGACCGAGAGTGGTCAGCGCATCAAACCGGTCGCCACCTCGGCTCTGGCGCTCTGGGCCTTGATCTCTCTGCTGGCGGGCTCGCATGTGCGCTTGGCCGACTGGCTCGGCGACCGCGTGATCGACCCGCTCGAGGAGGGGCAGGCGACGATCATTTACTCCTACGGCTACGACTGGTTTGCCCTAGCTTCCCTGGCTCTGGTGGCCGGAGCCTTGTTGGGGGTTGCCATCGCCGCCTTCTGGCTTTGGACCCGGACCCGTTCCGTCGAGAACGTCGAGGCGATCGCCAAGGAGTATCCGCAGGCTCCCGCCGATCTCGAAGGCCTGCGCTGGATCCGCTCGATCATCAGGGCGCGGAGCGTGGCTCGGTTGAGCGACGAAGCAGCCAGCGCTTTGGGCGTGCTCCTGGCAGTAGTGCTGGGGGGAACGCTCGCTTTCTACGGGGTGCGGGTCTTCACCACCGGTTCCCCTTTCGGATCCTTCGACCGCCTGCCCGACGGCTGGCGCAGCCTGGTCCCGGTGGCTTCCTGGGTGGGAAGCGCGCTGCCCCTGGCGGGCTTGGCCGTGATGTACTCGTCGTTTCGCAACCCGGGGACCCGGCGACGCGTGGGTGTGATCTGGGACATCGTCACCTTCTGGCCCCGCTGGTACCACCCGCTGGCCCCGCCCCCCTACTCCGCGCGGGCAGTGCCCGAACTCGGGATCCGGCTGCAGCGACTGACTTCCGATGGAGCGGCGGTGACCGTCTCTGCCCATTCCCAAGGATCGGTGGTGGCGGCGGCCAGCATCGCCCGGCTGCCGCTTTCGATCCGGTCGCGGATGGCGCTCCTTACCCACGGCAGCCCCCTCCGTCGGCTGTACGGCCTCTTCTTCCCCTCCTACTTCGGACCCGATCAGCTGGCGGCGCTGGCCCGCCGACTGGACGGTCGCTGGCTCAACCTCTTTCGTGCCACCGATGCCATCGGCGGTCCCATCGGGATCGGGGATCGACTTGTCCCCGACCCGGTCTCGGCCGAGCGCAACCCCGGTGACCCACTTCCGCCGGTGCG
>DATFFS010000202.1:0-3740 GCA_035249945.1 Gemmatimonadota bacterium
GTCCGGATCCCGCGCGTGACGCGGTTGAGGCGGATCAGCGGCGTGTTTCCGAGCCCCTCGAGAACGTCGTTGTAGACGCGCCGGGACGGGTCGTGGAGGTCGAGCGGCATGGCTCGAGCGAACATAGATTGCGGTCCCGACCCCAGCAAGCGCAGGAATTTGCCCGAGAGCCCCGAAGAGGGCGAGTTGAGTTTGAAGCACGCTTCCACTCAAGTGTCCAGCGCATCTCCTGACGACATCCAAGAACTGCTGCCTCTCATGCGCGAGTTCTACAACGGCGAGCGGCTGCCGTACGACGAGGCGGTACTGCGCGGAGCGCTGGCGGCGCTTTGGGCGGAGCCCCTCCACGGCGCGGCTTGGCTCGCGCGCGCGGACGGCGAGCCCGTGGGCTACGGCATCCTCTGCTGCGGCTTCAGCCTCGAGTACGGCGGACGCGACGCCTTCATCGACGAGCTCTACGTGCGGCCCGGCTGGCGCGACCGGGGCATCGGGAACCGCCTTCTCGACGCCATGGAGGCGCGCTGCCGGGCTGCGGGAATCGTCGCGCTCCACCTGGAGGTCGACCACGACAACCCGGACGGCCTGCGCCTGTACACGAGGCGCGGCTTCGTCGATCACCGCCGCCATCTCATGACCAAGTGGCTCGACCGCTGATCGGCGGTCTATCATGCCGCCATGCGGAGCCCGCCCCGGTTGCCCCTGGTGTCGATCCTGGCTCTCCTGGCAGCCGGATGCAACGCGTCCCCGGCGACGGCCCAGGTCGAGATCGTCGACGTCGGCCGCTTCAACTTCACGGGCGGCGGTAGCGTCGAGCCCGGACTGGTGGCCGAGGAGCTGAGCGGCCTCGCGCGCGTGGCCGGCGATCGGTACGTGGCCGTCGGGGACGACCACGCGACCCTGTACTTCCTCAACATCGCGGTTGACGACCGCACCGGGCGCGTGCGATCGGTTTCTTTCGACCGGCCGATTCCGCTGCTTGACGCGGAGGGCCGCCCGCTCGTCGGCCGCGGACAATCGGCGGACCGCGAGGACGTGGTCTACGATCCGGAGCGGAGGACGGTATGGATCGCGGACGAGCGTGACCTCGGCGACGCCACCCGCCCCTCCCTGATCGAGGTGGATCCCGAGACCGGCAGGCAGGTGGGACGCATCGGCGCCGAGGGCGCTGGGCCGTTCTCGGTCTACGCGGACATCCGAGCCAATTACGGCCTCGAAGCGCTCGCCCGGACCGACGACGGCGAATCCATGTGGACGGCGAACGAGGAGGCGCTGACGATCGACGGCCCGCTCGCCTCGCCCACCGCGGGATCCGTCGTCCGCATCCAGGAGATCGACGACGAGGATGGCCCGGCGAGGCAGTTCGCATACGTCACGGATCCCACCGATCACGCGATCAGGAGCCCGGCCGGCGCCCTGGGCGAGGACAGGAACGGAGTATCGGCGCTCGTACCGCTCGACGAGGACCACCTGCTGGTGCTCGAGCGTGGACTGGCGGGAGACGCCTCGGGCATGGCGGGCTTCCGGATCCGCGTCTACCTGGCCGACCTCGATCACGCCACGGACGTTTCGACGCCGGCGTACCGCTCCGGCCTGGCGGGCAGGTCCGACTACACGCCGGCCGCCAAGAGGCTGCTGTTCGAGCGCCGCTTCGGACTGCCGGTGTCGAACTTCGAGGGCATGGCCCTCGGCCCGCGCCTGGCCAACGGACAGCGATCGCTGCTTCTGATCGCCGACAACGGGGGTGGTACCTGGCAGTCGGTCTACGCGCTCACGCTCCGCGAAGGCCCGTAGCCTCGGCGCAGACGACGCGATATCGTCTCCGCGTGCACCGCGCGTTCCTCACCCTGCTCATCGGCGCCGCGCTCCTCTCCGCCTGCGGACAGGGCGCCGTCACCGATCCCCTGCTCGAAGGCTTCGACGACGATCCCCGGCCGGTGCTGGGGTCTTGGCTGGCCCGCGTGGAGACCCCGCCGGGACGGTTCGACGCGCTCGTCGAGCGCGATCCGGGCCGGCTGTCGGGCTACTTCGAGTTCGAGCTGTGGGGTCAGTGGTGGATCGTGCACTTCCGCGATGCGACCTGGGACGGCGAAACGATCCGCTTCGTGGAGCCGACCGACTTCGGCCAGCGGGAGGCGGACTCGCTCGTCTACTGGGAGGCGCGCTTCATTCCCGCCCGCCCTGCGCCGAACCCGAGTGACGCGCGGATCCACTTGAGCGCCTCATTCGGTCCCGGGCGCACGTGCTGCATCCTCTCGATGTCGTATCAGCGGCCGGAGGAAATCGTCGGCGAGGGGACTTCCTCGCGGTAGGATCCCGGCGGCAGCGGGCGGGCGGCGCGAAGGATCGGGTAGCGGCCGGCGCCCGCCAGCTCCTCGTCCAGGATGTTCCACGCGACGAGCCCGTCGTCGCTGCGCGGATCCAGCAGGTAGAACGCCAATCGTCCCAGCGGCTGCGCGGTCGGCACCACGACGGTGCCCGCCGGGAGTTCCTCGGTCCCGGGTTCCCAGCGGCCCGCCAGCGTCCGCTCGCGGTGCTGCTGGAACTCGCGCTCCGCTTGCGTCGAGCTCGTGATCGCGAAGGCCTCCGCCTCGATCGTCAGCGGCTCGACGAGCGTCAGCATCCTGACGCCGTGCGCGGCCAGCCGATCGACGGCGGGCTCCAGGTCGGCCGGAACGATCCAGATCGCGGGGACCCGCGAGGTCTCGGTTCCGCGGAACGACGTGCAGTCCGGCATCGCTTCCGGCCGCTGGAACGGAAGGCGCCGAAGCATCCGCTCGCCGGTGTACGGATGGCGCTCCGCCGCCACCTCCCCCATCAGGATCTCGACCTCCGGCCCGCAGAAATGCTCGGCGCGGACGGCCAGCTCGCTCCCCGAGAGATCGCGGGCATCCGCCGCCTCCGACAGTCGCCGGATCTCGCTCGCATGGAGGACGGCGAAGTCGAGCAGCGAGACGACGAACGCGCGGGACACCGCGATCCGCTCCTCGAAGGGCAGGTAGGAGTAGGCTTCCGACAGCAGGCCGAACCGGTTCCGCAGCCCCTCGTAGTTGCTGCCGAACCGCGGCTGGTGGCTGAAGGTGTACCACCCGCGGGGCGCATCGAACCCTTCGTCCCGCGGCAGGTTGCCGTAGTGCCACATCGACCATTCCGGCGCCAGCGCGGCGGTGACCTCCGGCAGCCAGCGCTCGCGCGCGAAGGACGCGACGGCCGGATCGGTCCCGGGGTGGAGGGGTGGCGAGTAGGTAAGGTGATAGCCGTGGTAGGTGCCGTTCGTGGTGTGCAGGTCGATCGTGACGTGCGGGTCGTACTCGGTGAACAGGCGGACCAGCGAGCGGCCCTCCGGCGTCTCCAGCTTCATGTAGTCGCGATTGAGGTCGAACCCCTGCGCGTTCGGCCGCTGCCCCATGCCCCCGATGGGGCCCAGCTGGTCCGGCCGGTTGTCCAGCCGCACTCGCTCGTTGCCGTCGGCGTTGTAGATCGGCGCGAAGAGGACCACGAGGGAATCGCCCCAAGAGGCATGTTCCCCCGCGGCGATCTCCCGCAGGAGTTCGAGGACCGCCTCTTTCCCCTCGACCTCCCCCGCGTGGATGTTGGCCATGACGAGGACGCGGGTCTTGTCCGTCGATCGCGCCGCCTCGGGCGTCGCCGCCGGTGCGCCCCAGACGACGAGCGGGAGGCGCCTGCCCTCGTAGGAGTAGCCGAACGATCCGACGTGGACGTCCGGGCTCGCCTCCTCGATC
>DATFFS010000203.1:0-3670 GCA_035249945.1 Gemmatimonadota bacterium
TTGATGTCGGGGTCCTTGCCCAGCTCGGACAGGAACCGGCGCCGCAGCTCGTCGCCGACGCCGGGATCGGAGTTGTCCAGCGAGATCTGGGCGCCGGCCATCTTCCCGTGGCCGCCCGCGGTCCCCATCTCTCCCACCACCCGGGCGATCGTCGCGCCGGCGTCGTGCTCGTCGCTGCGGGTGCGCAGGCTCAGGTACAGTCGGCCCTTGTTCCGGCCCATGACGAGCGCGTAGTCGGCGCCGTCCAGCGGAATGAAGAAGTCGGCCATCTCCGCAACCATGTCGGGATGTTCCACGTCGCCCATGTCGGCCACTACGACTCCGTCGTAGAGCGCGCTCACCTCGAGCGCCTCGTGGAACGCCTCGAAGTAGCGCTGCGGAATGCGCGGGCTTTCGATCCGCGCCATCAGTGTCAGGTCGGCCCGTGGAAAGATCTCCAGATACGCGTACAGGTCCGCCTCGCTCGCCTCCCGCTCCAGGCCGCGCGTATCCGACTTGATGCCGATCAGGAGCGCCGTGGCGAGCTTCGTCGGCAGGTCCAGTCCCGCCGCCTTCAGATAGTAGAACATGATCGTGCTCGTCGCGCCGAACTCCGTCCGCACGTCGGTGAACGTGGCCTTGCGTGTGTCGGGTCGCGTGGGGTGATGGTCGATGGCGATCGCGATCGGCAGGTCGTCGGGGATCGAATGGTTCCCGGTTTCCGGCTGCGTGTCGATCATGCAGTGGGTGCCGTACTCCTCGTGCCGGACACCCGAGATCGGATGCATCCGTATGCCCAGAAGCTCGACCATGGCGCGGTTGGTCGCGCGGCCGATCGTGCCGCCGAACGCGATGATCGAGTCGACCTCGATGCGCCGCGTCAGCAGGTGCTGGAGGGCGTAGGCGCTGGCGATCGAATCGGGGTCGGGCTGATCGTGGGTGTAGATCGCCACCGGCCGCTCGTCGTCGACCGCCGCCAGCAACCGCTCGAGCAGCCGCTGGGCCTCGCTCTCGGCCTCCGCCGGCGTGGCGTGACGATCGCCTCCCTCGCTGGAGCGGCCTTCGGCCATTGCGCTCAGGCGCCCGACAGGATCCGGCGGGCTATCTCGCGGAAGCGCTGCGCGATGGGCGAGTCGGGGCGGGAGTGGACGATCGGGTCGCCGGCGTCTCCCGATGGGGCCACCTCCTGGTGCAGCGGGATCGTTCCCAGGAACGGCACGCCGTAGCGCTCGGCCGTGGCGCGGCCGCCGCCCTGCGCGAAGATCGCGTGCTCGGCGCCGCAATCCGGGCACACGAACGTTCCCATGTTCTCCACGATGCCGAGCACCGGCGCGCCGACCTTGTCGAACATGCGGAGGCCCTTCCGCGCGTCGATGAGCGCGATGTCCTGCGGCGTGGTGACGATGATGGCGCCCTCCAGCGGGACCGCCTGGGTCAGGGTCAGGTGCGCGTCCCCGGTGCCGGGCGGCATGTCGACGACCAGCCAGTCCGTCGGGCCCCAGTCGACCTCGCGGAGGAACTGGGTCACCGCGGAGTGGACCATCGGGCCGCGCCACACCATCGGCGTGTCTTCCTCGACGAGGAATCCGAGCGACATGACACGGATGCCGTATCGTTCGACAGCCTGGATCCGCTTCCCGTTCACCGCCGGCTTCACGCCCTGGAGCCCCATCATGGTGGGGAGCGAAGGACCGTAGATATCGGCGTCCAGGAGCGCGACGCGCTGGCCCTCCGCGGCCATGGCCAGCGCGAGGTTGACGGCCACAGTGGACTTGCCGACTCCCCCCTTCCCGCTGGCGACTGCCAGGATGTGGGCGACGCCCGGGATCGGTTGCTGGGGGGCCGGCCGCTTCGCCGGTCCGCCGGCCACTCCGGACTGCTGCTGGAGCGAGATGGCGACCCGATCGACGCCTTCCAGCTCCTCGAGAAGCCCGCGCAGGTCCTTGAGCACGGTCTCGGAGAGCGGATGGGCCGGATCGACGAGGACCTTGAAGGTGATCTCCCCGCCGCGGATGGAGAGCTCCTTGACGCGACCGAGCGAGATCAGATCCTTGTCGCTGTCCGGATCCTTGACCCGCCGAATCGTGCGGATGACGTCTCGTTCCTGTACGGTGGGCACGGTGGAATCCCGGCGAGGAAGGTACGTTCAGGCGAAGGCTCGAGTGGAGGAGCGAATATAGCAGCCCGGGAGAGGGAGGTCATATGAGCGGGGGGAAGCGAGTGGTGATGGCCGTAGCGGCGTGCAGCCTGGGCTGGGCGCTCCCGTTGGCGGGTCAGACGTCGGCGCCGGATCTGCGGCTTCGCGCCGCGGCGGACGAGCTGCTCTCGATCGCGTATCCCGAGCGGTACGGGGGCGATCCCGAGGCGCTGATCGAGGACGTCGAATGGGTGGAGGACGAAGCCGCCGATCTCCGCGAGTGGTGGGAGCGGCAGGGGCCGATCTTCCTCCTGCGGGCGGCGGACATGGCCGGGCTCCCGTGGCCCTACCGGGACATCGAGGTGTACCTGGTGCGCTACTGGCCCCAGGTGTCGATCGAGTATCCGCTCGTGCTCGCGCTGGACGCAGTCCAGGGCTCAGGCGGCTCCGCGCAGGTTCCCCGCGATGAGGACGTCCGCGTGCTCCTCCTGGCGCACCAGCTCGTCCACTACCTCCTCGACGATCCGCCCTCGCGGCCGGGCGCGTCCGCAGATCCGGCCTACGGACACCCGTTCATGGTCCCGGGGAGCTTCGAGCTCGAGTCCATGGTCAACTGGGTGACGTACTCCGCGCTCGAGGAGACCTGGGGCCGGGACCGACTCGAGCGCGCGGCCGGGGACGAGCTGTGGCTGGCGTACAACCCAAACCACGAGTTCGTAGTCGAGGAGCTGATGCGGGAACGGCGGCTGTCGCGCACCTACAGCCTGGCGCGCTGGCTGCGCGACAACCCGTCCGGCAGCGAGATCTTCGCGGTAGAGGAGGACTACGAGGAGGCCTCCGGCGTAACGGACGCACCCGTGGCCGCCGGTCCGGGCCTCAGCGGGACCGAGTACGGCCTCGACCTGGGAGCCGCGTTCGACGGGTCGATCTTCGTGGCCTTCGTGGACGCCGGGTCGGCGGCGGATCGGGCCGGCGTGCAGCGGGGCGACGTGCTGAGCACGATCGAGGGGCGCGAGGTCGGGCAGGAGATCGGAGACGCCCGCCGCCGGCTCGACGAATCGTGGGACCAGGACCGGGAGATCAACCTGAGCGTCGTCCGCGACGGACGCGAGCTGTACCTGACGCTGGGGAGCTGACGACGCTAGATTCCGGGCCGTCCCGCCCCCTTTCCGACCCGCACACGACGCCGGCCTTGAGAGAAGACGCGTACCCAAGTCTGGGCAGGACCGCCTGGCTCCTCGCCGGCACGCTCCTGGCTGCCCTCGCCCTGACGGCCGCGGCGATGGTCCTCTTTCCCGACTGGCCGCAGATAGCCCTGATGGCGGTCCCCACCGAGCTGGCGATGCTGGGAGCGGTGGCGTGGGCCGTGCGGCGGACCGGCCTGTCGTGGCGGCGCGCGCTCGGCCTGCGGCCGCTGCCGCTGGTGGCGCTCTGGCCGCTCGCGCTCATCCTGGCGGGCTCCGTCACCGTGTTCAGCGAGATCTACGTCATCGTCCAGCACCTCATCCCCGTGCCGCCCGAGTTCGAAGCCCTCCTCCGCGACCTCCTGCAGAT
>DATFFS010000204.1:0-11493 GCA_035249945.1 Gemmatimonadota bacterium
GCGCGGCCGTGGCGAGCGCGCTCGAGCGGTGCCGGGTCGCGGATCTCGTCGCGCGGTCCTTCGCGACTCTCTCGGGCGGCGAGCGCCAGCGCGCGCGGCTCGCCCGCGCGCTCGCGCAGGAGCCCGAGGCGCTGGCCCTCGACGAGCCCACCGCTTCGCTCGACGTCGCCCACGAGATGGAGATCTGGGAGATCCTTCGCGAGGAGGCGGCGCGCGGGTTCGCCGTGCTCCTGACGACCCACCACCTGAACCTCGCCGCACGCTACGCCGACCGGCTCGTCCTGATCGACGAGGGCCGCGTCGCCGCATCCGGCACTCCGGAGGACGTCCTGCGCGCGGAAATCGTGTCGCGCGTCTACGGGTGGCCCGTCCGCGTGGAGGAGCTGGCCGAGCCGAACGGGAAGCTCGTCCCCCAGATCGTACCACTGCGTCCTTCGGGAATCCCTGTCCCCCTTTCGATCGAGGAGCTTCGATGACCGCCCACCGTCCGTTTCAGGCCGCGCTCGCGGGTGCTCTGGTCGTGGCGCTCGCCGTCCCCGTCATCGCCCAGGAGCAGGAGCCGGACTCAATCGTCGCGATCCCGGTTCCGCGGATCGTCGTCGCCGTCTCACGGGTCGAGACCGACGCCGCGCGCGTCGCGAGCGCGATCACGGTCGTGGGGCGTAAGGAGATCGAGCGGCGACAGCTCGCCACCGTGGAGCAGGCACTGCAGAGCGTGCCGGGAGTATCGCTCGTTCGGACGGGCGGGCCCGGAGGGGCGACGTCCGTCTTCCTCCGCGGGGCCAGCTCCCAGCACGCCCTCGTCCTGATCGACGGGATCGAGATGAACGATCCCTCGTCGGCAACCGGCGGATACGATCTGGCGACGCTCGGAACAGAGGCGGTCGAACGAATCGAAGTCCTGCGTGGGCCGCAGAGCACCATCCACGGATCGAGCGCGCTGGGCGGGGTCGTGAACATCGTCACACGGGGCGGCGAGGGGCCGCCGCGGATCGAGGCGCGGGGCGAAGCGGGGGGCTTCGGGACGGCCACCGGAGCGCTGGCGTTCGTGGGCGCAGGCGCAGGCTGGTCCTGGGCGGCTACGATCGCCCGCCGCCAGACCGATGGGTTCAGCGCGGCCCCCGAGGACCTGGGGAACGAGGAGGCCGACGGCAGCGAAACGACGGGACTCGACGTGCGCCTGGAGCGCGAGCACGGCGCGCTGAACCTCGTCTTGGTCGGACATCTGGACGACAGCGACACGGATCTCGACGCGTTCGGGCCCCAGGGCGACGACCCGAACCGCCACCTGAGCGACCGCGAGGTCGCCGGGAAAGTGGAGGCCGGCCTCGGCGGGCAGGGCGACCCCTGGCGATCGACGCTCGCGCTCTCGTTCGCCCGACACGACCGCTCGGTCCGCGACGACGTGGATCCGGCGCACGCGGTCGAGACCGAGCGTGGGGAGTTCGACGGTCGGGAGTGGAAGCTCGCGTGGGTCAACGACCTTGCTCTCGGGGAGTCGACGCGGCTGGTGGCCGGCGCGGAGACCGAGCACGAGCAGGCGGCGACCACGTTCCGGAGCGAGGGCCCGTTCGGACCGTTCGAGAGCGAGTTTCCGGAGCGTTCGGCCCGAACGAGCGGCCTCTTCGGCGAGCTCCAGGCGGATCTGGCGGCGCCCCTATGGCTGTCCGTTGGAGGGCGGATCGACGACCACGCCCGGTTCGGGTCCGCAGCCACGGCGCGGATCGCGACCGCCGCGCGGATCGCCTCCAGCGGAACGAAGCTGCGCGCGACCTGGGGCACCGGCTTCAAGGCCCCTTCGCTATTCCAACTCTTCGATCCCGTGTTCGGCTCCCCGGAGCTCGATCCCGAGCGCTCGCGCGGCTGGGACGCCGGAATCGAGCAGGAGCTGGCCGCGGGCAAGGTGTGGCTGGCCGCCACCTGGTTCGAGACACGGTTCGATGACCTGATCGAGTTCGCGTCGGAGGGCTACCGGAACCAGAGCGAGGCCTCGACGAATGGTCTCGAGACATCGGCGGCGGCGCTCCTGGGCGGCGACGTGCGGCTGACGACGTCCTACACGCTCACATACGCCGAAGCCGAGAGCGGGCCGGACGAGGGTATGTCGCTGATCCGTCGGCCGCGCCACCGCGGCGCGCTCGATCTGTCGTGGATCCCGGATTCGGGGAGCGAGATCATCCTCGGCGTTCTGTGGGTAGGGGAGCGCGACGATCTGGACTTTGCCGCGTTCCCTTCCGAGCGCGTGACGCTGGATGGCTACGCGGTGTGGCGACTCGCGGCCGGGTGGCAGATCGGAAGCGGCGTGCGCGTCTACGGGCGGATCGAGAACCTGTTCGACGCCGACTACGAGGAGGTCCTCGACTTCGGAACCGCGGGACGGGCGGCGTACGTGGGCGTCTCGTTCCAGCCGTGGAACCAGGGACCGGGGAGATAGGTGATCCCGGCCCCTACCCTTAGGGTGTCCCTGCGGAGGGCTCTCGTGGCCGGATGTTTGGTGTTCCGCTGCTCGGAGCCGGAGGCGGCGGTCCGCGGCACGATCCACGTTGTGGACGACGCGGGACGCGTGGTGACGCTTGAGCGGTCCGCCCAGCGCATCGTCTCCCTGGCTCCCTCCAGCACCGAAACGCTCGTACGCCTCGGCGTGTCGGGTCGCCTGGTCGCTCGCACTGCGTTCGATCATGACGAGGCCATCGCCGGTTTGCCCGTGATCGCGACGGGCTCGCTGGCGCCGAGCGCCGAGTCCGTAGTGGAGCTCGCCCCGGACCTCGTGGTCATCTGGGGGGATCCGGCGACGCGACCTCTCGCGGGCCGACTCGCGGCGCTTGGCCTGACAGTCTTCGTCAGCGAGCCGCACACGATCGCCGATGTCTTCGACACTACGCGCCGCCTGGGCCGGCTGGTCGGCGCGGAAGCGAGAGCCGACTCGCTCGTCGTCTCGATCCGCGGGCGGCTGAGCGACGTCAGTAAGCTAGTGGCGGGACGGCCCGCTCCGCGCGTCCTGTTCCTCGTGTGGGCCGAGCCCCCGTTTACCGCCGGCACCGGCACGTACGCCGACGAGGTCATCCGCTCGGCCGGCGGCAGGAACGTGTTTTCCGACATGGGCCAGTCGTGGGGCGAGGTGAGCCTCGAGTCGATCATCGATCGCGATCCAGACTGGGTCGTCGCGGGAACCACCGCGAAAGCACTCGAGGAAACGCGACTGGGCGCTCTCGACGCAGTGCGAGAGGGTCGGGTGCTGGCTATGGATGCCGATCTCCTCCACCGGCCAGGACCGCGGGTGGCCGACGCGATCGAGATCCTCGCGATGCGCCTGCATCCCGAGGCTTTTCGGTGAGCGCGAGTTCGCTTGTGGCGAGCCTGCGCTTCCTGACCGTCCTCCCCTTGCCGGACGCGGGGACGACGGTCGACCCCCATCCGGGAAGGACGACCGCTGTTTTCCCGCTGGCCGGTCTCGTCATCGGCCTCCTTCTGCTGCCGCTGGCGTACCTGCCGGTGGACCCCTTCCTTCGCGCGGCGTTCCTCCTCACCGGATGGATCGCGCTGACCGGCGGGTTCCACGAGGACGCCTGGATAGACGCCATGGACGCCTCCCTGGCCCCGGTCGACCGGCAGCGACGGCTCGAGATCCTGAAGGACCCCCGCGTGGGCGCGCACGGCCTGACCGCGGCGATCTGCCTCGCGCTCCTTCGGTACGGAGCGCTGATCTCCGTCCCACCGGCTGCCGTGATCGTGGCCCCCGTGGTCGGTCGCTGGGCTATGGTCGCGTCCCTGCGCTTCTTCCCGGCGCTTCGCGGCCAGGGGCTCGGCGCCACGTTCGCGGCCGGCGCGCGGCCCCTGGCGGCGACGCTCCTCGCGGGCGCGATCGTCCTGGCCATGGTGGCGATCGCGGAGACCGCCTGGCCCGCTGTCGCCTGGGCAGTGGGCGCCGCGGCCGCGCTCGGGACCGGGCGCTTCCTCACTGCCCGGCTGGGAGGCCTGAACGGAGACGGCCACGGCGCTGTGGGGCTTCTCGCGGAGACGGCGTGCCTGGTCGGCTGGGCGCTTGCGCCGGACAGTCTTCGGTGGGCTCCATGGTCCGGCTGATCCTCGTACGGCACGGATCGACGGCCCTCTCGGAGCAGGGGAGGTACCAGGGCCGGATCGATGTCCCGCTCACGCCGCGAGGGATCCGCGAGGCGGGGGAGCTCGGCCGTCGATGGGATCCCCTCGAGATCGACGCGCTGTGGTCGAGCGACCTCTGCCGGGCGAGACAAACGGTCGAGATCGCCTTCCCCGGAAGAAGCGTCCGCCTCGATCCTCGCCTCCGTGAGATCGACTTCGGCGCCTTCGACGGCCGCACCTACGAGGAGAACCGGCAGCGGTTCGAGGACGCATTCTCCGACTGGCTGAAGGACCCGGCGAGCGGCAGACCTCCCGGCGGCGAGTCGCTGGGAGAGCTGGAGGCGCGTGTCGCGTCCTGGCTCAACGAATTGGCCAACGATCGGGAGGCTCCCGGCGACCGTCTGCATCTTGCCGTCACGCACGGCGGGGTGATCCGCGTCGCCCTGTCGCTGGCGCGCAGGATCCCGTTCGTGGATGTCGCCCGGCTGTCCCTGCCTCCTTGCGCCAGCATGGAGATCGATCTGGGCTTCGGGGTCGAAATCCGATGAGCGCCGATCGCCTGAAGCCCCTGATCCGACAGGTTCGTTCGGCCGACGCGGACGCCGAGCGCGAGGCGCGGGCTTACCTGGACAGCCTGGCCAAGCCGCCCGGGAGCCTGGGGGGCCTCGAGGACCTCGCCGCGCGGCTCTCGGCGATCGCCGGGTTTCCGCCTGCTCCCCTGGAGCGCGCCTGCGTACTCGTCTTCGGCGCCGACCACGGCGTGGCGGCGCGCGGCGTCAGCGCGTACCCGGCCGAGGTCACCGGACTGATCCTGCGAGCGGTGGCCGAGGGTCGAGCCGCGGTCTCCGTCCTGGCGCGCGCGATCGGCGCTGAAGTGGTGGCGGTCGATATGGGCACGCGGGTGCCGGTCGAGGCCGCCGGCGTGCTGCCGGTCCGGATCGCTGCCGGGAGCGCGGATCTTTCCACTGGGCCCGCCCTCACCGAGGACCAGGCGCTGCGTGCGATCGAGGCAGGATTCGAGATCGGCGCCCGGCTCGCACGGCGGAACGACGTCGTCGGGTTGGGCGAGGTCGGGATCGGCAACACGACGGTCGCGGCCGCCCTGGCGGTAGCGCTCGCTGGCGTTCCCGTCGAGCGCGCCGTGGGGAGAGGGACGGGGATCACGAGCTTCGCGCTCGCAGAGAAGCGGAAGATCGTGGCGACCGCGGCAGCGCGCGTCGGCTCCACCGATCCCGTCGGCGCCCTCCGCGAGGTGGGTGGTCTGGAGGTGGCCGGTCTGAGCGGCGCGGCCCTGGGTGCCGCCGCGATGGGGAGACCGGTTGTCCTGGATGGCTATATCTCTTCGGTGGCCGGGCTCGTAGCGGCGCGACTCGCGCCGGCCGTAGGGGCGTATCTCTTCGCCTCCCATCGCTCGGCCGAGGCGGGCCATCGCGACGTCCTCGCCGCGCTCGGCCTCCACGCCGCGCTGGACCTCGGGATGCGACTGGGGGAGGGAACGGGAGCGGTCCTCGCGTTCCCGATTCTCCGCGCCGCGGCGGCGCTGCTCCGCGAGATGGCGACACTCGAGGCGGTTGTGGGTGCCCCCGCGCGTTCAGCCCATGGAGCGCGAAAGGGATGAGAATCGCGCTCGTGACCGGCGGGGTGCGAAGCGGCAAGAGCGCCTGGGCCCAGGAGCGCGCGCGCTCGCTCGGAGGCGAGCGGGTAACGGTCGTCGCCACCGCCGAGCCGGGCGACCCCGAGATGGAGGCGCGCATAGCCGCCCATCGGGAATCCCGTCCCGCGCGATGGACGACCGTGGAGGCGCCCTTCGGCGCAGGGCCGGCGATCACCGCGGCCACGACGGACGTGATCGTGCTCGAGTGCCTGACGATGGCGTGCGCGAATGCGCTCGCCGACGGTCCCGAGCGGATGGAGGCGGAGCTCGGCGCTATCCTCTCCGCCGCGGACGGCCGGGAGGGGGACCTCGTCGTGGTGACGAACGAAGTCGGGCTCGGACTCGTGCCCGCGACGCCGAGCGGCCGCGCATTCCGCGACGCACTCGGTGCCGCGAACCGGCGCGTCGCGGAACGGGCGGAGGAAGTGGTGATGATGGTCGCCGGCATTCCGCTTCAGCTCAAACATCCCTAACTTCGGCCGCTGATGTCCGCCCGCCTCCTCTCGCGATGCTCCCGGATCGCCTGCACCTTACTCCTCGCCGCCGCCCCGCTCGCGGCGCAGGAGGAGGTCCCGGCGGACACCCTGACGCTGGCCGATACGCTGGCGGCGGCGGACACGATTCCCGAGGCCTCGCTCATCCGCGAGGACCCCCGTCTCACATGGCTCGGCGACACGCTGGACGCGGCCGATACGCTGGCGTTCACCGAGTCGATCGAGGTCCTGCCCGACAGCCTGATCGATCCGTACACCCTCACCCGGCCCGGAGCGAAGCCGGCCTTCGAGATCTCGGGGGACGCCCTCCTCGGGCGCGGGTCGTTCAGCCTGCTGGACATCCTCGAGAGCGAGTCGCTGCTCCTGGGCCAGGACCTCGGCGGAGGCGGCGCGCCGACGTTTCTCACCTGGCCCGCCGGAGACCCCGGAGGTGTGCAGGTCGTCGTGGACGGAGTGCCGTCCGGGAACCCGCTGGCGGCGCAGTGGGATCTGCGCCAGATCCCGCTCGAGGGGATCGCGCGCGTCGCGTTCTATCCCGGACCGCAGGCGGCGGCCTGGGGGGGAGACGGAACGGGAGGCGTGCTGGCGATCACGACCCGGCGCGCGGTGGCGCGCGGCGCGCGCTCACTGCTGTCGTTCTCGGTGGGGTCGTTTGACGTGGAGTCGTTCTCCGGAAACTTCGGCCGCGGGTTCGGCGAGAACGGCTCGTTCTTCATCGCCGCGAACTTCGACGCAACCGAGGGCTTCCAGAACGCGGGCACGTTCACGCGCAACCAGACGGTCGCGAAGTTCGGCTGGCGGTTCCGGGACCGGCACCTGCTCGAGGTCACCCGCCGGGGCGACGAAGTCTCCGGCGAGACGACGCGCGACAACCTGACCGGCGAGGAGGACGGCGAGGCCAAGACCTGGCACGCGTTCTACCGGGGCGGATTCGGACCGGTGGGATTGCGCGCGCACGGGTGGCGCGAGACGCAGGTCATCGATCAGGCGTTCACGTTCCGCGACAAGCCCGGCGTGATCGGCGAGGGGAAGCGGGCGGGCTGGAAGGCGGACGTGGACGTCCGGATCGGCGGCGCCGCGGTGTGGGGCTCGGCGTCGGCCGAGGAGCGGGAGCTGTCCTCGGCGCACGAAGCCTTCCAGTCGGTCGGCAACGTCAGCCTGTTCGATCCGCCGGAGGACTTCACCGGGACCACGATCGAGAATCCGCGCACGCGCCGCGAGTACGGCGGGGGCGTGGGATACGGCGAGCCGGGCGACCGCTGGGGGGCGCACCTGACGGCCCGGCGGATGGAGTTCGGCGACGCGTTCGAGTCCGGTACCGCGTGGCACGCCGAAGCCGTGGGCAGGCCCGGCTACGGCGTCGAGCTCCGCGCCTCCGCCGGACGCGCGCTCCGGCCTCCGGACCCGGTGGGCGAGGCGATCCTGGCGCGGCAAGCCGACGAGGGCTTCGAGATCCATCCCGGCCTGCCCGCCGATCCCACCACGCTGACGAGCTGGCAGGGCTGGAGGGCGTCGGCGACCTGGTCGAACCCCGACTGGCGGGCATCGGTGACGGGGTTCGGCGGAAGCGGGGAGGACGTCTTCACGTGGCTGCCTCCGACTGCGTGGCTCTATTTCGATCCCGCCGACCAGACCGTGTTTCCGCTGGGCCGGACGGGCTTCAATTCCTTCGACGTGCTCGACCTCACGGCTTCGGGCGCCGAGGCCGAGCTCACGCTCCCACTGCCCTGGGATCTCGAGGGACGACTCTCGTATCGCCGACTCTCCCTGACCGACGACAGGATCGACGAGCAGCTTCCCTACGTTCCCGAGGATCAGGCGCTGGGACAGCTGCGGTTCGCCCGGCGCTATTTCCCGAGCCGCGACCTGCTGATCGAGACCCGGGTCGGCGGCCGCTACGTCGGGGAGCGGGCGACGCTCGCGGGTGGGACGCTCAGGTCGTACCTGGCTGCCGACGCGCTCGCCCAGGCGACGGTGATCAACTTCACGATCTTCGTGTCCCTGAAGAACGCGGCGGGGCTGATCTACCGATCCGATGAGTCGTTCGACCTTCCCGGCGCGGAAGGATACCTGGGCGTAGTCTGGCGCTTCCGCGGCTAGCCCGGGGCCGCGCCGGGCCGTTACCTTCCCCGGTTCGTGGGACGATTGCCGGCCACCATTTTCCAGGGGTGACGATGCGAACGATGCGCTGCGCGGCCGTGTCCGCGCTGATCCTGAGCCTGGCGGCGTGCGGCGGCGACGGCGAGGCCGACTCCGGAGATTCGGCGGGCGCCATCGACAGCGCTGCGATCCAGAACGCCGCCGCCATGACCCTGCGGCAGGGCATGACGCAGGACGAGGTCCGCAACGCGCTCGGCGAGCCGCGCACGCGCGTGACGATGGACGGCGGGCTCGAGCGCTGGACGTACTACAACTACGACGCCAACGGCCAGCTGAGCGCCAAGACCCTGATCATCTTCGGCAACGACGGAAAGATCGCGGAAGTCAACAACACGACCCAATGACGGCCGCACGCGGGCGATCTTCCGGCGCGGAGCGCTGAGGGCGCGGTGGCGCGCACGGCGTACGCCTGGCTCGTGGGTGTCGCCTACACGTTCTTCTGGGCCTCGCTCGGCATCCTCACCTGGCCGCTGAGCCCGCGCGGCGACCTGTATCTGCTGTACGCCCGGATCTGGTCCGGGTGGATCCTCAAGTCCCTGGACATCCCGTTGGAGGTGACCGGCCGCGAGCGGTTGGACCCGGGACAGACGTACGTCCTGATGTCCAACCACCAGTCGGTGTTCGACATCTTCGCTCTGTTCCGGTCCTGCGATCGGCCGTTCCGGATGGTGGCGAAGCGGATTCTGTTCTGGATCCCGATCCTCGGCTGGTCGATGTGGATGTGCGGCTTCATCCCCATCGACCGGTCGAACCGGGAAAGCGCGATCAAGAGCCTGGATCGAGCGGCCCGCAAGATCCGCTCCGGCATCAGCGTGCTGGTTTTCCCCGAGGGGACGCGCTCCCGGGACGGCACCCTGCACCCGTTCAAGAAGGGAGGCTTCATGCTGGCGCTGAAGGCCGGGGTGCCGGTCGTGCCGGTGGTGGTCCTCGGAACGGAGACGATCATGGAGAAGGGGTCGCTGAGAGTCGGACGGGCGGACGTCACGGTGCGGATCGGAATGCCGATCGAAACCGCGGGCCGCGACGCGAAGGGGCGTGACCGGCTCATGGAAGAGGTTCGCAGGGCGATGATCGACCTCGGCGCGACGGCGTGCGAGAACGCGCCGGCGTGAGTATCTTCGGAGAAACGGTTCCTTTAAATCGAGTCCCGTGAGGCTCGGAAGGACGACTCCCATGAAGCACGATCCAGCGCTCGTTTCCGGTCTCCGCTCCGCGGAGACTTTTTTTTGCCCGTGAGCGCCGGGACTTCCGCCCGCATCGCCCTCGAGGACGGCTGGACCGCCCTCGGCCGATCCACCGGAGCCACCGGAACGGGGGGCGGCGAGTGCGTGTTCAACACCTGTCTGTCGGGATACCAGGAGGTGCTGACCGATCCCAGCTACGCCGGTCAGATCGTCGTCATGACGTACCCGCTGATCGGCAATTACGGGATCATCGAAGGCGACGGGGAATCGTCGAGGCCGCAGGTGGCGGGCTACGTGATGCGCGAGTGCGTGCGCAGTCCCTCGAACTGGCAGGCCAGCCACACGCTGCCCGACTGGCTCGAGCGGCACGGCGTCGTGGCGATCGAGGGGATCGACACGCGCGAGCTCACGCTGCACCTGCGCGAGCGCGGCGCCCTGCGAGGCGTCATCTCGACCGACACGCTGGACGTCGAGGAGGCCGTGGCGCGCGCGCGCCGGCTCCCCTCGATGGAAGGCAGGAACCTGACCGGCGAGGTGACGGTCGCGGAGCCGCGGATCGAAGGGGAAGGGCCACTCACGGTCGCCGCGCTCGACTTCGGCCTCAAGCAGAACATCGTGCGCGAGCTGGCGGGATTCGGCTGCCAGGTGGTGCGGCTGCCGGCCACCGCCTCTCCCGAGCAGATCCTGGCGCTCCAACCCGATGGGCTGTTCTGCTCGAACGGACCCGGCGACCCGGCGGCGGCGGAGACGGCCATCGCCACGCTCCGGGACCTCTCGCGCCAGGCGCCCGAGCTCCCGACTTTCGGGATCTGCCTCGGGCATCAGCTGCTGGCGCTCGCCCACGGCGGCGTCACGTACAAGCTCAAGTTCGGCCACCACGGCGGGAACCATCCGGTGCAGGACCTGCGAACCGGCGGCATCGACATCACCAGCCACAACCACGGCTTCGCCGTACGGGAAGAGAGCCGGCGGGGAAGGCGCGTGGTGGCCGGCGCGCCCGAGCTCGAGGTCACCCACGTCAACCTCTACGACGGGACGGTCGAGGGATTCCGGCACGCCGAGCGGCCGCTGTTCGCCGTCCAGTACCATCCCGAGGCCGCGCCGGGCCCCCATGACGCGCGGCATCACTTCGCCGACTTCGTGGCCGCCATGCGGGAGCGCGGGGGCCGAGCGCCGGTGAGCGGCGCCTGATGCCGCGCCGCGACGATCTCGAGACGATCCTCCTCATCGGCTCGGGTCCCATCGTCATCGGACAGGCCTGCGAGTTCGACTATTCCGGCACCCAGGCCTGCCGCGCGCTGCGGGACGAGGGGTACCGGGTCGTGCTGATCAATTCGAACCCGGCCACGATCATGACCGATCCGGGGTTCGCCGACGAGACGTACCTCGAGCCGCTGAGCGTGGAGGCCTGCCGCAGGGTGATCGAGATGGAGCGGCCGCAGGCGCTGCTCCCGACCCTCGGCGGCCAGACGGCGCTCAACCTGGCCCGCGATCTCGCCCTCGGCGGCGTGCTCGAGGAGTTCGGCGTGGAGCTGATCGGCGCCAAGCTCGAGGCGATCGAGCGCGCGGAGGACCGGGAGCGGTTCCAGGCGCTCATGCTGGAGAACGAGATCGGCGTCCCGCGCGGGGGTTTCGCGCGCACGGCCGAGGAGGCGCTGCAGGTCGTGGCGATCACCGGGTACCCCGTGATCGTGCGCCCGGCCTACACGCTGGGTGGGGCCGGCGGCGGGGTGGCGACCTCGGAGGACGAATTCCTGGACCTGGCGGCCGGCGGCCTCCGCGCCAGCCCGATCGGCGAGATCCTCGTCGAGGAGTCTGTGATCGGGTGGAAGGAGTTCGAGCTCGAGGTCATGCGCGACCGCGCCGACAACTGCGTCGTCGTCTGCTCGATCGAGAACCT
>DATFFS010000205.1:0-1757 GCA_035249945.1 Gemmatimonadota bacterium
GACCGGCACATCGGCTGCCGCGTTCATCATCGCGGAGTAGCCGAAGAGCCGCGGGCCCTCCTGCTGCGCGTAGAGGAACAGGATCGCGACGAGCAGGAACGCCGAGCCCGCCATCGTGAACAGGAAGAACTTGACCGCGGCGTAGATGCGGCGCTGGCCGCCCCACCCGCCGATCAGCAGGTACATCGGGACCAGGAGCGCCTCGAAGAAGAGGAAGAACAACAGGAGGTCGAGGGCGACGAACGTGCCGATCACGGCGGTCTCGAGGACGAGGATCGCCGCGAGGAAGCGGCGAACGTCCTTCGTGATCGTCCACGACGCGATGATCGAGACGGGGAACAGGAACGTCGTGAGCAGGAGCATCCAGATGCTGACGCCGTCGATGCCCACGGCGTAGGAGAGGCCGATCGACGGCACCCATCGCGCGATCTCGACCATCTGGAACGACTCCGACGCCGGATCGAAGCGCCCGAGGACCACGAGGGACACGATGAACGTCGCCAGCGAGACGCCGAGGGCGACCCATCTCGCCGCCGTGTCCTTCAGCCCGCGCTCCCCGCCGAGCATCATGAGCGCGCCGATCAGCGGGAGGAACGTCGTGAGCGTGAGCAGCTTGTTCAAAGGCGAGTCCCCACCCAGACGAGGACGCCCACGGCGCCGAGGAGGAAGGCGAGGGCGTAGGAGCGGACGAAGCCCGTCTGGAGGAGGCGACCGACCGCCGCGAGCCGGCGCGTCCCGGCGCCCACGCCGTTGACGAGTCCGTCCACGACCTTCGTGTCGAAGACGTTCGCCGTGAATCGGGCCGCCGCGGCCCCGGGGTTCACGAACAACGTGGAATAGGCCTGATCGACGTACCAGCCGTTCCGCGCGGCGCGCGGAAGCGGCTGGAGCCGCTCGCGGAGAGTGAGCCACTCCACCCGGCCGGACGCGTAGACCCACCACGCGACCGCGAGCGCGCCCAGCGCGATCGCGGTGGCGATCCCCGACAGGGCGAGGGTCGACAGCCCCTCGCCGGCCGGCACGGGACCGGTGACCGGCTCGAGCACCCGCGCCAGGGTCCCCTCTGCCGAGGTGGACAGGAGGAGACCGGTGAGGACCGCGCCCGCCGCGAGCACGAGGAGCGGGATCGTCATGACCGCCCGCGATTCGTGGGCATGCTCGGCCTCCTCACTCCTGGGCGGACCGAAGAACGCGAGGAACACGAGCCGGCCGATGTACAGCGCGGACAGGAGCGCGCCGAGCGTCCCCAGGAGATAGATCCACGTCCGCCCGGTGTGGTTCGCGATCTCGAGGATCTGGTCCTTCGCGAAGAAGCCCGCGAGCGGGAACACGCCTGCCAGGGCGAACGCGCCCACCACGAACGTCCACCCCGTGATCGGCATCCGACGGATCAGCCCACCCATCCGTTGCAGGTCGGTCTCCTCGTGCATGCCGTGCATCACCGAGCCGGCGCCGAGGAACATCAGGGCCTTGTAGAACGCGTGGGCGACGAGCATGAACATCGCGCCGGTGTAGAAGCGCATCCCCGCCGCCATGAACATGAACCCCAGCTGGCTCACGGTGGAGTACGCGAGGACGCGCTTGATGTCGTCCTGGGCGAGCGCGCACGTCGCTGCGAACAGCGCCGTGACGAGCCCGACGATGAGCACGACGGTCAAGGCGACGCCGGACGCCTCGAAGAGCGGCGCGCTCCGGACGACCAGGTAGACGCCCGCGGTCACCATCGTCGCCGCGTGGATCAGCGCCGAGACCGGCGT
>DATFFS010000206.1:0-4515 GCA_035249945.1 Gemmatimonadota bacterium
GGAAGGACTCGTAGCCCCGCGCCGGCAGGTCGAGGCCGCCGACCAGGAGCGCCGCCGCGAGCAGCAGACATACGCCGAGGGCTCGCCGGCGGACTAGAGGATCGGCCACGGCGTCAGCGCCCTGTCGATCCGCGTCCCCAGCTCCTCGAGCGCCACCCGCCGGTCGCCCGGGATGTCGGGCAATGCCAGGCCCTGGTCGACGACCGCCCGGGCGCGGCGCAGCGTCTCCTCGTCGTTCCGCTCGTACCAGGCGCCGGTTCCGTCCTCGTGCAGTGACCGCGCCCAGAGCAGGTACGTGCGCGCGAGGCGGATCTGCGCCCGCTGGTTCTCGTAGAACCCCTCCGACTCCCGGCGCGCGATCTCGTACCGCTGAGCCGCCTGCTCGAGCATCCCGTAGAGCGCCTCCCTGGCTTCGAGGTCGCCCTTCGGGGTGCGCCGCAGCTCGGCGACGACCGTGCTGTGGATGCGGTCTCCTTCATCGAGCGCGGCCTCGTAGCGATCGAAGCCGGCCGCGAGCCGGATCTCGTTGAGGACCCCCGCCGGATCGGTCGGGCGCAGGACAGCCAGCGCGGCGACCGCCAGGGTCAGGAGCGCGAGCAGTGCCCAGCCCGCGCCCTCGAGCGGGCTCACGCCCCGCGCTCGATCCGCCGGCAGATCCAGTCTCCGACCTCGGCGGTCGAGCCCGCCCCTCCGGCGTCGGGTGTGGCCACCCCTTCGGCCAGCGCGGCGGCGACCCCCCCCTCCAGCGCGGCCGCCACCTGCGGCGCGCCGGTGTGCTCCGCCAGCAGCGCCGCGGTCAGCACCGCCGCCATGGGATTCGCGGTTCCGCTGCCCGCGATGTCCGGCGCCGAGCCGTGCACCGGCTCGAACATTCCCGGCCTCCCCGGGTGGAGGTTTGCGCTGGCGGCGAGCCCCAGCCCGCCGATCAGCGCCGACGCCTCGTCGGACAGGATGTCTCCGAACAGGTTGCTGGTCACGATGACGGCGTAGTGCTCGGGATGCCGCACGAGCTTCATCGCCAGCGCGTCGACGTACTCGACCTCGGTCTTCAAGAACGGGAACTCGGCCTGGACCTCGGCGAACACCCGCCGCCACAGGCCGTGCGCGTGCGTCAGCGCATTGGCCTTGTCGCACATCGTCAGCCGGTGGCGGCCGCGCTCGACGGCGTGCTCGAACGCCGCCCGCACGATGCGCTTGACGCCCTTGTAGGTGTTCAGGTCCTCGTTGATCGCCACTTCGTCGGGCGTCCCCTTCTTGAAGTTCCCCCCCACGTTCACGTAGGCGCCCTCGGTGTTCTCGCGGAATACGACGATGTCGATGGCGCGTTCGACGCCGTCGGGACGGGGCCTGAGCGGACACAGGCCGGGATGCAACAGCTTGATCGGGCGCAGGTTGATGTACAGGTCGAGACCGAAGCGCAGCCCGAAGAGAATGTCCCGCGCGTGCTCGTTGCCGGGAACGCGGGGATCGCCGAGCGCTCCGAGGAGGATCGCGTCCGCCTCGCCGCGGAGCCGGCGCAGCTCCCCATCGGGCAGCGTCTCCCCCGTGTCGAGATATCTGTCGGCACCCCAGGGGAGATCCTCGAAGGCGTACTCCACGCCGTGGGCGGCGCCCGCGATCTCCAGCGCGCGCCGGGCGAAGGGAAGTACCTCGGGGCCCACCCCGTCGCCGGGAAGGAGCGCGACCCGGATCACGCCAGCGCGTCCGCCAGGGCGGCGACGAGGCGCTCGTTCCCGGCCCGGTCGCCCACCGAGATCCGGGCCCAGGTCCCGATACCAGGGGCGCTCATGGGACGGATGACCACACCGCGTGAAAGCAACGCCTCGTTCACCTCGGCGGCACGCCCGCCGAGATTCGTGAACAGGAAGTTCGTCACCGACGGCACGTGCTCGAGCCCCAGCGCGTCGAACCGCGCGGAAAGCCAGGCGCGCTCGATCTCCACGGTCGCGCGCGTGCGCTCGACGTGGTCCTCGTCGTCGAGCGCGGCCAGGGCCGCGACCTGCGCCAGCGAGCTGGCATTGAACGCCTCGCGCACGTGGTCGAGCGCGCTAGCATGCTCGGGCCGGGCCATCGCGTAGCCGATCCTGAGACCCGCCAGGCCGTGGGCCTTCGAAAACGTCCTCAGCACGATCAGGTTGGCGCCGTCGCCGATCCGGTCGAGATCCTCGGCGAAGCGCGTGGCGGCGGACTCGAACTCGTAGTACGCCCGGTCCAGCACGACCAGAGTCTCGGGCGGGAGGTCGTCGAGCAGGCCGGCCAGCTCCGCCGGGCCGATGAAGGTGCCGGTCGGGTTGCAGGGATTGTCCAGGAACAGGACCCGCGTCCGCTCTGTGACCGCCTCCCGCAGCCCATCGAGATCGAAGCGCCAGTCGACGTGGGGCACGACGCGCGGCCGGACACCGACGACCTGGCACGCGATCTGGAAACGCGGGAAGGTCGGAAACCCGACCACCGCCTCGTCGCCGGGACGCAGGAAAGCCCGCGCGACGAGGTCGATGCACTCCACCGAGCCGCTGCCGATCACGAGCTGGCCCGGCTCCAGCCCGTGGCGATCGGCCAGCGCGGCCTTGAGCGCCTTGGCCTGGCTGTCGGGGTAGTAATGGATGTCGGCAAGCCGCCTCGCGATCGCCTCGACCGCACGCGGCGAGGGCCCGAGCGGGTTCTCGTTCGAGGCGAGCTTGAGGACGTCGCCGATGCCATACTCGGCGGTTATCTCGTCGCGATGTCTTCCGGGAACGTATGGCCAGATCCGCTCGAGATCGGCACGCGGCGGCGTGGGGGACGCGTCCGCGCGCGGGCGGCCTATGCCTCCCACTCCTTCATGAAGTGGTGGACGAGCTCGATGTACTCGGTGATCGCGTCCACGCTCTCGCTCACGCGCTCGAACGCGTCGCCCGCCTCGGCGCTCGCCTCCCACCCCTCCTCCTCTCCGTGCTCAGCGGCGTACTCCGCCAGGCCGATGAGGGTGACTCCGAGGCGCCCGGGGATCACGTCCTCCTCCGCCAGGATCTCGATGGCGTCGAGATTGTCCTCCGGCTCGTCCCAGTCGGCCTCGTCGATCAGGGACCAGGCGGACTCCACCAGATGGCGCATCGCATGATCGAGATGGCGCAGCGCCGCCTGGCGCGCGGTCGGCGCCGCGGCGAACGTCTCCTCGCCCTCGTCGACGGCGACGCGCATCGCCTCGACTTCGGATTCCAGCGCGTCCAGCTCGTGGGTGACGTCTTCGAAGGTCTCGTCGCTCATGACCCGTAGGATAGACGCGCCAACGGTTTAGTCAACCGGGTCCGAACGGGGTCGTGACCTGGCGGGGCGCTGCCCTTACCTTCTGTCTACGAATGCGGGCAATCGCCCTACATCTCCGTGCACCTCTGGCGGCCGTGCTCCTCCTGGCCTGCTTTCCCGGGCCGGCCTTCCCCCAGGCCGGGGCGACCGCCTCGGCCCGCGACGACTATTCCGCGGTCCTTTCCCGCTACGTCGAGGGCGGGGACGTACGCTACGGCCTGCTGTTCACCGAGAATCCGCCCGAGTGGCGGCGGTACCTCGAGTGGCTGGAGCGAGCCCGGCCGGAGGCGATGACGGTCGAAGAGCAGCGCGCCTTCTGGATCAACGCATACAACGCGCGCGTCATCGCGGGAGTCCTCGAGCGGTATCCCATCGACTCCGTGCGCGACGTGGGCTTCATCGGCGGCCGGTTCCGGGGGTTCTTCAGCCGGCGCGAGCATCCGGTGGCCGGGGAGATCCGGACGCTGGACGAGATCGAGAAGGAGATCCTCTTCGAGGGACCGCTCTGGGATCCGCGGATCCACTTCGCGCTCAACTGCGCGACCCGCTCATGCCCCAAGCTCCGCGCGGAGCCGTACCACGCCTCGCGCCTCGACACCCAGCTCGACTTCCAGACGCGCACGTTCCTGAACGGCCCCCAGGGGCACCGCATCGATCCGGCCGGCCGTGTCCTCTTCGTGAGCCGCATCCTCAAGTGGTACCGCGAGGACTTCGAGCGGGCGGCGGGTTCGCTGCGCGAGTACCTGATCCGCAATCTGACCGGCGACGCGGCGGCGGCGGCGCGGGATGACGGGTGGAAGATCGACTACCTCGACTACGACTGGACCTTGAACGACGTCATGTGACGTCGGTGAGACCGACCTCCGCATAGGCGTTCCGCTTCATTCTGTCAGCGATGGGTCATGGACGAGATCGGTCTGGTCCATCTCGCGAACGTACCAGCGGAGCCGCCCGGCGGCGTCGAAGCCCAGCTCGGTGGCGATCGAGGGCGCGCGGCAGGCGGGGTCGCGGTCGCGGGGTATGGGCTGGTTCGCGCCGCGCCGGGTGTAGACCCAGCGCTCGACGGTTGCCGCCCGCAGCGCATCCCGCAGGGCGGCGCTGTCCGCGCCGGATAGCGAGATGTGATCGACCGCGCCGCTCGCGCAGATCCGGTTCGGCTCGCCCAGGATCCCGACGACGGAGTCGGCGGGAAGGCCCCAGGACAGGTCGTCCAGCGCCTCGCGGAACGAG
>DATFFS010000207.1:0-2676 GCA_035249945.1 Gemmatimonadota bacterium
CGCAGGCGGCGATGGTGGCGGCCGCCCCCGCGAGCGCGCCCACCCGGACCGCGCCGCTCCCCACCGGGAACATCCCCACGCCGAAGAAGGGCGCCCCGGACAAGCACCGGTTGCTCGCGCTGGTGCCGCCGGAGGGGATCCAGCGGGTCGAGCGGGAGCAGGGCGACCGTGTGAACGTGTGGCCTCACCTGCTGATCGAAGAGTTCGTGGCGATGTTCGTCCTGTCGGTGGGGCTCGTGGTGTTCTCGACGTTCCTGAACGCGCCGCTGCGCGAGCTCGCCAACGCCAACCTCACGCCGAACCCGTCGAAGGCTCCGTGGTACTTCCTCGGATTGCAGGAGCTGCTGCGCTACTTCCATCCGATGGTCGCCGGGATCTCGATCCCCACGTTCATCCTCGTGGGTCTCGCCGCGGTCCCGTTCGTCGACCGGAACCCCAGCACCCGCCCCGGCGACAGGAAGATCGCCCTCACGCTGTTCACGATGATGTTCATGTTCGGCGCCGTGCTGACGATCATCGGCTCGTTCTTCCGAGGGCCCGGGTACAACTGGGTGTGGCCGTGGGCGCAGGGGGTGTTCTTCGACCTGTGAGGACGCTCGCCGCCTCCGCCGGGCTCGTCGCCGCGATCGCCGCGCTGCTCGGCATCCTGATCTTCGCGATCGCGTTCTTCGTCGTTTCGCTGCGCTCCTACCAGCGGCAGCAGGAAGCCCTCGCCGCGTCGCAGGCGCGCGCGGCGGGCCTGCCTCCGCCCGCGACGCGCGCCCCCGCGGTCTCGCGCCGGGACTTCTTCCGCCGGTCGTTGATCTCGTCGCTCCTCGTGTTCAGCGCGCAGTTCGGCGGCGCGTCGATCGCGTTCCTCTGGCCGAGCCTGAAGGGCGGGTTCGGAGCGCTGATCGACGCGGGCGACCTCGCGGAGATCAAATCGTCCGTGAGCTCCGGCGAGCCGTTCTACGTCGGGACGGGCCGCTTCTACATCGTGCCGTACAACGGCACGCCGAAGGGCGACGTGGACTACGTGTCCCAGGGCGTCGCGGGCGAGGGCATCATGCCGCTCTACCAGCGGTGCGTGCACCTGGGATGCCGGGTCCCGTTCTGCGGTGATTCGAAATGGTTCGAGTGCCCGTGCCACGGCTCGAAGTACAACCAGGCGGGCGAGTACCAGCTCGGCCCCGCGCCCCGCGGCATGGACCGCTTCCACATCGAGGTCGTGGGCGGCCGGGTCATGGTCGACACGTCCGAGGTCGTCCTGGGGCCGGCTCGTGGGACCGACACGATCGACCAGCCGCCGCAAGGCGCCTTCTGCGTGGCACCGGGATAGGGGCGGACGAGAGCGATGCTCGCACTGTCGACGACCGCCGGGATCGCCCTCGCGATCGCGGGCGGTCTGATCGCGGCCGCCGCCGTGGCCGGCCTCGCGCTCCGCCAGCGGACCCGCGAGACGGGGCCCGACATCCCGGAGGCCCTCCGTCCCGGGCCCTCCGACGCCGCGCTCGAGACGCCGCTCCTGCAGAAGCTCCAGGGGTGGAGCGTCGTGATGCTCGCGTTCTTCGTCGTGTGGATCCCGGCGACGTGGATCTTCGAGCCGTCCACGAACCTGAACCAGGAGCACGAGCTGAAGGAGATGGCCATCGATCGCGGCTCGCGTTCGGTCCTGCCGTTCTCGGAGGAGAACCAGCTCGGTGTGGGGTGCGTCCGATGCCACGGACCCGAGCTCACCGGCGGCATCATCGCGACCGGCAACTCGTTCGCGTTCCCGCCGGACCTCACGACCGTGTGCGGAGGTCCGAACAGCGGCCACGCCGCGATCTACTCGACGGCCGACATCTACCAGGTGATCTCGGAGGGTCGAGGGCAGATGCCCTCGTGGAGCATCCGCTTCGAGGGGGCGCTCGACGACCAGCAGATCAACGACATCGTGCTCTACCTCGTGGAGCTCTCGTCGGAGAACGTGGCGCCCGAGGACAACGTGTGCCTGAACGAGGACGCCTCAGCCGCGGCTCTCGCGACCCCTGGACCCAACCCGAGGGATCCGTGATGGAGAGCTGCCTCGGTTTCAACATCGACTGCGGCGTCCTGGTGAAGGGCGCGGGGGTGACGCTGATGGCGTTCATCCTCTTCGTCGGGAGCGTGTACCTGCTCCTGACCGCGGTCCTCGGCCGCTGGATGGGCTACCTCGTCCTCATGGTCGCGTTCTCGGGATGGATGATCGTGCTCTCCGCGCTCTGGGCGTTCGGCTTCTACTCCCAGGGGGAGGACACGCCGGTGAACCTGGGGCCGCGGGGCGCGGAGCCCGCCTGGGTCCCGCTCCTGGCCTCGACGGCCGACACCAGCGACCGCTACGAGGAGTTCCGTTCCTACCCCGCGGGGCCGTGGGAGCAGCCGGCGCCGGGCACACAGTCGGCCGAGGTCCAGTCCGTGACCGGGATCGTCAGCGACTTCCTCGCGGAGCACGCGAACGAGGAGCTCGAGATCCCCGAGGTGGACCCGACCGCGGTGACCGGCGTCGACTTCGCCGTGGACTCGATCCATTTCGCGAACGCCGGCGACACGCAGCTCGCCGTGGCCCGGGCGCACTTCCTGGAAGGCGGGCCGCTCTGGACCGTGTCGCTGTACCACGACGAGGGAAGCGTGCCGCGGTACTCCTACATGTTCCTGGCGGGATCCGTGATCCTGTTC
>DATFFS010000208.1:0-21993 GCA_035249945.1 Gemmatimonadota bacterium
AGGTATCCCCGCCGCGCGGAGTCGAAGCGCTGCGCGGCCGCCGCGAGCGAGTCGAGCGCGCCGTCCAGCCGGCCCGCGGCGGCGGCGCCTCCGGGCAGTGCTTCGATCTCTCCCCGCTTCGCGTCCCACAACTCGCGCACCTCGAGCGCGAACGCCGCGTAGTCGTAGGGCAGGACTTCCGCGTTGGCGAGCCGCAGCGCGAGGATCGCGACGAGCTCGGAGCTCAGCGTCTGGTTCGCGTAGCCGGGATCGACGATCTCGATGAACTGGCGCGTGTCGTACGCGGAATGGTACGCCCCGTACGGGCCGCCGAACCCGTGCCCCGTGCTGGGGATCCCGAGATGGTGGTAGAAGCCGGCGAAGTCGGACCCGCCGCCCAGGTTTTCGATCGCGAGCGTGGAGTCCGCCGCTGCCCATAGCTCGCGCAGCGTCCGGCCGCGCGCGGGGATCGCGGCGGCGGCGTCGCGGATCAGGGATTTCAGCGAGGGGGAGGCGCCGGCGCCGAAACCGGGGCCCGCGATCATGTCCTGGTTCAGATAGGCCACCGCGCCCGTCGTGAGCTCCGCGGCGTGCTCCTCCACCCATTCCGTCGATCCGATCAGCCCCCATTCCTCGCCGTCCCAGCCGGCGAACACGACCGTGCGCCGGGGCGCGAATCCGGCGTCCGCCAGCAGGCGCACGGCCCGGGCGGCGGCCAGCACCGAGGCGGTGCCGCTCACGTTGTCGTTGGCGCCCGGCCCCCACGCGTCGATGTGCGCGCCGACGATCACCCATTCGTCGGGCCATTCGGTCCCCTCGATGCGGGCCACGACGTTCGTCACCTCGCGGAAGCCCGCCGCGGGCCCGTCTCGATCGTCGTCGACGGCCAGGCGCACGGTCGCGGGTCCCGGCCCCAGGTGATACCGGAAGGGGAGCGCGCCCTGCCAGTCGGCCCGCGGCAGGAGGCCCCCCTCGAGGCGCGACAGGATCGCGCCGGCCACGTCCGCCGATACAGGCACGACGGGAATCGTGGGCAGCGCCTGCGGCGATACTTCGGGCGCCACGCGGACGGCGTCCCGCAGGCTGGGATAGCCCGGCGTCGTGGGATCGCCGGAAGCGTTCTTCACGCTTCCCTTCTGGATTCCGGTCCGCGGCCGGTAGGGGCCGTCCGGATATGGCTCGCCTCGGAACCAGCCGTCGTCGCTGGGATCGGAGTAGAGGACGAGCCCCGCAGCTCCGTGCTGCTCGGCCAGGCGCGCCTTGATTCCCCGGTAGGAGCGGCCGTAGCGCGCGACGAGGATCTTGCCGCGCAGATCGATCCCCTCCCCGGCGAGCACTTCGTAGTCGTCGTGGAGGCCGTAGTTGACGTAGACGACCTCGGCTTCGACCGATCCCGCGCCGGAGTATCCGTTGGCCCACGGATACTGCGGATCCGACACCGGCGCGGCGCCCTCGATCGCCGTCTCGGCGACCTCGAACTCGACGCGCTCGGGCGCGACGAGGGCGAGCGTCACGTCGGTCGCATGCGGCAGATACACGCGGTACGTCGCGCGCTCGGGGCGGTAGCCCCACCGCGCAAGCCACGTCGCGAGCGAGTCCGCGAACGCCGCCTGACCGGGCGAGCCGGCCACGTGGGGTCGGGCGGATAGGGGAACGGCGAGCCCGCCTACGAGCTCGGGATCGATCGCCTCGAGCGCGCGCGCCTCGGCCGCGCGCTGGCGCTCGGCCCCGTCCGGCGTGAAGCCGGTCTGGCCGGCGGCCGGACCGGCGGCGAGCAGGAAGCCGATGGCGCCGGCGAAGGGGAAACCGAGCCGCATGGGCGGGGCGCTTATGTCCGCAGCCGCGGATCCAGCGCGTCGCGCAGTCCGTCGCCCAGGAGGTTGAACGCCACCACGGTGAGGACGATCGCCAGCCCGGGATAGGTCGAGATCCACCAGGCCGTGATCATCGCGTCTCGGCCGTCGTTGACCATCGTGCCCCAGGACGCCGTCGGGGGCTGGACGCCGAGCCCCAAGAACGAGAGCCCGGCCTCGATCAGGATCACGTTTCCGATTCCGAGCGTGGCGATGACGATGATCGGGGCGAGCGTGTTGGGCAGGATGTGACGCAGGATGATTCGCCAGTCCGAGTACCCTAGCGCCTTGGCCGCCTGGACGAACTCCTGCTCCCGCAGCGACAGGAACTGGCCCCGCACGATGCGAGCGCTGCCCTCCCAGCCGGTAAGGCCCAGGACCGCGACCAGCAGAAAGATGCTAGGCTCGAACATGGCGATGATGACGAGCAGCAGGATGAACCGGGGGATCGAAAGCAGCATGTCGATGAGCCGCGCAATGGCGGAGTCGACCCAGCCGCGGAAGTATCCCGCCGTGGCGCCGACGATCACACCCAGCGTGACCGCGATGGCGATCGAGATGAAGCCGATCGAGAGCGAGATCCGTGCGCCGTACAGGATCCGGCTGAAGATGTCGCGGCCGAACTTGTCGGTTCCCAGGAAGTGCTCCATGGAGGGCGACTGATAGCGATTGAGGACGATGTTCCCCTGGAAGTTGGGATCGAAGGGCGCGAGGAACGGGGCCAGGAGCGTCCCCCAGTAGAGGAACACCATGATCGCCAGGCCCGCCATCGCCAGGTGGTTCCGGCGGAAGCGCCGGCCCGCGATCCGCCATTGGCTGACGCCGACTCGCTTGACCGGGCGCGTCGACACCACCGCGACGTCCAGGATCCCCCAGACCCAAACTCCGACCAGGGTCGCCCCCAGCGTGACGAAGGCGATCCAGTCGCCCGTCCTTCCGTCGGCCAGCGTGCGCGCGACGTCGTCCCGGGAGATCGCCAGCGTCGTCAGCGCGATCGCCCAAGGCCCCAGGATCCAGGCGCCCACACCGAACCGCCGGACAGCGAGCGATCCAAGCCCGGGAACGAGCGCGGACAGCGCGATCGCCCACGGCTTGCGCGGCTCGCCGGCGGTCCGCCGGCCCGAGCGGGTGTCGGGCGCGGCGGCTTCCCGAAGAACGGCCTCCATGCCGCGGACGTCCGGCTCGATCGCCACTCAGGCCTCCCCTTCGTCGACGCGGACGCGCGGATCGACGACCGAATAGAGGATGTCGGCGATCAGGCTCCCCAGAATGACCATGATGGAGGAGACGAACGCGGCCGCGAGGACGACCGGGTAGTCGCGCTGGAAGATGGCCGTGATGATCAGCCGCCCCATGCCCGGCCATGCGAAGATCGTCTCGATCAGGACCGCACCGCCGACGAGGAAGGGCAGCGTGAGCCCGAGCAGCGTGACGATCGGGATCAGGGCGTTGCGCATGGCGTGCTTGAAGATGACGACGCGCTCGGAGAGGCCCTTGGCGCGGGCGGTCCGCACGTAGTCCTGGCGGATCTGCTCGAGCATGCCGCTGCGCATGTACCGCGCGACCGATGCCGCCGAGCCGATGCCCAGGGCCAGCGCGGGCATGAGCAGGTGCTTCAGTCGATCGATCCACTGCTCGGAGGCGGGGAGGAACTCGAAGTTCACGGCCGTCATCTGGCTCGCCGGCAGCAACTGGAACTTGTAGGAAAACAGCAGGATCAGCATGAGCCCGAACCAGAAGGACGGCATCGAGTAGAAGAAGAAGGCGCCGACGGTCGCCACGTTGTCGAGCCAGGAATACTGGCGCACTGCCTGGATCGTCCCGATGAGGACCCCGACGGCGAAGATCACCACCAGGGCGACGCCCGAGAGCAGCAGCGTGTTGGGCAGCGTGTCCTTGATGATGTCGATGATGGGGCGCTTCTGGCTGAACGAGAAACCGAAGTCCCCCTGCGCGAAGGAGGAGAGCCACCTCACGTACTGGATGTGCACCGGCTGGTCGAGCCCCAGGTTCTTGCGCATCTGCTCGATGACGGCGGGATCGATGTCGGGGCGGATGTAGATCGACGTGGGATCGCCCGGAGCGGCGTGCATGAGGAAGAAGATCAACGTGGAGGCGCCCAGCAGGATGGGAATCGCCTGCAGGGTGCGCTTGAGGATGTAGCCGATCACCGCCTACACCGGCGCCCTCAGCGGCCGCCGCCCAGGGCCACCGGATTCGCGCCGACCGGCACGTCGTACTTCTGGCGCCCTTCGGGCACGTACCACTCCTCGATGTTGAAGAACCAGCCGAACGCGTTCATGTCGACGTTCTGGAAGCGGCTGTCGATGGCGTGCATGTCGTTGAGCTGGAACAGGAACGTGTAGTACGACTCGTCGACGATGATGCGCTGGGCGCGGGACCACAGGGCCTTGGCCGCTTCCATGTCCCGGGTCAGCTCGGCCTCCGCCATGAGCCGCTGGAGCTCGGGATCGTCGGCGCTGACGAAGTTGAAGAGCTCCCCCTCGCCGAACGTCGGCGCCAGCTCCGCCTTGATCCCGACCGACCAGCCGAGAACCGCCGACTGGAAGTCCTTAGCCAGCAGCTGCTCGATGAACGCGTTGAACTCGAGCGTCACGGGTTGGACGTCCACGCCCACGGCCTTGTATTGCTGCTGGAGCACGGTGGCGATGTCGACCCGCAGGCGGTTGTCGACGTTCGTCTTCATGGTGAACGACAGCGGGCGGCCGTCCTTCTCCCGGATCCCGTCGCCGTCGGTGTCCACCCAACCGGCGGCTTCCAGGAGCGCCTCGGCGCTGTCCGGGTCGAACGGCCAGGGCTCGATGGTGGGGTCGTGCGCCCAGATGGTGGAGATCAGGGGCTGCGTGCCCACCTGGCCCTGGCCGTAGAGGAGCGCGTCCACGATAGCCTGGCGGTCGCTGGCGAGCGTCAGCGCCTGGCGGACCCGTTTGTCCTGGAAGAGCGGATCCAGGGTGTTCCAGGCGATAAAGTTGTATGAGCGGCCGGGATAGGAGTGCATGACGAGATCCGAATCGCTCTCGAACTGCGGGTACAGCGACGGCGGCGTGACGCGCGGGAACACGTCCACCTCCCCGTTCTGGATCTGCGTCGCCAGGTTCGTCGCGTCCGGGATGATGCGGAAGGTGATCCGATTGAGATGCGGCCTGCCGAGGACGAAGTCGAGATTCGGCTCGAGCACCACCTCCTGGCCCGCGCTCCAGGAGACGAAGCGGAACGGGCCGTTCCCCACCGGGGCTCGCGCAATCGGATGGTTCGGCATCTCGGCTAGCGGTACATCCCGCAGGATGTGCTCCGGCAGCGCCGAACAAACGACCGCGTCCAGAACCTGGTACATGTACTGCTCGTCGAAGGTGTACCGAACGGTCAGGGAGTCGACGGCCTCGACGTTCGTGATGTGGTCCAGCCAGCTCACGGAGGAAAAGTTGATCTCCGGGGCCTTGCACACCTTCATGGCGAACACCAGATCGTCGGCCGTGAAGGGCTCCCCGTCGTGCCACGTCACGCCAGGATGGATGTAGAACGTGACCTGCAGCGAGTCGTCGCTGAACGAGAACGAATCCGCAAGACCCGGGCGGAAGTGTATGAAGTCCGGCTCGGAGCGCAGTAACGGCCAGTAGATGTTCCCGAAAACGTCCGTCGAAGTGCGGGACTCCGCCGTGGGCGGGAACATCGTATCGAGGTCGCTGGCGATGCCCACGACCAGCATGTCGCCGTCGGCGGGAACCCCTTCCGCGCCGGCCTGCTCGCCGGCCTCGCTGCCGCCGCCGCAGGCCGCCAGGATCGCCGCCCCCACCACAACGGCCAGCCATCGATTCGCGCGCATCGGTTCTCCTCCCGGAAGAGTCAGCGGACGGCTTCTTCCTCGGCCAGCGCCACGGGCTGCTCGCCGCCCATGCGCTGCATGCCCTCAGGGATCCACCACTCGGCGGCGTTGATCAGGTGACCGCGGGCGTCGGCCTCGACCCCACGCAGTCTATTGTTCACCCCCACCCGCTCGTTCAGGTAGTAGAGGAACGTGTACGGCTGATCCTGATGGATGATCTCGGAATACTGGTCCCAGAGCGGCTTCGCCGCCTCGCGATCGAGCGTGGACAGCGCGATCCGCATCAGCGAGTCCGCCGTCGGGTTGCTGTAGCTGGGGTAGTTGTACTGGCCGGCTTCGATCGCTTCGGTGGAGAAGGTGTCGGTCGGATTGAATTTGAAGTCGACGGACCACCCGCTCACCGCGGCCTCGAATTTCTTGTCCTTCAAGTCGGTGATGAAGGTGTTCCACTCCACCATCCGGGGCTGCGCGTCGATCCCCAGCTGCTGGAGGTCGTTCTGGACGATCACGACGATGTCCTCCCGCAGATCGTTGCCCTGGTTCGTGTCCAGCGTGAACCGGAACGGGCGCCCATCCTTGTCGATGATCCCGTCGCCGTCGTGGTCGATCCAGCCCTCCTCCGTCAGCAGCCGGCGCGCTTCCTCGACGTCGTACGGCCACGGCTCGAGCTGATCGTTGAACTCCCACTGGAACGGCATCGCGTCGCTGACCGCCACCGTGCCGTATCCGTAGAGCAGCGCATCGACGATCTGCTGGCGGTTGATGGCCATCGTCAGCGCTCGCCGCACCTTGGGGCTCTCGAACAGCGGGTTGCGGGTGTTATAGACGAGGAAGGTGTACGAGCGCGCCGGATACGTGATCGCGTAGTGGTCGTCGCTCTCTTCGACGCGGTGCATCTCCGCGGGCGGCACCGCGCGCATGAAGTCGACGCCCCCGGTCAGGAGCTCGGTGAGCTCGGTCGTCTGCTCGGGGATCACCCGGACGACGATCCGGTCGAGGTGCGGCCGGCCGAGCACGAAGTCCGGATTCGCCTCGAAGACGACCTGCTGGTTCGATTGCCACGACACGAAGCGGAAGGGCCCATTGCCGACCGGGTTGCGGTTGAACGGGGCGTTCCGCATTTCGGCGGCGGGAATGTCCTCAAGGAGGTGCCGGGGCATGATGCTCCACTCCGTGAAGTCCATCTGGGCGTCGGAATGCGCCTGGGTGAAGTCGAAGCGGACCGTGCGGTCGTCGACCTTGACGGCCCGGTCCACGTACTGGAAGTACGCGCTGTTGGCATACGCGATGTCGGGATTCACCGACATCTCGTAGGTCCAGATCACGTCGTCGACCGTGACTGGCGTCCCGTCGTGCCAGGTGACGCCGTCGCGGATCCGGAAGGAGAGCGACGTCCCGTCCTCGGCCATCCAGAACGAATCGGCCAGGTAGGGCCGATAGTTCATCTCCTCGTCCAGCTGGATGAGGTTCATGTAGAGGATGTAGCTCATCGTCTGGTTGGTATCGTAGTCGGTCGAGACGAGCTCGTTGAAGGCGTCGAAGTCGCTGACCGTGGAGACGACCGCGGTGCCGCCGTCGACCGGGGCCTCGGCGGTTCCGGGCCCTTCGCCGGCGGGCTCGCTTCCGCCGCAGCCGATGAGCAGGGAGAGGATGCCGATCGGAATGCCGATACGCGCGTTCATGGCCGTACCTCGCGGAGAGATTCAGGAATGTGGCGTCGTGGGCGCGACGGACCGCCGCAGCATCGCAGAGGAGTATCGCCGTCGCCGCGCGACCATGTCAAGCGATCGCCAGTGAGCAGCAGCGGGCATCGATCGCGACCAGCTCGCCCTCGGTGAGCTCTCCGGTCTCGAGCCCGGTTCCCAGCCAGCTCTCGAACGCGGATCGCAGGCTCGACGCCAGCTCGTCGAAGTCGACCCGTCGGCCGGCGGCAGCGGAGACAGTCGTGGAGCGCGCGCGGCCGATGCTGCCCGGCCAGAGCTCCGCCAGCAGCGACTGGTCGCCGTCGAGCGGTATGGAGCCGTGCTGTAGCAGCGCCCGGCGCGACCGGCGCTGTGCGCTGCCGACGAGCTTGCGCCCGCCGGCCTCGATCTCCCACGCCACGGCGGCGTCGAAACAGGCGCGGCGGCTCGTCGGCCGGATCGCGCGCCCCCCGCCGCAACTCCGGACACCCCGGTTGAGCGCTCCAGCGGACGGCCTCGCGACGAGCGTGGCCTCCGCCCCCAGCGCCGAAAGCCCCGCGGCGATCGCGCGGTGGATGCCGCGGCACGACGCGGCGAGCCCGTGGCCCAGAGCGACGTCGCCGAGGGGAGCCACGACACTGTAGGTCAGCTCCCGGTCCGGGCCGCCATGGAAAACCGCGCGCCCGCCGGTCGGGCGGCGCACCCGGTCCACGCCGCGGGCCCGGAGCATCGCCATCTCGTCGGTGGTGAGGTCGACCTGGTGGTGCCCCAGCGAAACGGCGGGCGGGTCCCACGCGAAGAGCCGCAACGTGGGAGGGAAGCCGGGCATCTCGGCGGCGGCGAGGAGCGCGGAGTCGCAGGCCATGTTCCACGCGCCGGGGCGGGCTCCGGTCTCCAGCAGCCGCCAGCGGGTGACCGCTGCGCCGGCAGAGCGGCCCGAGGCCGTCACCGGGGCTCGAGCCGCACGTCGGCGATCCGCGTGATCGGCGGATCGTCCGACCGGACGGTGAGCCCCTGCTCGAAGATCGCGGGGGAGTGTCCGCGCGCGGCGACCACGACGGTGAAGTCGACTCCGCGCGGCAGGTCCGGGACCTCGTAGCGGCCCAGGCTGTCGGTTACCGCCGCACCGGCCATCAGATCCTCCACCTCCTCGTCGGAGCTCTCCTCCCATTCCGAGAACGAGACGCCGGGAGCGAGGACGATCACGTAGCCGCCCGGAACCCCTTCCCCGGTTTCATCGTCCACCACCCGGCCGGCGACCGTGACGTCGACGGCGCCGGTTGCAGTAGTGTCGGGAGAAACCCGGGTCCCCGTCGCTGCCGGGTCCGCCGCCGCCGATGCGCGCGTCTCGGTCTCGTCGCCGCAGAACAGCGCGAGCGACAGGAGGCCCGCTCCGGCCAGGGACAGCCCGCCGGCCGCCATGGAAAGCAGCCACGTTCTCGGGGAGCGCCGCATCCCGGTGGTACCCTTTCGCGCGGGGGAACGGTCCGGCTAGAACTCCACCGAGCCGCCGGGCTCGAGCACCTCGCAGCGCGACCCGGTGGCGTTTCGGACCTCGGCCGCCCACGCCCCCGCGTCCTGCTCGATCGGAGGGAACGTGCCGAAGTGCATCGGCACCACGAGCCCCGCCGACAGGAACCGCGCAGCGTGCAGGGCGTCCGCAGGCCCCATCGTGTAGTTGTCGCCGATCGGCAGGCACACGCAGTCGAAGCGATAGAGCTCTCCCAGCAGTTTGATGTCGGCGGTCAGCGCGGTGTCGCCCGTGTGATAGAGCGTCTTGCCATCCGCGGTGATCACGATCCCGCACGGGTTCGTCGAGTACTTGGGGTCCGCTTCCGTCATCGAGCCGTGGGCGGCGGGAACCAGCTTGACGTGCCCGAAATCGAACTGCCGTCCGCCGCCGCAGGCCAAGCCGTGCGATTCGCAGCCACGGTCAGACGCCAGGCTGGCGAGCTCGTAAGCGGCAACGACGAGGGCGCCGGTCCGCTTCGCGATCGCCACCGTGTCACCCCAGTGGTCGCCATGCCCGTGCGAAACCACGATCGCGTCGATCCCTTGGATGTCGTCGGGACCGACGTCGGCCTTCGGGTTCCCGGACAGGAACGGGTCGATGAGGATCTTTCCCTCGGACGTCTCGTACTCGAAGCACGAGTGGCCGTGCCACGTCAGCCTGGCCATTGCGTCACTCCTCCCTTATGCCTCCGCGGCCGCGTATTCCTCTACCGGAGGGCAGCTGCACATCAGGTTGCGGTCGCCGTACGCCGCGTCCACGCGGCCCACCGCCGGCCACACCTTGTGATCGGCGGACGACGGCAACGGGAAGGCGGCCCGCTCCCGCGAGTAGGGATGCGTCCACTCGTCGGCCGTCAGCTCGGCGAGAGTGTGCGGCGCGTTCTTCAGCAGGTTGTCGTCGGGATCGGCGATGCCGCTCTCGATCTCGCGGATCTCGTCGCGAATCGCGGCCAGCGCCTCGACGAACCGGTCCAGCTCCTCCTTCGATTCGCTCTCGGTCGGCTCCACCATCAGCGTCCCCGCCACCGGGAACGACACCGTCGGGGCGTGGAACCCGTAGTCGATCAGCCGCTTGGCGATGTCCTCGACCTCGACCCCCGAGCCCTGCTTGAGCGGGCGCGTGTCGAGGATGCACTCGTGCGCGACCAGCCCCTCGGCTCCGGCGTACAGCAGCGGATAGTCCGCATCCAGTCGCCGCGCGACGTAGTTCGCGTTGAGGATCGCCACTTGCGACGCCCGCGTGAGACCATCAGGCCCCATCATCCGGATGTACGTCCAGGAGATCGGCAGAATGGACGGGCTGCCCCACGGCGCTGCCGAGATCGTCCCCGCCGAACGCTCGTGGCCCAACTCCACCACCGGGTGGTCGGGCAGGAACGGCGCGAGGTGCGCGGCCACGCCGATGGGTCCCATGCCGGGTCCCCCGCCGCCGTGAGGTATACAAAAAGTCTTGTGGAGATTGAGGTGACAGACGTCCGCCCCGTAGTCGCCCGGACGCGCCAGCCCGACCTGCGCGTTCATGTTCGCGCCGTCGATGTACACCTGGCCGCCGTGCTCGTGGACGATGTCGCAGATCTCGCGTATGCGCTTCTCGAAGACGCCGTGCGTGGAGGGATAGGTCACCATGATCGCACCCAGCTCGCCGGAGTGCTCCTCCGCCTTCGCCCGCAGATCGTCGACGTCGATGTTTCCGCGCGCGTCGGTCTTGACGACGACGACCCGCATCCCGGCCATCACGGCGCTGGCGGGATTGGTGCCGTGGGCGGATTGCGGGATCAGGCAGGTCGTGCGGGCCTCCGCGCCACGCGAGGCGTGCCACGCGCGGATGACGAGCAGCCCCGCGAATTCCCCCTGCGAGCCTGCATTCGGCTGGAGCGACACGCGCGCGAAGCCCGTGATCTCGGCCAGCCAGCGCTCGAGCTGCTCGAAGAGCTCCGCATATCCCGCCGCCTGCTCGCGCGGCGCGAACGGATGGAGCCGGCCGAACTGCGGCCACGTGACGGGGATCATCTCGCTGGTGGCGTTCAGCTTCATCGTGCACGATCCGAGCGGAATCATGGCGTGCGCGAGCGACAGATCGCGGTTCTCGAGCCGCTTGAGGTAGCGCAGCATCTCGGTCTCGGAGCGGTAGCGGTGGAACACCGGGTGCTGGAGGAACGGGGACGTCCTCGTGAGGGCCGCGGGAATGCGTCCGCCACGCCCGTCCGCCGCCGGCCCCTGCGAGCCGTGCGGCACTTCGCGCCCATCGCCCGCGAAGACGCTCAGGAGCTCGCCGACGTCGGTCTCGGTGACGGTCTCATCGAGCGCGATTCCTAGACGCGTCGAGGAGATCCCGCGCAGGTTGATCCGCCGCTCGCCGGCTGCCCGCAGGACGCGCGCGGCCTCTCCCTCCTCGAGATCCACCGCCAGCGTGTCGAAGAACCTCGCGTGAGAGAGCGTCCCGCCCAGCTTCTCGATCCCCGACGCGAGCATGGAGGCGAGCGCGTGCACGCGCCGCGCAATGCGGGTCAGGCCATCGGGTCCGTGATAGACGGCGTACATGGCGGCGACGACGGCGAGGAGCACCTGGGCGGTGCAGACGTTGCTGGTCGCCTTGTCCTTGCGGATGTGCTGCTCCCGTGTCTGGAGCGCCATCCGGTACGCCTCGCGCCCGGCGGCGTCGCGCGAGACGCCGATGATCCGCCCGGGGAGCTGGCGCGCGTGCTCCTCGCGCGTGGCGAAGAACGCCGCGTGTGGCCCGCCGTATCCCAGCGGTACGCCGAAGCGCTGGCTGTTCCCGACCGCCACGTCGGCGCCCCACGATCCCGGCGGCTCGAGCAGCGTCAGGGCCAGCAGGTCCGTAGCGACCGCGACCAGGCCGCCGGCCGCGTGGACGCGCTCGCACAGCTCTCCGTACGCCTCGACGGCGCCCTCGGTCGTCGGATACTGGACCAGCACGCCGGCCGCGCGCTCGTCGATCTCTGTCTCGAGCACGTCCACGACCGCGACTTGCGCTCCGCGCGCCTCCGCGCGCGTCCTCACGGCGGCGATCGTCTGCGGGTGGCATCCGCGATCCAACAGGAATGCTCCGTCGTGCTTGCGGGTCACGCGCTGGATCATGGCCATCGCTTCGGCCGCGGCCGTGCCCTCGTCCAGCAGCGACGCGTTCGCGACCGTCAGGCCGGTCAGATCCGCGACCATCGTCTGGAACACGAGCAGCGCCTCGAGCCGCCCCTGCGCGATCTCCGCCTGGTACGGCGTGTAGGCGGTGTACCAGCCCGGATTCTCGATGACGTTCCGGAGGACGACCGGGGGCGTAACGCAATCGTGGTACCCCATGCCGATCCAGGAGCGCCACACCTCGTTCTTCGCGGCCATGGCCGCGAGCTCGGCCAGCGCCCCCTCCTCGCTCACCGCGGGCGGAAGGTCGAGCGGCCGAGCGAGCCGGATGTCGCCGGGAACGACCTGGTCGGTCAGCGCGTCCAGGCTGTCGAGGCCCAGGGTCGAGAGCATGGACCGGATGTCATCGTCGCGCGGGCCGATATGCCGATCGGCGAAACGGCCGGGGGCTGGAACGCTACCGGACACTCTCAGCCGATGTGTTCCGTATACGCCGCGGAGTCCAGCAGCTCTTCGAGCTCGGCCGGGTCGGAGACCCGGATCCTGATCATCCACCCCTCCCCGTAGGGATCGGAGTTCAGCGTCTCGGGATGGTCCTCGAGCGTCGCGTTCACCTCGACGACCTCACCGGACAGCGGCGCGAAGAGCTCCGCCACCGCCTTGACCGCTTCGATCGTACCGCACGGGGAATGCGCGGTCACCGGCGCTCCTTCCCCGGGCAGCTCGACGAACACCACGTCGCCGAGCTCGCCCTGCGCGTAGTCGGTGATCCCGACGGTGGCGACACCGGCCTCCTCGTCGAAGGAGACCCATTCGTGATCCTTGCTGTAGTGGAGCTCCTCGGGGACGTTCGTCATCCATCCTCCATCGGGATTTTTGTCGCGCGGGATGCGGGATCGCGGCCGGCCGGCAGATTACCCCGGCACATCCGGCCCGTCAACGCGCCTCCTTCCATGCACGCGAACGGAGTCGTGCACGGCGGGCCGTCGGCGAACGCCAGCCGTATGTGGGGCTCGCCCGAGCCGCCGGCCGGCCAGGCGATACCCCAGATCGCGGCGCTCCGGGTGCCGTACCGTTCGCCGTGCAGGCAGAGCGCGTCCGCTCCCTCCGAGCCATGATCGCCGAGGATCGCGGCCAGGCGGGCCTCCAGGTCGGCCGGCGCAGGGAGATCGCGCTCCGCCGGCCAGAGCCCGAAGTCGTAGAGCAGCCGCCAGGCGCGCCTCGCCTTGGGCTCCTCGGCCTGCTCGTCGAACGGCCGGTTCGTCACGACGTGGCATCCCGAGCCGAGCGCGCGAACGTCCGCCCTTCCGGACTCGTACTCGACCAGCACCATGCGGTCGGCGTCGGCGGTCACGACGTGGAAGGGGTTGTATCGATCGCCGAGCGACTCGAGGCGCGAGACCGCCTCGGCCACGCTGGCCGTCCGCAGGAGGTCACGGCAAAGGAGCCCGCGCGAGCGCAGGCCGGGGTCGTTCCGGCCGGCGCGACGGTTCGTCAGGCCGACCCAGAGCCCGCGCCGGCTCGCTCCCATCCACGTCCCACCCGCCCGCTCGTCCAGCGGCGCCAGGACGTCGGGCTCGCCGCCCCACCAGCGCGGTGGCCCGGAGGGCCGGTCCAGTGCCTCGTCCCGGTTCGTGGCCACGACCAGCGGGGCATCGGCCCAGACCCGGTGGAAGGCGATCAGCGTGCACATTTCACGACCAGCGCCGGTATTCGTTCCAGGTGTCGCGCGAGCGCATGCGATGGAACGCCGACAGGATCAGCAGGCCGATCACGAGGTCGAGCAGGACGAAGATCAGCGCGACCAGAGAGAAGGGCTGGGACAGGAGCGAGTGCAGGAACAGGCCCGAGTACAGCAGATACAGCAGCCCCAGCGAGACGAGAGCGAAGCGGCCGAAGGCGGACGGCTTCGCCTGACCGCGAATCGCCTGGCGGACGATCGCCGCGTTCTGGCTGATGGCAACGAACGGGTCGTACACGCTGCGGTCGAGCGGCACCCCGCAGCGGGCGCAGGCAGCCGCGAGTCCCGGCTGCAGCCATCCGCACTGGTCGCAGAAGGTCAGCGGCGTGTCCTCGTCGGGCGTCCACGGCGGCACGCTGGGAATATAGATTCGGGGCCGTGCCCCGGCGCTCCGCCGGTCGTCGCCCCACCCACTCGTTCGGAGGAGACTTCCGATGTCCCCGACCCTGCGGACCCTCGCGCCGGCGATCGTGATCGTGGTCGCGGCCGCACCCTGTTTGCGCGCCCAGACGGTGCACGTAGGCGCGCTCGAACCGAGCGACCCCGTCATGGAGGACGGCGCGCTGTTCGACGAATACACGATCGACGCGACGGCGGGCCAGGAAATCGTCGCCGTCGTCACCTCGGTGGAGTTCGATCCCTATGTCGTGGTCACCGGGCCATCCGGGGAGCAGACCGAGAACGACGACTTCGGCAGCTCGCGCGAGGTCTCGCTGGTCGAGGCGATCGCCTCCGAGTCGGGGACGTGGCGCGTCCAGGTCACGTCTTACGAGCCAGAGAAGCGAGGTGCCTACGCGCTCACCCTGACGACGCGGATGCGCACCGACGCCACTGTCCTCGAGGAAGAGTTCACGGTGACGGGCGAGCTTCCGGACGGCCCGACCGCCTCGGTCTCGGGCGTCCTGGATGCGGAAGACCCGCAGCGCGCGGACGAATCGTGGTACGAGGCCTGGTCGATGGAGGTCCAGGCGGGTGATCATGCGGTGCTGACCCTGCAGTCTCCGGATTTCGACGCGTATCTCACGCTCGTATCGCCCACCAACCGCGCGTTCAACGACGACGACGGCGCCGGGGGGACCGACAGCCGCCTCGACATGACGTTCGACGAAGCCGGCCGGTGGACGGTCGTTGCCAACACGTTGAACGCGGGCGATACCGGCGGCTACACGTTGTCGGTGGAGCGGCCCTAGATTCGCCGCTCATGCGAGCCGTCTTCATCGAATCGCACGGGGGCCCCGAGGTGGTGCGGTTCGGCGAGCTCCCGGACCCGGTGCCTGGCGCCGGCGAGATCCGGGTCCGCCTCGTAGCCGCCGCGATGAACCACCTCGACCTGTGGGTGCTGGGCGGGATCCCGGGGATCGACCTGACGTTCCCGCACGTGCTCGGCGCCGACGGGGCGGGCGTCGTCGACGCCGTCGGGCCCGGCGTCAGCGACGTGGCCCCGGGCGAAGAGGTATACATCCAGCCGGGGCTCTTCTGCGGCAGATGCGAGTTCTGCCTGCAGGGCGAGGAGTCGATGTGCATCCGCTATCGGCTCCTCGGAGAGCACGTCTCCGGCACGTTCGCCGAGCGCGTGGTGGTGCCGCTGGTCAACGTGTACCGCAAGCCCCGCGGGCTGACGTGGTCGAGCGCCGCCGCATTCCCGCTCGCGTACCAGACCGCCTGGCGCCTCACGCTGACGGCGGGTCGCCTGCGCGCCGGCGAGAGCGTGCTGATCCACGGGGTGGGAGGCGGCGTCGCGGCGGCCGCGCTCCAGATCGCGAAGTACGCCGGCGCCTACGTCTACGCCACCTCTTCGAGCGCGGCGAAGCTCGATCGGGCCATCCAGCTGGGCGCCGACGTGGCGATCGACTACACGCGCGAGAGCGTTCCGGACCGCATCCGGGAGCTCACCGCCAGGCGCGGGGTCGACCTCGTCATCGACAACGTCGGCAAGGAGACCTGGCGGGACTCGATCGAGTGCGTCCGGCGGGGCGGCCGCATCGCGACCTGTGGCGCGACCAGCGGCAACGATGCAACCACGCCGATCAACCGGGTGTACTGGAAGCACATCTCGATACACGGGTCCACCATGGCGAACCGGCGGGAGTTCCGTGAGGTCGCCCGTCTCGTCGAGGGCGGGAGGATCGAGCCGGTCATCGACGCGGAGATCCCGCTGGACGCCGCGGCCGATGCCCTCCGACGGATGCACGCCGGCGATCAGTTCGGAAAGATCGTGATCACGATCGGCGCCCCGAGCGCCGCATAGCGGATTCGAAACGACTCGGAGACCTGGAGGGAGACGAGATGGCGGCTGAGAGCTCGTTCGACATCGTGAGTCAGGTGGACAGGATGGAGGTCCGGAACGCCGTCCAGCAGGCGACCAAGGAGGTGCGGACTCGCTTCGATTTCAAGGGCTCGTCGGCGGCCATCGAGGAGCAGGAGGACGAGCTCGTGCTGAGCGCCGAGGACGAAGGGCGACTCAAGGCCCTGCGGCAGATCCTCGAAGAGAAGCTCGCGCGGCGCGGCGTCTCGCTGAAGGCGCTCGAGTGGGGGACCGTCGAGTCGGCACTGGGGGGAACGGCGCGGCAGCGCGCCACGATCCAGTCCGGGCTGTCGACCGAGCAGGCCAAGGACGTCGTCAAGCGGATCAAGGGCACCGGGCTCAAGGTCCAGGCGTCGATCCAGGGCGACCAGGTGCGCGTCTCGGGGAAGAAGAAGGACGACCTGCAGGGTGTGATGGCCCACCTGCGCGAGGCGAACCTTCCGTTCGACTGGAAGGCGACGAACTACCGATGAGGAGGCCGATGATCGTCGTCCTGACGTTCTTCCTCGCCTGCTCGGACGGCGCGCCGGAGGACACGGGCCTGGCCGAGCAGCCGCTTCCCTACGACTCGATCACCGCGACCGAGATGGAGAAGTTCGCGCTCGATCCACGGCGCTTCCCCGAGATGCAGGGCACCGCCCCGCTCGATTCGGTCGACCTGACCGCGCGCTCGTCCAGCGAGGACGCCGCCTGGCACGTGCAGTATCTCAACTACGCGGAGGGCCACATCGCGATGACGTACGCGGCGTGGTACACGGGCCCCGACAGCCTGGTGCAGTTCGCCGCCGACGGGCAGCCCTATCTCCTGGACGACGAGGGGAACCGCTACGCTGGCGTGCTCACCCCGGACAACCCGCGTCTCAAGGTCGAGACCGACAACACCGCCGTCGGGGTGCTCGCCTTCGGGCCCGGCCTGTCGCCGCTCGCGGACTCTCTGACGCTGCACGTGAACGACTCGACCGCGCCCGTGATCCGGGTGGGTCCGTGGCCGGTTCGCGAAAACGCGGCGCGGGCTCCGCAGCCGGGCGCGGCCGGAACGGCCCCGCGATGATTCGGCCCTAGAGCCTGGGCGGCTCGTAGACGCGGGACGCTTCGTCCAGCGGCACTTCTTCCGTGAAGGGTTCCTCCCGGTCCGCCGCCTCGACGTCTGCCGGGCTCCACTCCCCTTCGCTCCTGGCGATCACGCACGCGGCCGTCAGGTCGCCGGACACGTTGAGCACCGTGCGGCTCATATCGAGGATGCGGTCCACGCCCAGAATCAGCGCGATCCCCTCGCCGGGGACCCCCACGGAGGTGGCCATCACCATGAGGAGGGGGATCGAGCCCCCCGGGACGCCGGCGGCGCCGACGGCGGTCAGGACCGACAGCACGATGACGATCGCCTGCTTCGCGAGCGGCAGGTCGACCCCGAAGACCTGCGCGATGAACAGCACCGTCACGCCCTCGAACAGCGCGGTCCCGTTCATATTCATCGTGGCGCCGAGCGGCAGCACGAATCCGCCGATCCGCGGCGGGATCCGGAGCGCGCGCTCCGCTACCAGCAGGGTCGTGGGCAGCGTGGCGTTCGACGAGGAGGTCGAGAACGCGGTGATGACGACGTCGCGGATCTTCGACCAGAACAGAATCGGATTGAGCCCGGCCAACCCGCGGATGAGCAGCGACAGCGTTACGACTGCATGGATGAGGAGTCCCACCAGGACCACGGCCACATACACGGCGAGCTGTCGCAGCAGCCCCCATCCGAACGTGCTCGTGACCACGAAGATCAGCGCGAACACGCCGTACGGCGCGAAGCGCATCGCCAGATCGATGATCTTCGTCACCGTTTCCGCCAGCGCCTCCAGCACGCGCAGCATGGGCGCGGCCCGATCCGAAGGGATCATCGCCAGCGCGACCCCGAACACGATCGCGAAGAAGATGACCCCCAGCATGTCCATGTCGGCGGCCGACGCCACAGGGTTACGCGGCACGATGTTGACGAAGGTTTCGATGCCGAAGTCCTCCGCGCCGCTGGCGGCGAGTCGCTCCTCGGCCTGGCCCGCGTAGAGGCTCTGCAGCTCCTGCACGGTCTGTGGTGGCAGCCCTTCGCCCGGGCGCACGGTGTTCACCAGGAAGAGCCCCAGCGCCGCGGCGAGGGCGGTCGAGATCAGGAAGTAGGCCAGCGTCTTGGCGCCCACCCGTCCGACGTTCTTGAGGTCCCCGAGCCCGGCCACGCCGAGCGAGAGCGTGGCGAAGACGAGCGGGATCACGATCATGAACAGGAGCCGCAGGAAGATCTGGCCCACCGGGCCGGTCACGTAGCGGTTGACGGCCGCAACCCAGCCCGCGTCGCCCGCGGTCATGTTCACGGTCACGCCCGCCACGGCGCCGAGAGCCAGGCCGAGGAGGATCTTGGTGTGGAGCTTCATGAGGAGGGCCGTATTCTAGGGAGTGGGGGCCTCAGGGTTCAACCCTTTCATCGAGATAGCGGACGACCGAGGGAGGGAGATCGGTTCCGCGCGCATCCGGCGCGGGCTCGGCAGGACCGGCGCGCATCGTGAGCGGGATCGTCCCCGCCCAGATCGGGAGTTCCAGGTCGGCGGGGTCGTCGGCGGGCGGCCCCGTGCGCGCCTTGGCGGAGGCCTCGTCGAGCGGGAAGGCGAGGATGATGGTCGCCGAGAGCTCCGCGCGGTCCGGCGCGCGCGCCTCGCGCGAGCGGCCCGGCACCAGCCCTTCGACCAGCGCCTCCAGCGCGCCGGCCTTCTCTTCCCCCTCCAGCTTCCTGGCCGAACCCAGCGCCACGACCGAGCGGTAGTTCATCGAGTGGTGGAAGACCGATCGGGCGAGGACGATCCCGTCGAGGAGCGTGATCGTGACGCAGGCCGGGGCGCCGGACGCGAGCGTCCGCATGAGGCGGCTCCCGCCGGCGCCGTGGAGCAGCAGCCGGTCTCCGTCCCTGGCGTACGACATGGGGATCACGTAGGGCTGGCCCTCGTGCACGAATCCGACGTGGGCGACGATGCCGGCGTCGAGGATCGCGTTCACGACATCGCGATCGTACATGCCGCGCTTCGGGTTGCGGCGCACGGTGGTGCGGCGGGTCGGCATTACTTCCCGTTGCGGGCGTACTCCTCGTAGAACCAGGCCGACGTCACGACGCCGGCATGGAAGTTCTCGAGGTCGAGGTGCTCGTCCGGCGCGTGCGCGTTCTCGTCCGGCAGGCCGAAGCCCATCAGGATCGAGGTCGTGCCCAGCTCCTCCTGAAACGTCACGGTTACCGGGATCGACCCGCCCTCGCGAGTGAACACGGGCTCGGCGTCGAACGCCTTGCCCAGCGCCCGTGCGGCGGCGCGGTTCGCCGGGTGGTCGAGCGGCGCGATGTAGGGCCGCGCCCCGTGGAGGGCATCGACGCGCACGGTCACGCCGGCCGGCGCGTGGCTCTCGACGTGCCGGGTGAAAATCTCGGCGATCTCGTCCGGGTCCTGGTCGGGGACCAGCCGCATCGACACCTTGGCGCTCGCCTGGCCGGGCAGCACGGTCTTGGCGCCCTTGCCCGTGAAGCCCGAGATCATGCCGTTGATGTCGAGCGTCGGCCGCGCCCAGATCCGCTCCAGCGTCGTGAACCCGGCCTCGCCGACCAGCTCGGGCACCTCGAGCTGCTGGCGGAATTCGATCTCGTTGAACGGGAGCCGGCCGAACTCCGCCCGCTCGCGCTCCGACACCGGCCGCACCTTGTCGTAGAACCCCTCGATGGCGACGTGGTGCTCATGGTCCTTGAGGCCCGCGAGGATCCGCGCCAGCGCCTGGGCCGGGTTGGCGACCGCGCCGCCGAAGGAGCCCGAATGGAGGTCGCTCCGCGCCCCGCGCACGTGGATTTCCATGTAGCAGAGGCCGCGCAGCCCGTAGCAGAGGGAGGGCACGCCGCGCGCGAACATCGGGCTGTCGGAGATGAGGACGACGTCCGAGGCCAGCCGGTCGCGGTTCTCGGCGATGAACGGGGCCAGATGCTCCGAGCCGATCTCCTCTTCTCCCTCGAGGAGGACCTTGACGTTGCAGGGAAGCTTTCCGTGGGCCGCGAAATGGGCCTCCCACGCCTTCCAGTGGCAGAGGACCTGGCCCTTGTCGTCGGCCGAGCCGCGCCCGTAGATCCGCCCGTCCCGGACCGTCGCCTCGAACGGTGGCGTGGTCCAGAGCTCGACGGGGTCGACCGGCTGGACGTCGTAATGGCCGTAGAAGAGGACCGTCGGCGCGCCCTCGGCGCCGCTCCAGTCGGCGGTGACGATCGGGTGGCCGGGTGTCTCGTGGACCTCCGCGGTCGGGAAGCCGATCTTCTCGAGCGCGTCGCGGCAGTACTCCGCGCAGCGCCGGACGTCGGCGGTGCGCTCCGGGTCGGTCGATACGCTGGGAATGGCGAGGAACTCCGCCAGCTCTTCGACGTAGCCGCCCTGCCGCTTCTCGATCTCCCGGATGACCTTGTCCATCATGAAGGCGGGAAGCTCGATGGGAAGCATCCTGCGGGCAACCCCGCGCCAGTGACGTGACGACGATCCCTTCGGAGCCCGCGGGCACGACGCGTCGGTGGACGGGCGAGGCCCCGCGCGCGCTGCCGTCCGGCGAGGTCGCGGACCCCGGCGCAGCGCTGTTCGAGCCCGTGCTCGATCGCGTCTCGGCCCGCCACGCGCGCGTCTACGGCGCCCGGCGCCTGGAGCCCGAGGTCATGGACGAGGCGGGCGCGGCGGAGGCGTACATGAGCGCCGCCGGCGAGGCCCATCTCGCGCGGCTGGACGCGTCCTGGATCGAGCGCGTGGTCGCATTCGGCCCGCGAGGCGGGGCGCGCGTCCTGGACGTGGGTGCGGGTGGCGGGCAGATCCCGGCCAGGATCGCGCGCCGCCGGCCGGATTGGCGGATCTGGGCCGTGGACCGCTCCGGCTCGATGCTGACGGCGGGGGCGGCCGGGATAACGGGCGCCCGCCACCGGGCGGTCTTCGCCCTCGAGCCCTTCCGGGTGGGACTCGCGCTCGCCGAGGCGCGCGCGCTGCCGTTTCCCGACGGCGCGTTCGACCTCGTGATCTCCAACTCCCTTCTCCATCACATCGGCGACCCCACACCTGTGCTCGACGAGATCGCGCGCGTGGCGCACCCCTCCGGGCGCGTCCTCCTCCGGGACCTCCGCCGGCCGCCGAGGGGGCTCATGCGGGCCTGGGTAGCCTGGCACGGACGCCACTATGGCGGAGAGATGCGGCGGCTCTACGAGGATTCGGTCGCCGCCGCCTTCACCCCCGCGGAGCTGGCGATCGTCATCCGGCACTCGCGCCTCGTCGGCGCGGCCGTCGCCGTGGCCGGCCCCTATCTGGTCGTGACTCGGGAGGAAGCGAATCGGCGGGGTCTCCAACTTGCAGCAAGGCCGGGATCCCCCCGGAAACCCACTCCTCCCCCAGAGGAGCGCCCATGATCCGCATGCGCAATACCACCGCGAAACTCTTCCTGGCCTTGCAGATTCCGTTCGCGTTCGCCTGCTCCGACGGCGGCCCGACCGGCTCCGGAGATCCGGCCGACGCCCGTTTCTCGGGGCTCATGACCTTCGCGTCCGAGGCCGGTGCGGGCGACGCGTTCCACGCCGGTGCCGCGCTGGCCTATGCGCGGGTCGATTTCCTCGGGGAGGGAGGCGCGGTTCGCTCGGTCCGCACCGAGGCGACCGGCGCCTTCTCCTCCACGCTGCCTCCGGGCGCGTACGCCGTTCAGATCGCGGTCGGAGACGGCCCTCCGCTCGAGTTCGCGATGGCCGTCGCCGCCGGAGAGGCGCTCTTCGCCGAGGGTCGGGTGAACGAGACCCCGGGCGGCGCCTTCGCGCTGAACATCCAGGTCTTCCGCGACGGCGATTCCGACACGCAGCCCGACGACGCGTTCCGCCTCCAGGTCCTGGATCGCGTGCAGGGCGACGAAGAGAGCGGGTTCGAGGACATCGTCGCGAGCGTGGAGGACGCCGAGGCCGCGGTCAC
>DATFFS010000209.1:0-3581 GCA_035249945.1 Gemmatimonadota bacterium
AGGGAACGTCACGCCGATCGCGCTACGGCACCTTTTCATTTTTCGGATGAACTCCATGATCATAGATTCAACGATGATCACGAGACTCCCTTATGAAGACTAGCGTAGAGATTACAGATTCTTTGTTCGTGGCGGCCCGACGCGTCGCCCGCGACGAAGGAACCACGATGCGGGCGCTGATCGAGGAAGGTCTGCGCCGAATCGTCGGGGAATGCTCAGAAAGAGGGGGGTTCGAGGGGGCGAGCCCGTATCTCAAGGCGGGCTCCTGGGACGAGATCCGTCGCCGGATCTACGAATATCGCGGCGAGCTGATCGCCGGTTACACTCCGAATCCGGCGATCCAGTTCTGCCACGCCTCGACGTCGTCTCCATAGCTTTCGCCGCTGACTTTCTCCAGGAATCGTCGCGCCGCCTGTTTCGGCACCGGGCTCTCCGCAGCCAGATGATCCATCACCAGCGGAGATCCGTTGGCCAGGAGCGTCGCCGTCATCTCGGCGGACAGACCCGTCCGGGCGAGCAATTCGAGGAGCGGCATGAAGGCAAACAGGTTCGTCCCGCCCATGAGCGCCGACAGGTCGTCCGCGACCGGAGACCAGTCCATCGTCTGCGGTGCCCTGGGCGCGAGCGTCCCGATCGCCATCGCCGCCTGGCCCCTCCCCCAATCCTGCTCGCCGAATCCCCGGGCCGAGCGGATCAGCGCGTGCCATGTCTCCTGGCGCTCGGGGAAGCTGCCCAGGATTCCGATCGCCACGACGCGGTTCCGACCGTTGCGGTCGCCGGCCAGGGTCTCCAAGGCCAGCCGGTAGTCCTCCTCGGTGGCATGGGTCTCCAGAAACATGCGCGCGGCGTGGAAGTCCGTCGTGTCGGGGTTTCCCAGCCGGGCTAGATATTCCTCAGGGAGCGGCCGGTCTCGAAACTGCGTGGCGACGCCCCAGCCCCAACCGCCTCCGAAGATCAGCGCGTGCGCTTCCGACCATCGCTCCTGAGACGGAAGCGAATCGGCGGGCGGCGCAAGGTAGCGGACACGCGCTTTCTCCTCGGGCTCGACGAGCGTGATCACGACATGCTCCTCGAAGTGCCCGTCGGAGGCTGCGAAGCGGTTAACCGCGGCCTGTGGGAATCCGGCCTGCATCTGCAGAACCCCGGCGCACGCGCCGGAGGAGAGTGGCACGTCGGGCCGCAGCGCGGCGAGCGTGTCGCGCACCTGCTCGGGAGTCCAGTGATGGAGGCCGATGAACTCGACCCGGCCACCGGGCGTATCCACGACCTGCGCGACGGCGGGGCGCGCGCGGAGTCCGACGGCTGCGAGTAGCAGGATCGCGAGGACATTCCATTTAGAAGTCATCGGCCCTCTCCTTTCCGGGAAGGCACAGTGGACTCGAGCAGGAAGCAGCTGCCCCCCGCCTCGTGCACGTGGGCGCCCAGGAGCTCCAGGTCCGGCCACGCGGCGGCGGCTTGCACGAACGGGTCCATGTCCGCGCCCTCTTCCTGGGGGCGCTCCCCCGCCTGCGTCTGCATGACCACATCGCCACCGGGATCACGTCCGATCGCGCACAGAAGTGGCCCTTCCGACCGAACCTCCTCGATCGTCTTGAACGGACCGAGTCGGGAGTACCGCACGGCGAGGAGGGCCAGGTCGACGCGGCGGTCGTCATGAGCCAGCAGGAAGCGTCCGTCGGTATCGAGTCCCTGGCCGCCCGGGTAGGTGTGGAACTCCGCCTCACCTCCGGGGGCGGCGCGCTTCGACCACCCCATGGTGATCCTTTGCTGCCTGCCCTCCGGATCGGGGCTCCAGCGACCTTCCTGGACAAAGACGATCAGGGTCTCGTTGCAGATCGCGTTGTCGTCGGCCCGCAGGAAGTTGATCTCGCCCACCGACCCATCGGGCTCGAGCTCGAAGCGGATCGCGGCGTCGCACTCGCCATGCTCCAGGCCGGCATCGCGGAGTGCTCGCTCCTCGTCCCCGAGCGTGCATCCTTCGAGGCATTGTGGGAGCTGGGCCTGGGCGGGTCTCACGATACAGGCGAGCGCGAGCGTGGGAACAACGATCGCCGGGACTTGGCCTAACCGCATCCTGGAAAATATTGTAGTTGTAAGCGACTGGCGCCGTCAAACGGGGCGCGAGTCAGAAAGCCGTGCGACGCGGGCGCGCTCCTCAGGCTTTCCGCGGATCGACGGTCGATGACAGCAAACACATCTCCCCTGCAGGATGCGTGTGCGCGCCGAGCAGCTTCAGGTCGGGCCAGGTGATCGCAGCGAGCTGGACCGGTTTCGCGCTCTCTTCTTCGGGGTCCTTCAGCGCCTTCGTCCGCTGGACGACCTCGCCGCTGGAGTCCTTTCCGACCGCGCACAGGAACGGCGCACTCGACAATACGAGGGTGACGCTTCGCTGCCGACCGTCGGGATCGGGACTCCGGCTCCCATCCCCACGCACGTAGGCGATCAACGACTCGTTGCAGATCCGGTTCTCGTCCGCCCGAAGGAAAGTGACATCCCCCACGGAGCCATCAGATGCGATTTCGTAGCGTACAGCGGCGTCACACCGGCCATGCGACAGTATCGCGTACTGAAGGAGTGGCGCCTCATACACCAGCGAATATCCGACGAACGCGATGGAAAGCACCGCGAGCATGGCAAGCACGAACGGTATCACGTAGCGCGAGAGCATCCAAAACATTGTAGTTGTAAGCAGCCGGTGCCGTCAAACGGAGCGCGGATCAGAACGCGGTGCGGCTCGCCGCTGATGCGCAGCGGTTCGCTGCAGTGTAATAGCCGTGTGGCGGCCGTATGACGTTTATACTGGAATCATGAGCCCACGACGATTGCTTCAGGCGCTTCATCTCGCCCTCACGGCTGCGTGCGGTGCAGGCGGGGACGCGGCCCCCGAAGGTGCGGTCGCTATGTTCCGCGGCGGCCCCGCGCACCTGGGCGTGGCGGAAACCGAGGCGGGCACCGCCTACGGCGGGCTTCTCTGGAAGCTGCGGGTCGGCGCGCCGGTTCGCTCCTCCCCCGTCGTCGCCGATGGCATCGTCTACGTGGGAGCGTCCGACGCGAAGCTCCGGGCGATCGACGCGCGGACCGGCGAGATACTTTGGGCGGCCGATGCCGGCGCCCCGATCGACGCCGCCCCCGCGGTGGCCGGCGAGATCGTCCTCGCCGCGACGCGGGAAGGCGGGTTCCTCGCCTTCGCGCGCGCCGACGGGGCCGTCCGCTGGCGGGTCCGCGCGGGGAAGGAGCTCCCGCTCGCCTGGGAGGGGATGAGCGGCGACCTCTACACTGCTTCGCCCGCCGTTGCCGGCGACGTGGCCGTCTTCGGCGGCGGCGACGGAGCGGTGACCGCGATCGAGCTCGCGAGCGGCGATGTGCGGTGGCGGTTCGCGACCGGGGGCCGGGTCCGGAGCTCGCCTGCGATCGCGGACGGCGTCGTCTACGCCGGGAGCGCCGACGGCTCGCTCTACGCGATCACGCTCGACGACGGCCGCGAGATCTGGCGCTTCGATACCGCGGGCCGGCGGCTCGACTCCGCGCGCTACGGCTACGACCGCCGGACGATCACCTCCTCCCCCGCCGTCGCGGGCGGC
>DATFFS010000210.1:0-21252 GCA_035249945.1 Gemmatimonadota bacterium
CCGTCCTCGAAGTACGGCCGCAGCTCTTCGAGGAGCCACTGGCGAAGTTCGGGTAGCGGCGTCCCCCCTTCCAGCGCGGCGATCGTGTTGGTCTGGGTCAGCAGGTATTCGGTGAGTTCCTGTAGCGAGAGCGGGACGATGTTTTCGTACTCCTCGCGGTGCGTGCACAGGAAACCGTTCGCTGGCCCGGAGGTGTCGAAAACGACGGCAGCACGCGGTGGCCCCGGATATTTCGATCGATAGGTCTCGAAGACCCACTTTGCCACCGCATCGGTCTCGACCGCGTTTCCGCTGAAGTAGTTGTCGTACACGACGAGAGTTCCGCCGGAGCGCAGCACGCGCGTCGCCTCGCGAAGGAAACGGTCCTGATCGAACCAGTGGAAGGCCGAGGAGACGGTGAGGAGATCGAAGCCGCTTTCCCTGAATGGGAGATCCTCCGCGCTGCCCGCCACGTACATCGTATGACTGCCGGCCGGCGCCCGCCGGAGCATGGAGAGCGATGAGTCGAGTCCGACCACACTCGGCGAGAGGCCCTCGAGGCAGAGGGTCGAATGGCCGGTACCGCAAGCGACGTCGAGAGCGCGCTCGAGAGGCAACTGTGACCCCAGTAGCGCTCGCAGGCGGGCCATGACGTGGCGGTGGAAGGCGGGGCGAGCGCTTGCGTAGCGCTCCGCAATCGGATCAGCATCGAAGTAGTTGTGCATCCATCCTATCTCTGCGCCGGCGAAGTGGTTCCAAGTTCATTCACCACGTGAATTATATCTATTCATGAGATGAATGGAGATCGGCCCCGGAAGGGGAAAGGTCTGTAGCTTTTGCCTGGAAGCGGTAGATTCCGCCGCATGCGCAGACTGCTCGAATTCTATCGCTCCCCGAACTCCGTCAAGGTGCGGATCGCTCTCGAGTTCAAGGCGCTCGAGTACGAGACCCAGGAGATGTTCTCGGCCGATCGGGATCCCATCGTGCGAGCGGGGGGCTGGCCACTCGTGCCGATCCTCCTCGACGGCACGGTCGCGATGCGCGACTCGTCGGCGATCCTCCACTACCTGGAAGCGAACTACCGGGATGCGCCGTCCATGACGCCCGATTCGCGGGACGACATCCTGGCGGCAGAGACGGTGCTCGCGAACGTCTCACCCCACATTCGGCGCGCGCAGTGGAGCGTCCAGGGCGAGATCCCCAAGTCGGTGGAAGAGCGCGAGGCGGGTCGCATCGCGGCCGCGCGAGCGGCGCTCGTCGAAGCACTGGAACAGTTGGAGCAGCGGCTATCCCGCCGCGAGTGGCTCGTCGGCGAGCGGATGTCGATGTACGACGTGATCCTGGCCTGCACGTTGATCCCCGCCGCGCCCCCGCCGGCGTTCGTGGCCGAGAGCGCCATCTACCGCTTCTTCGACGAGCACTTCCGGATCGAGGAGGAGCGCCCTCGCACGATCGCGTGGGTGCGCCGCGTGCTGGCGCACGACACAGGCGCCCACCGCCTCGCGGCCCGCTAGTGCAGGTGACGCTTCTGGCGCGATCGGTCGCTATCTAAAGGGATCGGCGTCGATCGTCGCCCGGCGGGCTGCTCCCAGAAGCGGCGCTTGCAGGTCGAGGACGATCTTGACCGGCACCCGTTCGAGGTGACCCTGGAACCGCCCCTTGGCGCGAAACGCATCGAGGAAGCCCCCGTCGCGAAGGAGCGGCACGATGGCCGGCGCGATGCCGCCCGCGAGGTACACGCCGCGCAGGGCCATGATCGTCAGCGCGAGGTCTCCGGCTGCGCTGGCGAAGCAGCGGATGAACGCGTCCATCGTCGCCTCGCAGATCGCGGCCTCCCCCGCCAGCGCCACCCGCGAGATCTCCTCGCTCCGGTCCGCGCTCGCGGCAAGGCGCTCGGCGAGCCATGGAGGCTCGGCCTCGCGGCCCGTCTCCCGCAGGAACGCGTAGATCGCTTCGATGCCGCTTCCCGAGACGACCCGCTCGATGCTCACGTGGTCGGGGAAGCGGCCCCGCAGGAACGCGAGGAGGTCCTCCTCGAGGGGGATGCGCGGGGCGAAAGCCTGGTGGCCGCCCTCGCTCGGCAGAACGAGGTCCCGTCCCCCGGCCCGGGTGAGGATCGCCATGCCGAGGCCCGTCCCGGCCGCGATCAATCCCGCCGTCGGGCCTTGCGGTTCGCCCTCGGAGAGTGTTTCGAATCCATCGGGGGAAAGGGCGTCGATCCCCCATGCGGCGGCTGCCAGATCGTTGATCAGGACCACGTGCGGGATCCCGGTCGCCCGGGCGAGCCGCTCGCGATCGATCTTCCAGTCGAGGTTCGTCATCGCGACGCTCTCGTCCACGACCGGCGCGGCGACGCCGAAGCAGGCGCGATCCGGGCGCTCGCCGGCGTCCGCCAGGAACCTCTCGACGACCGGCGCGAGCCCGTCGAAGTCCTCGGTGGCGTAGCGCTCTTCCCGCAGGATGCGGAATTCGCCTTCGCCGTGCTCCACGAGCGCCAGCGCGACCTTCGTCCCCCCGACGTCTCCCGCCAGGATCACGGCTCGCTTTCCGACCTCGCGGGTCGCATCACCTCGCGCCGGACAGGAGCGAGGCGGCGGCGCGGTCGACGAGCCATGCCGCGGGCCCTCCTGCCGGATGGACCCTCGTCGCGGGCCGGAGCTGGGCGTCGGCCGGATCCTCGAGCACCGCGCGCAGGGCAGCCGCCTTCTCCTCGCCCGCCACCATGAACACGGCCGCGCGCACCCCGTCGAGCGCGGAGAACGTCAGCGTCAGGCGGTCGACGGCGGGATCCGGCATCGCGACATCGTCCTTCCGCACCGCCGCCACCAGCTGGTCGGCGAGCGCGAGCGTGGGCGATCCAGGAAACAGCGAGGCGACGTGCGCGTCGCCCCCCATGCCCAGGAACGCGAAGTCGAAGCGCGGGGGTTCGCCGCGGGCGAGCGCCTGCTCGGTGCGCAGAGCCGCCTCGTGGAGCACCGCCTCCCGCTCGGGGTTCGGATCCTCGCCGCGCATCCGATGGATCTGCTCGCAGGGAATGGGAACCCGATCGAGGAGCGCTTCCCGCGCCGCGCGGTAGTTGCTGCGCGGATCGTCGGGGGGAACGCATCGCTCGTCGGTCCACCAGACGTGGACCCGTCCCCAATCGACCCGCGACGCGAAGGGCTCCCCCGCCAGCCGCTCGTAGACGGCCGGCGCCGTGGAGCCGCCGGTCAGGACCACGTCGAACCGGGAGCGGCCGGAAGCCTCGGCCGCGGCTACGAACCGCTCGGCGGCGTCGGCCGCGAGCGACCCGATACCGTCGTGGACCGCGACGTCGGCGCGGGTCAGACCAGCTCGCGCCACTCGTACCCGCGCCGCGCGAGGAGGCGCGCGGCCGCCTCCGGCCCGGAGCTGCCCGCCGGGTAGTTCGGAAACTCCGGCGCCTCCGCTGACTCCCATGCATCGAGGATCGGCTGGACGACCCGCCACTGGGCCTCGGCCTCGTCGGCACGCGTGAACAGCATGGGGTCGCCCTGCATCGCGTCCAGCAGCAGCGTCTCGTACGCGTCGGGCAGCTCGACGCCGAACGCGGCCTCGTAATCGAAGTCCATCCGCACCCGCGACGTGCGCATCCCCTCGCCCGGGACCTTGGCCGAGAACGTCAATCGGATGCCCTCGTCGGGCTTGAACCGCATGACGATCACGTTCGGCGCCACCGACTCGTCGCTCTGCCGGAAGATCGAGTGCGGGGTGCGCTTGAAGTGCACCGCGATCTCGGTGATCGTGCGGGAGAGCCGCTTCCCCGTCCGCACGAAGAACGGCACCCCGGCCCAGCGCCAGTTCTCGACCCTCAGCTCCATGGCAACGAAGGACTCGGTCGTCGAGTCCGGATCGATCCCTTCGATCTCGCGATACCCGACGACCCGCTCGCCCTCCACTTCTCCGCTCCCGTGCTGGCCGCGGACGACCCTCTGCGCCACCTCCTCGGGGGAAAGCGGCGCGATCGAGCGCAGCACCTGGACCTTCTCCTCCCGCACGGATTCGGGATCATAGGCCACGGGCGGCTCCATCGCGGTCAGCGTCAGGAGCTGAAGCAGATGGTTGGCGACCATGTCCCGCAGGGCGCCCGTGGCGTCGTAGAACGCGGCCCTGTCCTCCACGCCCAGGGTCTCCGCGGCCGTGATCTCCACGTATTCGATGTAGTTGCGGTTCCAGATCGGCTCGAAGAGCATGTTGCCGAACCGGAACGCGAGGATGTTCTGGACCGTCTCCTTCCCCAGGAAGTGATCGATGCGGTAGACCTGCGTCTCGTCGAAGACCTCGCCGATCGCCTCGTTGAGAGCCTGGGCCGATTCGAGGTCGCGGCCGAACGGCTTCTCGACGACGATCCGCGTCCAGCCGCGGTCGTCGCCGGCGAGGTCGACCGATTCTAGGCCGCGCACGATCCGCGGCGCGAGCGAGGGGGGAACGGCGAAATAGAAAAGATGATTTTCGAGTGACGACTCGTCCTCGCCGAGGGCGTCCAGCCGGTCGGCGAGCAGGCGGTAGGCGTCCTCCTCGGTCAGGTCGGCCGCGAGATAGACGAGCCGGTCCGCGAAGGCGTTCCACTCCTCCTCGGATGGAGGATCTTCGGAGAACTCCTCGAGCGCGTCTCGCATCGCGCCCTGGAACCCCTCGTCGCCGAGTTCCTCGCGGCCGACCCCGAGGACCGAGAAGCACTCGTCGAAGCAGCGCTGGCGCTGGAGTCGCCACAGCGCGGGCATGAGCTTGCGACGGGTCAGGTCGCCCGTGCCGCCGAAGATCACGAGCGCGCAGGCGCCCGCACGGGGCAGGCTGATCCTCCCTCCGGCTTTGGCGGGTGCCGCGGCCTCCGGGGTCGCGCGCACGACCCGCTCGATCATCGGGCGGTCTCCCGCGCGCCGGGCGCGAGCTCGGCCCAGTCCGTATGGACGGCAGGTGCGTCGGGGGCGTCCGCTCGGCGGTAGGTGTGCCCTCCGAAGTAGTCCCGCTGGGCCTGGGTCAGGTTCTGGGGCAGCCGCGCGGTGCGGTAGGCGTCGACGTAGGCCAGCGAAGCGCTCATGCACGGTCCCGGCAGTCCCCGCCGCTGGGCCTCGCCGAGGGCGCGCCGGAGACCCGCCTGCGCGCGCTCGAAGCGCGAGCCGATCTCGGAGTCGAGCAGCAGGTTCGGCAGCTCCGGCCGCTCCTGGAATGCCCGCCGGACGGGCTCCAGCAGCCGCGACCGGATGATGCACCCGCCCGTCCAGACGCGCGCCACCTCCGCGCGGTCGATGGCCCATCCGTATTCCCGGGACGCGGCGCCGATCAGGTCCATGCCCTGCGCGAAGGACGCGATGCGCGAGGCGTAGAGCGCGTCTCCGACCGCCGACACGAGCCCCTCGCGATCGGCGGGGTCGAACGCCGCCGGGCCTTCGAGGCGCCCGCTGGCGGCGAGGCGCTCCGCGCGCCGGCTGGAGACGACCCGCGCGTCGACCGCGGCCGCGATCGTGGGGACGGGCACGCCGAGCTCGAGCGCGGTGACCACCGTCCAGCGGCCCGTGCCCTTCTGCTCCGCCTCGTCCAGGATCGAATCGACCAGCGGCTCGCCGGTGGCCGGGTCCTCCACCCGCAGGATGTCGACCGTGATCTCCAGCAGGTAGGACCCCAGCGGGCCGCGGTTCCACTCGGCCATCGTGTCGGCGATTCGCGCGGCCTCGAACCCGAGTCCGCGCCCGAGGAGGTCGTAGGCCTCGGCGATCGCCTGCATGTCCGCGTACTCGATGCCGTTGTGAACCATCTTGACGAAGTGGCCCGCGCCGTCGGGACCGAGCCAGCCGACGCAGGGACCGGTCTCCGTGCGGGCGGCGATCGACTCCAACGCCGGGGCGATGGTGGGGTACGCCGCGGAGGGACCGCCGGGCATGAGCGAGGGCCCGTGGCGCGCGCCCTCCGAGCCGCCCGAGACGCCCACGCCGAAGAAGTGGATCCCGCGCCCGGCGAGGTCCGCGACCCGGCGCCGCGTGTCGGAAAAGAGAGAGTTGCCGCCGTCGATCACGACGTCGCCGCGCTCGAGGAGCGGTACGAGCTGCGCGAGCGTCTCGTCGATCGGGTCGCCCGCCGGGATCATCATGAGGATCCGGCGCGGCCGCTCGAGAACGGCGACCAGCTCCTCGAACGTCGTCGTGGGAAGCAAGTCGCGGTCCGGGTGGGCGGCGGCGAACGCCCGGCTCCGCTCCTGCTCCCGGTTCCAGAACGCCACCGATATGCCGCGGTCCTCGAGGTTCAGCGCGAGGTTCGAGCCCATCGTGCCGATCCCGATCAGGCCGAAGGCCGCGCGACCCTCCACGTCAGGCAGGCTGGACCTGGCGCTGCTTCTCCTCGATGGTATCCAGGAGCTCGTGGTAGGATTTCGAGAACTTCTCGACTCCCTCCTTCTCCAGCTCCTCCAGGACGTCCTGGAAGTCGATGCCCAGCTCGCCCAGATCCGCGAGCCGGCGACGCGCGCCTTCCAGATCCTCGCGGATCCGGATCGCGGGGTCGCCGTGGTCCCGGTAGGCCTCCAGCGTGTCCGGCGGCAGCGTGTTGACGGTGCCGGGTGCGAGCAGCGCCTCGACGTAGTAGACGTCCGGGTACTCGGGGTTCTTGGTCGAGGTCGAAGCCCAGAGCGGCTTCTGCGGGCGTGCGCCGTGCTCGGCGAGCGCGGCGAAGCGCTCGCCGCCGAAGCGCTCCTCGTATGCCTCGAATGCGATCCGGGCGTTGTCGATCCCGATCCTGCCCTCCAGCGCTTCGAGGCGCGCGCGCTCGTCGTCGGACACCCTGGCGAGGCGCTCGCCGATCCGCTGATCCACCTTCGTGTCGACGCGGCTCACGAAGAAGCTCGCCACCGAGGCCAGCCGATCCACCGGCTGCCCGCGCTCGACCCGCCGCTCCATGGCCTCGAACCAGGCGTCCATCACCTCGTGGTAGCGGTCCACGGAGAACAGCAACGTGATGTTGATGTTGACCCCCTCCGCGAGGCAGTCGCGGATGGCAGGAATCCCCGCGGCGGTGCCCGGGATCTTGACCATGAGGTTCGGGCGGTCGATCGCGTTCCAGAGGCGGTGCGCCTCGGCGATCGAGGCCTGGGTATCCCACGCGATATCCGGGCTCACCTCGACGGAGATGAAGCCGTCCTCGCCCGCGGTCCGGTCGTAGACTGGACGGAAGAGCGCTGCCGCGGTCCGGATGTCCTCGATCATGATCGCGTCGAGGATGGCATTCGGGTCCGTACTCGATCCCGCGGCGCGAATGTCGTCGTCGTAGAGGTCGCTCTCCGCGATCGCCTTCTGGAAGATGGAGGGGTTGGATGTCTGGCCGGAGAGATCGTCCTCCCGGATGAGCCGGGCCTGGGTGCCGTCCTCGAGCATGTCGCGCCGGAGGTAGTCGAGCCAGATGCTCTGGCCGAGGTCGTGGAGTCGGTTCAGGGGGTTCGGCACGGGCGGTCTCCTTCCCGGAGGGCTGAAGTCAGGGGCCGGCTTCGCGCGCGTCGAACGCGCCGGCTCTCGCGTCACGCTCCAGGGCGTCGATCTTGGCGCTTCTGCGCACGTGACGCTCGGCGCCCGAGAACCGGGCGGAGAGGAATGCGCCCACCACCTCGGCGGCGAGCTCGGGGCCGATCACGCGGGCACCGAGGGTGAGCACGTTCAGGTCGTCATCCTCGACGCCCTGCCGAGCGCTGAAGGTATCGTGGGCCATCGAGGCCCGCACGTTCGGAAGCTTACATGCAGCCACCGCCACGCCGACCCCGCTGCCGCATACGAGCACCCCGCGCTCGGCCCGGCGCTCGATGATCGCGACTCCGACCGCGCGCGCGAAGTCGGGGTAGTCGTCGTCGGGCTCGAGCGCGTACGCGCCGCAGTCGAGAACCTCGTGGCCAGCCTCCTCGACAGCGCGGACGACGCGCCCCTTGAGGGAATAGCCGGCGTGATCGCATCCCAGCGCGACGATCATGAGGCCACGTTAGCCGGGTGGGGCGATGGCGACCAACGGGTCCGCGGCGCAGGTCAGCCCCGCGGTTCGAGCCCTAATCCCTCGACTACCGCCCACGGTCCATCGAGGCGCGTCCGCGCGCCGAAGCGGGACATGAGCCACAGGTTGGTCGTCAGGTGATCGGTGGCGTCCGGCGGCCGCCACCGGCTTTCGCCGCCGGCGAGCGCGGCCCAGAGGACGAGCATGTCGGCGACGTGACGATCGGTCGTGGCGCCGCTGGCGAGATCGGCGAGGAGGTCTTCTCCCACGCGCCGGCCGATCCATTCCGAGCGTCTGCCCGGGGCGCCGGATCCGTCGGCGCCGATCCGGCACCGCGTGCTCGTAGTGGCCCAGATCGCCAGGCCCGCGCCCGCCTGCGCGGACGCGTCGTCGTACCGTCGCTCGATGACGGACCGCAGACCCGCCTGCTCCAGCACTTCCTGGCAGGACTCGGCCATGCGGTCGCTGACCCGGGCCGCCTCGAGGCGGCTCGAGATCGCCAGCCCCGCCACCGACTCGACCGCGCCCTGCTCCTCGAGACGCAGGGGACGCAGCGGGGCCGTCGCCGGGTCGACGCGGAGCGTCAGCTCACCAGCTCCTCGCGGGACGTATCCCGGACGGACCACCGCCAGCTCGAAGCGGACTCCCATGGGCGCGAGCAGAGGGGCGAGGACGTGCGCGAGATGGTGGGGTGAAGGGGCGAAGTCCTGGTAGACCCCGCCCACCACCTCGACGTCGACCGGCCCGTCGGCCCACGCCGCCAGCGGGAGGACGGTCATGGCCAGCATCGTGGTGGAGCCCGCGGTACCGATCTCCCATCGGTACCGGCCTCCCCGGGGCCGGGAGCGGGGAGCGAACGTGAACTCCGTCGCGCCGACGCCGAGTCCCGCGGTGTCCGCGTCGCACATCTCGGCGCTGGCCTGGACCGCGGCCAGATGCTGAGGTCTCAGGCCCGGCTGCGCGCGTCCGGCGCGAACGCGGACCATGTGGAGCGGCTCGCGGAGGAGCGCGGCCATGGCGACCGCGCCGCGCAGGATCGTCCCGCTCCCCAGCCGCTCGCTGCCGTCGATCTCGATCAGCGGGCCGGGGACTCCCGCCGTGCGCGGCGGCGGCGGACGAAGCGCAGGAGGACGATCAGCAGCGCGACGACCGTCAGGAGCGCCAGCGCCGCGAGCCCCAGCCCGATGAGCGGATGGGTGAGCAGAAGCACCACCAGGCCGATGACGAAGCCGTCCTCGGCGAGGCTGATCGCGACGTTGGACGCGGGCTCGGGCGAGGCGTTGACGGCCAGCCTGGTGCCGGCTTTGGCGGCATGGGTGGACGCGCCGATCGCGGCGCCGAGAAGGCCGGCGGCGACCTCCATGCCCGGCGACGCCGGTCCCAGCGCGGCCACCGCGATGACAGCGGCGCCGAGGGGCCGGACCAGCGTGTGGACGCCGTCCCACAGCGAGTCGAGCCACGGGATCTTGTCGGCGAGAAACTCGATCACATAAAGGACACCAGCGACGGCGATCACCCACGCGCTGCCGAGGCCCTCGAGCGATTCGGGAAGCTCGACCCAGTCGTAGCGGGCGGCGAGGCCGAGGACGAGCACGGTGGCGTAGAGGTTGATGCCCGCGCCGACGGCGAAGGCGAGTGCGTGGCTCAGGGATCCGATGGCGCCCATGCTCCGAGTATAGCGCCCGGCCGGGGCGCGGATAGCGCCTAGCGGGTCGCGGCTGCCCGGACGAGTCGGCGGACGGCCTCGACTGCCGCCGCGGCGGTGATTCCGTACTCGCGCATGTTCACCTCGCCGGGGGCGCTGGCGCCGAACCGGTCGACTCCGATGGCGATGCCGCGGTCGCCGACCCAGCGCTCCCAGCCGAACGTCGCGCCCGCCTCGATCGAGACGCGCGCGGTGATCGAGGCCGGAAGCACCTCTTCGCGGTACGACTCGTCCTGTGCGGCGAAGACCTCCCACGACGGCATCGACACGACCCGCGCGTCGAGGCCTTCCTCGGCGAGCATGGCCCGCGCCTCGAGCGCCTTCTCGACCTCGCTCCCCGTCGCGATCAGGATCGCGTCGGGCTCGCTGCCTTCGGCATCCGCCAGCACGTAGGCGCCGCGTAGCGTTCCCTCCGCGCCCGCCAGCATCTCGCGATCGAGCACCGGGAGCTTCTGGCGCGAGCAGACGATGGCGGTCGGCCCGTGGACGTTCGTCATCGCGAAGCGCCACGACTCGGTCGCCTCCGCAGCGTCGGCCGGACGAAAGAGCGTGAAGTTCGGCATCGCGCGCAGCGACGCGAGATGCTCGACGGGCTGGTGGGTGGGGCCGTCTTCGCCGAGGCCGATCGAGTCGTGCGTCCACTGGTAGACGACCGGGAGCTCGGCCAGGGCCGACAGCCGCACCGCGGGGCGCATGTAATCGCTGAACACGAAGAACGTCGCGCAGAACGGCCGCACGCCGCCGTGATACGCCATGCCGTTGGTGATCGAGCCCATCCCGTGCTCGCGGACGCCGTAGTGGAAGTTCCGGCCCTCGCCCGTCTGGCCGTTGAACGCGCCCGCGCCCTCGATCAGGTTCATGGTCGACTCCGCGAGGTCGGCGTCGCCGCCGATCAGCCAAGGCACCGTCTCGGCGATCGCTCGCAGCGTGTCGCCGGCGGCGTTCCTGGTGGCGAGTTTCTCGCCCGCCTTCCAGGTGGGGAGCTCAGCGTCCCATTCCGGCGGCAGCTCGTTCGCCCACGACAGCCGCCATTCCTCGGCCAGCTCCTCGTGCTCGGAGGCCCATCCCGCCTGGAGCTCGCTCCACTTCGAATGGGCCTCGCGGCCGCGCTTCGAGGCGTCCATGTGCTCTCGCACCTCGGCGGGCACGTAGAAGGTGCGGTTCGGATACGGCCAGCCCAGGGCGCCCTTCGTCAGTGCGACCTCCTCCTCCCCGAGCGGCGAGCCGTGCGCCTTGGACGTGTTCGCCTTGTTCGGCGAGCCGTAGCCGATCGTCGTATGGACGACGATCAGCGACGGCCTCGCGGTGTCCGCGCGGGCGGCGGCGATCGCGTCGTCGATCGCGTCCAGGTCGGTGTCTCCCTTCTCGACCTCGAGCACCTGCCAGCCGTACGCCTCGTAGCGGGCGGCGGTGTCCTCGTCGGTCGACTGCGCGAGCGGCCCGTCGAGCGTGACGCGGTTGGAATCGTAGAGGACGATCAAGCGCCCGAGCTTGTAGAACCCCGCGATTGCGCTCGCCTCCTGCGCCACGCCCTCCATCAGGTCACCGTCGGAAGCGATGACGTACGTCCAGTGATCGACGATCTGTCCGCCCGGGCGGTTGTAGCGGTTGGCCAGCCAGCGCTCGGCGATCGCCATCCCCACCGCGTTCGAGATCCCCTGTCCCAGCGGCCCCGTCGTGGCCTCGACTCCCGGCGTCAGCGTCGACTCGGGATGTCCCGGCGTCTTCGACTCCCACTGGCGGAAGTTCTTCAGCTCCGACATCGGCAGGTCGTAGCCGGTGAGGTTCAGGAGCGAGTAGAGGAGCGCCGAGCCGTGGCCGCCCGAGAGGACGAAACGGTCGCGATCGGGCCACTTCGGGTCGCTCGGATCGTGCTTGAGGTATCGCTGCCACACCACGTACGCCATCGGCGCCGCGCCGAGGGGCAAGCCGGGATGCCCGGAGTTCGCCTCCTGCGGCTGGTCGATGGACAGCGCGCGCACGGCGTCCACGCAGAGCTTGTCGAGATCGGTGAATCCGCTGGTCTGCGTCATGGGCGGGGTAGTGTAACCCGCGCGCCCGTCGCGTTCAATGCGGCGCGTTCGCCGCTGGGATACCCGTTCTCCGGCGCCACAGAGCTACCGCCAGCAGCTCGATCCACACCTGGTATACCACGAAGGCCGCCCGCTGGGCGAGGCCCGCCGGGACGTCCATCTCGCGCAGGGGCATCGACGCGATCGCCACGAGGCCCAGGACTCCCGACGCGATTCCGACCGGAGCCCAGCCCGGCAGCTTGAGGAACCGCCAGCAGAGCACGAAGGCCCCGGGCACGAACGCCGCGAAGGAGATCAGGGACATCACGATGTGCGCTCGCGAGCTCGGCGCGGACAGATCGGCCATGTCGGCGGGGAATACGCCGGTGCCGGCGAAACCAAGCCCGGACAGCCCGACCGACACGAGCGCCGCCAGCGATGCCGTGCCACGGTAAAGGCCCCATGCGAAGACGGTGATCAGCAGGCCGACACCCACGAAGCCGACGAGGTTCCACGCCAGCGCATTCGGCGCGCCTCGGGCGCCGAGCTCGCTGACGGCGTCGGTCAGGTGGCTGTAGTCCGGCCGGATGGCGGCGAAAACAAGGAGGGAGATCGCGAACAGGAGGGGCGCCAGGATCCCGCAGAGCGCGGCCCGGTCAATCCTCAGGAGGCTCTCCGTAGGGCGAAGGGAGCGTGCCGACGTAGGGCCCCGTCTCCTGCTTCATCTGGGCGGCGACCTCTTCGGCGCGGTCCAGCGCGCGCAGGAGATTTCCCCCGAGGATCTTGCGGATGTCTTCGTCGGGGTAGCCGCGGCGCACGAGCTCGGCGATCAGGTCGGGAAAGGTGGAGACGTCCTCCAACCCCACAGGGGTGAAGCCGATGCCGTCGAAGTCGGATCCGATCCCCACGTGATCGATGCCCGCGGTGGCGACCAGGTGGTCGATGTGGTCGGCGACCTGGGACAGCGTCGCGTCGGGGCGCGGGTTGGCCGCCCGCCAGGCATCGGCCGCGGCCTGCATGGCGGCCGTGTCGCCCTCGAAGCTCCCGCGGATCGAGTCGCGGGCGGTGGCAGCGCGCTCGGACCAGAGGCGCAGCTCCTCGCTCACGTAGTCCGGCGCGAAGTTCGTCATGACCACGCCGCCGTTCGTGCCCACGATGCGCAGGATGTCGTCGGGGACGTTGCGCACGTGGTGGTCGATCGCGCGAGCCGAGGAGTGGGAGAAGATGACCGGCGCCCGTGAGATCCGCATGGCATCGACCATCGTCGAGTCCGAGACGTGCGAGAGATCGACCAGCATCCCCAGCCGATTCATCTCGCGGATCACGTCCTCGCCGAAGCCCGGCCGCAGACCCTGCCACTCCGGATCGTCGGTCGCGGCGTCGGCCCAGTCGTGGGTCGCCCAGTGGGTCAGCGTCATGTAGCGGACGCCGAGATCGTAGTACGTGCGGAGCAAGTCCAGCGAGCCCTCGATCGCGTGCCCGCCTTCGATACCGATCAGGGCCGCGATCTTCCCCTGATCGAAGATGCGGCGGATGTCCTCCGCCGAGCGCGCGAATTCGAACGTCCCGGGGTAGTGCTCCGCCAGCCGGTGGATCAGGTCGATCTGCATGAGCGCGAACCGCGCGGCGCCGTGGCCGGTGAGCTCGGACGGCACGTAGGCGGCGAAGAACTGGGCGCCGACCTGGCCCTCGCGAAGCCGCGCGATGTCGGTCATGAGCGAGTCCTGCGGGCTCGCGATGTCGAGTGAGTCGAGGTTCCCGCCGACCCGCTCGCGAAGCTCGAACGGCAGGTCGTTGTGGCCGTCGATCAGCGGGATCGAGCGCATGACCTCGCGCGCGTGGGCGAGGGCCATGGAGTCCGCCTGCGACAGAGGTGCCGGCTCCTGGGCGGAGAGCGGCACCGCGGCGACGAGCGCGGCCGCGACAGACAGAAGAGCTGAACGGGTCATGAGCTCTCCATACTACGCGCAGCGGAGCGCGATGCAAACGGTGGGGAAGCCGGAGGCCACCGCGGGGCAGCCTCCGACCATAAGCGGTTCAGCTGGCGACGACGATGATCAGGAGAACGAGGAGGAGGACGATGATGAGCGTGGTGGCGGATATCGTGATCGTGTCCTGGGCGCCCATCCGGCCCTCGAGGGCGCGCGCCTGATCGGCGGCATGGGAGAGCTTCTCTCCCTCCAATGCCAGAATGCCCGCCGAGGCGTCCTCCAGGTCGAGATCCGCCATGCTCGCGATCTTCTGCACGTCTTCACGGGCGACGAACCGGCGCAGCGCCTCCCGGTCGGCCTCCTCGCCTGTCTGCATGGCGATCGCGACGGGCTCGTCGATCTCCTGCGCAGTCGCCTGTTGTGCACGCGCGGCCGTCGGCAGGAGCAGCAGCGCCGCGGCGAGCGCCCAACCCGTCTTCATCCCCGAGATCCACTGCATCGCTCACCTCCATCGAGAACGGTTCGGCCCCTCGCAACGTCGAACGCAGTCTAGGAGCGGCCAGCGGTGGCGGCAAGCGCCGATCACCCGGGCCGGCGGCCCATCGACCGCACGATCTCGAATTCCTCCGGCGTCACCCGCATGACCGAGAGTCGCATTCCACGCTTTAGCACCGCCATCCCCTCGAGGCCGGGAGTTTCCTTCATCTCCTCGCGCGTCACGGGCGCCGGAAACGTCTCCACGTGCCGCATGTCCACGCACCACCAGCGCGGATCGCCCGGATCCGATTCGGGGTCGAAGTAGTGATCGCCCTCTTTGAATTGCGTAGAGTCGGGGTGCGCGTCGGATGCCACTTCGGCGACCCCGTAGACGCCGAGCACGTCGGTGCTGGAATGGTAGAAGAGGACCCCGTGGCCGGGTCGCATCTCGTCGCGCATGTAGCTTCGCGCCTTGTAGTTCCGGACGCCGGACCATTCCGTCGTGCCGTCGCGCTCGAGGTCCTGGATCGAGTAGGCGCTCGGCTCGGACTTGATCAGCCAGTGCGTGGTGGCCATCGTGCGCATACGGTGAATCGTGGCGGCTCGGCGGTCAACCCGTGAGGCATCCGAACAGGATAGGAGGTCGATGAGCGACGACGTACGGGAGAAGCTCCGGCGCGGGTGCACGGGCGAGGAGTACGAAGCCGTCCGAGAACTCTGGAAGGCGCACTCGCTGGCCGAGGACGCGCGCGACCTGGACGGCCTGATCGCGACCCTGACCGACGACTGCGTCTACGAGGTCGTTCCGACCGGGCACCGGTGGGAGGGGCACGACGGCGCGCGGAGTTTCTACCGCGCACTCCTGGGCGCGTTTCCCGACGTGAAGTTCGAGCTGCGTGACATCGTGATCGGACCGCAGGGCGTATGCGAGGAGGCGCGGCTAAGCGGCACGCACGAACGGGACTGGCTGGAGTTCCCCGCCACCGGGCGCGCCATCGACTTCCAGGTAGTGATCTTCTTCCCGTGGGATCCCGCGCGGCGGCGCTTCCAAGGCGAGCGCGTCCACTTCGATCCCATCGCCGCGGGGCTCGCGGTTCCCGCCTGAGGCGGGCAGGTCCGGCCTGATGCGGGTCGACGGAACCGCGCGCTACGGACGTCCGATCTCGTAGACCAGGACCTCGCCGACCTCGGGATCCTCCGCCGTTCCGGTCATGACGAATCCGATCTTCTCCGCCATCCGGACCGAGGGCTTGTTCCAGTCGGGGATCGTCGCGCGGACGCCGTCTACGCCTTCGTGAGAGAGCGCCCAGTTCACCGCTGCGGCGGTGGCCTCGGTCCCGTACCCGTGTCCCTGGTGGCGCTCGTATACCGTGTATCCGATCGTCGCGACGCCGTCGCTGGGCCGGCCGGCGAAGCCCACCGAGCCCACCGGCTCGCCCGACTCCGTCAGGGTCGCGAGCCATCCCCACCAGCCGAACGCGTCGGGATTCCAGTGGGCCGAGGCGAGGTCGCGGATCTTCGGGAGGTCTTCCGCGAGGAGCGGCGGCGCGGCGGCGTCGACGAAGGGGATCCCGGTGGCGGCCGACAGCGCCTTGGCGTCGCCCGCGGCCCAGGCCGTATAGGCCTCGGGCGTCAACGCGACCAGGGTAAGGCGCTCAGTGCGGAGGGTCGGAAGCGTTGGGGCAGGCTCGGGCATCCGGCAATATAGCGACCCCGGGAGGTCCGTTTTCGGCCGCTTGACAGCACCCGAAAAATACCCGAATATACAAGGCCCATCCTCGACCCGTCGAAAGGACACGGCCATGGGCCATCCCACCATCCAGGGGCGCGGCGCCGCGCTCAATCCGAAGAACCGGTTCCACGAGATCGAGGTCGAGCGCGACGAGTGGGTCGAGGCCGAGGACCCCGCGCCCCGCACACGCTTCTACCGCGATCCCACCCGCACCATCATCGCCACGAACGACAGCCCGGATGTCGGGTTCGAGGCGAGCATCAATCCGTACAGGGGATGCGAGAACGGCTGTTGTTACTGCGTTTGTGGTGAAGTGCTGGTCTTGATGTACGACGGTTCTGCGAAACCCCTCATGGAAGTGAAAATCGGAGATCAGATCTATGGTACGGATCGCTCCGGTCTCCACCCCCGGCTCTGCCGATCTACCGTTCTCGCGCATTGGAAAACTGTCAAGAGTGCCTACCGGGTAATCCTGGACGATGGGACAGAGATCATCGCGAGCGGCGACCACAGGTTCCTTGCGGATCGCGGCTGGAGATATGTCGCGCCACGCCGTGGAGGGATACAACCAAGATGGCACCTGCGAGTAGGTGATCGACTCCGTGGTGTGGGTGCGGTGACTCCGTCTCCCATCCGATCGCGAGAGTACATGCGCGGGTACCTGTGCGGGGTGATCCGAGGCGATGGGCTACTGAAGTCCTACGAGTACAGGCGAGCTGGACGTGCGCACGGCAATCAGCATCAGTTCAGGCTAGTGATGGCGGATCTCGAGGCCTTGGATAGAGCCAGTGGTTTTCTTCGCGCCTTCGGTGTCGAAACTCGACGCTTCATCTTCCAGCGCCCCGCAGAGAGAAAGTCCCTGCTGACGGGGATACGCAACTATTCCCTGCCGGACGTGGAGAGAATTCGCGAACTAATCCACTGGTGCAGAAATCCAACATCCGATTGGTCGTGCGGATTCCTGGCAGGCATCTATGATGCGGAAGGAACTTTCTCCGTCGGCAGGCTGAGCATCTCCAACACCGATCCTGCGATCATCCAGGAGACTCGTAACGCCTTGTCCCGAGAAGGATTTAGAACGTCAGTGACGCGGTTTGGGTTCCATCAGAGGCGCCCCGTTAGCGTCGTTCATGCCGTGGGGGGGATGCCCGAGCACCTCCGGTTCCTGCAGACCGTGGATCCTGCAATCGTTAGGAAGCGGGATCTGACTGGGCGATTCCTCAGGAGCACAACAAAACGGAAGGTAATCTGCATCGAGCCAGTCGGTCGTCGCGAGCTTTTCGACATTACGACGACGACCGGAGACTTCACGGCTAATGGCGCAGTGGCCCACAACTGCTTCGCCAGGCCCTTCCACGAATACCTGGATCTCTCTCCCGGCCTCGACTTCGAGACGAAGATCTTCGTCAAGGAGGATGCGCCGGAGCTGCTGAGGAAAGAGCTCTCGGCAAAGTCGTGGAAGCCGAAATTCCTGCTTATGAGCGGTGTAACGGATCCTTACCAGCCCGTCGAGCGGCGACTCAAGATCACGCGGCGTTGCCTCGAGGTCCTGTCCGAGTTCCGGAATCCCGTCGGTGTCATCACGAAGAGCGACCTCGTGACACGGGACGTGGACGTACTGTCGGATATGGCTCGGCACAACCTCGTGTCGGCCACCCTCTCGATCACGACACTCAGCAAGGAACTCAAGCGCGTGATGGAGCCGCGCGCAGCCCTTCCTGAGAAGCGGCTCGAGGCGATCCGGCGACTGTCCGAGGCGGGGATTCCCGTCGGCGTGAACGTCGCGCCCGTCATTCCCGGCCTCACCGATCACGAGATGCCGGAAATCCTCGAGCGCGCGGCGGAGGCGGGAGCCGTGAGCGCGGCGTGGATCATGCTGCGCCTGCCGCACGCGGTGAAGGACCTGTTCGCAGACTGGCTGGAGCGCCACTTCCCGGACAGGAAGGAGAAGGTCCTCAATCGGTTGCGCGACCTGCGCGGCGGCGTCCTCTACGATTCGCGCTGGGGCGCGCGTATGCGGGGCGATGGTCCGTTCACCGAACAGATTCGGCAGGTATTCGATGTGTCGTGCCGGAGATTCGGCCTGAACGAGGTGTCGGTGGAGCTGTCGACGGCGGGGTTCCGCCGTCCGCCGCGCGGCGGGCAGCTGGGCATGTTCGACGGGAGCTGATCGAGCCGATAGCTTTTCGGCCCATGCCGAAATCGTTCCTCATCCTGCTCGCGGCCGCGACGGCCACGATGATGGCCGCCGCCTGCGACCGCGCCGCCGACAGCGAACAAGCCGGCGCGCCTTCGGACACAGCGGCGGCACCCGAAGTGCGCGCGCTGACCGACGGGCTGGCGGTGTGGCGGGCGGACGGATTCACGATGCTCGTCCCCGAAGACGCCGACGTCGTGCCGACGGATCCGGTCGCTCCTGCGACCTGGGCCGTGATCGTGGCGGGTCCGGGCTTCGTGAGGGAGGTCGATGGCGAGCGCATGCCCGGCCCACCGGCGTATCGCCTCGACGCGGCCACCTACGCGAAGGCCGACACGGCGGCGCTGGAGGAATGGGTGGCGGCTCGGCTCGCGGAGCGGGAGGAATCGGTCTCGGAGCCTGGCATCACGGTCGCGGTCGCGGGCGAGCCAGCGCTCCGGACGGGCTCGGCGCCGGGCCTCGCGGGGACTGCCTCGTACTGGCTCGAGCGTGACGGCCAGGTGGTCGAGCTCCGGCTCCAAGAGGAGCCGGAGAGCCCGCTCAGCGGGATCCAGCGCCACATCCAGTCGCTGATGCTGTCGACGTTTCGCTGGTCGGGAGAAGCGGAAGCGGCGGCGGAATCGGCGGAAGCGCCTTAGCCGCGCGCGCCTGCCGGGCCCACCAGCGCCGTCTCGATCCGCCGCCGCTCGTCGCGCGATTCCTCGTCGCGGAAGATCCGCCGTTCCCGGCCCAGCCTGGCCGCCACGGGGACGCCGTCCCGATAGAGGACGACGTTGGCGGGAGACGTGGCGATCCGCTCGCCGGGGGTGATGACGCCCGTGAGGTTGAGGGGGTCGCCGGCGCCGACGGCCAGCAACGAGCCGTCGGACTCGCGCCGGCGCGTGGAGCGAAGCGCCTCGACCGCCTGCGGCAGCGCGAACTGCTCTCCCGAGGCTCCCTGGAGGAAGCGCCCGCCCCGCACCTCGCCCCGCATCTCGAGCCGCCGGAGGACGCGCGCCACGTCCCGCCACGGCGCGAGCGGCGGCTCGCGGTCGAGCAGACGGCGCACCACGACTCCGTAGCGCGCGAGGAGCTGTCGCGTCCAACGCTCGATCGCGAGATCGCGATCGCCCAGACGGAATGCGCCTTCCCGAAAGAGTCCCCATCGGCCCGCGAGCGTGTTATCGGTGAAGCGCGGCTGCCGGCCGCGACCGGCGAGCGGACGGCGACCCCGGCGCTCGCTCTCGGGGAGGATGAGCGCGCGTAGACCGGCCATGCCGTCGGCGGTCACGATGCCCCACGATGCGAGCTCGGCGAGCGCGCGCTCGACCTGCGCCGGGAGAAGGCCGGTCCGCGCAACCAGGTCCTGGTGGAAGGCCGGCCCGCTCCCCCGCAAGGCGTCCAGCGTCTCGCGCGCGTAGTGGGTCAGCGGGGCCGCGTCCGGATCGGGGTCCCGCGCCAGCGCCAGCCACGAAGGCAGATCCGCGCGCACGAAGAGTGAAAGCGGGGACGAGCGCACCGGACCACTGCGCGGCCTTTCGATCCCGGAGACCGAGGGGGGTACCAGTCGACCCCAGGCGACCGCCCCGGAGAGCGAGAGACCATCCAGCCAATCGGGATCGTACTCCGCGACGCGCGCGGGGAGGATATCGGACTCCCACGCGGCAGCGGGCGCGTCGAACGCCTGGAGCATCTCGACGACTTCGCGCACGCCGCGCGATCCGGCGAGCCGCGCCGCCGGATCCAGGTGCTGCCAGCGGAAGAGGTAGCGCATGAAATCGGCCTGGGTGGCCGGCTCGATCTCGGCTCGCAGTCGGTCGATCGTGTAGCGGTGGATGCGCGCGAGCAGCCGCCGGTGGCACCACTCGAAGGCGTCGCCCGATGCGCCGTCACGTGAAGGGGCTCCGCCATCCTGCGGAGCGCCGTTCGTACGAGAAGCGGCCCCGCGCGGGGTGAAGCGCCCGCGCAGGACCGTGCCTTCGACCTCGAGCGCGATCATCGCCGCCTCGACGCGTGCGAGCTCGAGCCCGAGCTCGGCGGCGACGGCCGCGACCGTGACCGGTCCCAAGCCTTCCATCCTCCCGCGCAACAGCGACGCCAACGCGTCGCGCGGCTCCCATTCGACCGCAGCGTTCCGCGCCGGAGCCTCGATTGCCGCCCGCAGGGCGAGCCCCGGCCAGACCGCGCGCGCCTCGGGCAGCCGCTCCGCGGCGACCCAGAAGCGCGCGTCTCCGGCAGTGGCGAGAGTCGCGCGCCGCTCTCCCTCGAGGGAATCCAGCCACGCGCGCCACGGCTCGGCCTCCCTCGCGGTGACGATCCCCAGCCAGTCGAGCGCGTCGTGGACCTCGTCGGGGTCGCGCGGGTCGGGCCACGCCTCCGCGCGGACGCGCGCGATCGCCTCGGGATCGAGGCTGGCGAAGTCGTCGGCGGAGTATTCGAGATTCCGGCGCGTGGAGACCGCCAGCGTGCGACGCTCCTCCGCCGGCGCATCGTCGAGGAACGCGTAGGGCCGCGCGTTCAGGATCTCGTGCGCCATGGGCGAAGGCTCGGGAACGTCGCGCGCGACGAGCGCGAATCCGCCGTCCCGGATGCGTCCCAGGATCTCCTCCAGCGCGTCGACGTCCATCACCTCGACGAGGCAGTCCTCAACGGTCTGGCGCACGACCGGGTGCTCCCACGGCACTTCGATGTCGCCGTGAATGTGCTCGAAGCAGGCGGCCGCCTGCGGGAATGCCGCGGCGAGCAGGTCTTCGGCCTGCATGCGCAGGAGCTGCGCGGGCGTCTTCTTGCCGCCCCGCATCCGGAGGATCGCCAGCGAGCGGCCGGCGTTCCAGCGCCAGCGGGTCTGGAACATCGGCGCCGGAAGGAGCGCCTGGATCAGCGTCTCGCGCGCGGTTTCGGGTTTGAGATAGCCGAACACGTCGTCGAGCGGGAACGAGTGCTGGGGACCGAGCGAGAGCACGATCGCGTCCTCATTGGCCGCCGCCTGGAGCTCGAAGTTGAACGAGCGACAGAACTTCTTGCGGAGCGCGAGGCCCCATGCGCGGTTGATCCGACCCCCGAACGGCGCGTGGAGCACGAGCTGCATTCCGCCCGCCTCGTCGAAGAACCGCTCGAGCACGAGCGTCTCCTGCGTCGGCACCACTCCGAGAACGTCCCGCGTGGCGCCGAGGTACGCTTCGATCTGGGACGCCGCCTCCGGCGGCACGCCGACCGCCTCGACCAGCCAGCGCGTCGCCACGCCGCGGCCCTCCTCG
>DATFFS010000211.1:0-1332 GCA_035249945.1 Gemmatimonadota bacterium
CCGCGTGCCCGCGCGCCGGCTGCGCGAACCCGGGCGCCGGGAACCGGACCGGCGGGAGCTCTGTCCGGGACCGCGCGAACGCGAGCGTCGCCTCGAACGGGATCGCGACCGGCGCGCCGCCCTCCGAAGGGACGCGCCGCAGTCCGCCGTCCGCGGAGTACAGCAGCGTGGCGCCGTCCGTGCTCCAGCGGACGCGCGTGGGCGCGACGTCCGCGTGGTCGGTGAGCCTCCGCGGCGCCCCCTCCTCCCCAAGCCAGATCTGCCACCGATCGTGCTCGTCGCGCGCGAGGAATGCGATCCGCGAACCGTCCGGCGAATATGCGGGCGCGAGCGCGGCCACACCTTCCGTCGTGAGCGGCTCGGCCGCGCCTCCTTCGGCCGCTACGCTCCACACCCGACCACCGCCGGGATCCTGGACCCAGGCGTTGACGAACGCGATCCGCCGGCCATCCGGCGACCAGGCCGGATCCCGAACGTCGGGCTCGGGGACGCCCTCGATGCGAAGCGAGCGGATCTCTCCCGAAGTGACGTCGACGAGCGCGATCTCGCTGACCTGCCGGGACTCCCCGCCATCGACCCGCATGACCACGCGGGCGAACGCGATCGTGCGTCCGTCGGGCGACCACGCGCCCCGGCCGTCGAACCCCTCGCCGTCGGGGGTGTGCGAGAGGAGCCGGGGCGCGCCGCCCGAGAGATCCGCGAGCCACAGCCCGCGCCGACCACCGCGCTCTCCCGAGAAGACGATCCGGTCCCCGTCCGGGGACAGGGACGGATCGGCGTCCTCGGCTGTGTCCCGGATCGCGTCGGTGACCGCGCGCGCCGCGCCGCCGTTGCCGTCGAGCACCCACAGCTGACCCAGCAGGTCGAAGACGATCCTCCGCCCGTCGCGGGCGACGTCCAGCGCGAGCAGCGTGCCCTCGCGGGTCGTGATCGAGAGCGTGTCATGGGAAGCCGGAGAGCGGGTCATCGACCCGGGCTGGGCATGCGCGGGGGCCGCGCCGAAGGAAAGGATCGCCAGACAGACGAGGGCGCCGCTCCGGGTGGAGCCCTCGAGGACGGGGATGGAACGCGCGCGGTGCATGGCCCTCCGGATCGGTGTGAGAGTAATGCCACCCGCAACGGGGTCAAGACGGGCCTCGCATCCCCAACGAAAAACCCCCGCCGGTTTCCCGACGGGGGCTCTCCAGACCGCGCGGCGAGTGCCGCGGGGGTCGCGCTCTTTACATCGAGCTCGACGAAAGGCGCTTGACGTTCGTCGCCTGGGCGCCCTTGGGGCCCTGCTCGACGTCGTACTCGACCTCGTCGTTGTCGCTCAGGGACTTGAAGCCCTCA
>DATFFS010000212.1:0-1925 GCA_035249945.1 Gemmatimonadota bacterium
GCGCGCGACGTCGCCGCGGGCATTCAGGTCGGGATCGTCGCGCTGCCGCTCTCGCTGGCGCTCGCCATCGCGAGCGGCGTGCGGCCCGAGCAGGGGCTGTTCACCGCGGTCATCGCCGGGTTCATGATCTCCGCCCTCGGCGGAAGCCGCGTCCAGGTCGGCGGCCCCACCGGTGCCTTCATCGTCCTCGTCTACGGGATCGTCCAGACGCACGGCTACGACGGCTTGGCGGTGGCGACCATGATGGCGGGCGTGCTCATGATCCTCATGGGGTTCGCCAGGCTCGGGAACGTGATCAAGTTCGTGCCCTACCCGGTCGTGGTCGGCTTCACGTCCGGCATCGCGATCATCATCGCGGTCTCCCAGCTCCGGGACCTCCTGGGGCTCGACATGGAGGTGGTCCCGGTCGAGTTCGTGGAGAAGATCCGCGCCTACGGAGAGAGCTTGGACAGCGTGAGCCTGTGGGCGCTGGCGATCGGGGCGGGCACGGTCGTGTTTCTTCGCTACTGGCCGCGCGTCAACCCGCGGATCCCCGCGCCCCTCCTCGCGCTCGTGCTCGCGACGGCGGGCGCGTGGGCCCTGCGCCTTCCCGTCGAGACGATCGGCGACCGCTTCGGTGCGATCCCCCACATGCTCCCGTCACCCGACCTTCCGAGCGTCAGCTACGCGGACGTGCGCGCGCTGTTCCCTTCGGCGATCGCGATCGCGCTCCTCGCGTCGATCGAGTCGCTCCTCTCCGCCGTGGTCGCCGACGGCATGATCGGCGGGAGGCATCGCTCGAACATGGAGCTGGTGGCGCAGGGCATGGCGAACGTCGCCTCGCCCGTCTTCGGCGGGATTCCCGCCACCGGCGCGATCGCGCGCACGGCGCTCAATGTCCGGAGCGGCGGTCGGACCCCGGTGGCGGGCATGGTCCACGCGCTCACCGTGCTCGTGATCCTGTTCGCGCTGGCCCCTCTCGCGGTGCTCATCCCGATGGCGGCGCTCGCCGGCGTCCTCTTCATGGTGGCCTACCACATGAGCGAGTGGCGGTTGTTCGTGAAGCTCTTCCGGAGCCCGAAGAGCGACATCCTCGTCATGCTGACGACGTTCCTCCTGACCGTTCTCGTCGATCTAGTGGTTGCACTACAGGTGGGGATCGTCCTGGCGGCGTTCCTGTTCATGCGGCGGATGGCGGAGCTCAGCGAGGCGGCCTACGTGAAGGAGATGTTGTCGGAGGGCGAGGGTCTCGATCCCAAGATGGCCGAGCCGCTGCCGCCGGGGGTCGATGTCTTCCAGGTGCACGGCACGCTCTTCTTCGGCGCGGCGAGCAAGTTCAAGGACGCCATGCGGCGGGTCGAGAAGCCGCCCCGGATCCTCATCCTGCGGCTTCGCGAGGTGCTGGCGATCGACGCGACAGGGCTCCGCGCGCTCGAAGACGTCCTCGACAAGGCCCAGGCGGACGGCACGCAGGTGCTCCTGACCGGGGTGCAGGCCCAGCCGCGGTCCGTGCTCGCCCGTGCGGGGATCCTGGATCGCGTGGGTGAGGAAAACGTGGTGCCCGATTTCCGCAGCGCGGTGGAGCGCGCGAAGTCGGTCCTGGGCTAGCGGACGGGCAGCTCCACGGACGTCTCTTCGCCCGGAGCGGGAAACTCGAAGGGCTCGGGCGGGCCGCCGGCCTCGTACTCGCCGGTCTCGCAGGAGACGAGCGAGAAGCGCTCGATCGTGAACGCGGGGCCCGGAACGGCCGTGATGCGCGCGGCCTGGCCACCCTCCTGCATCGCCGCGCAGGCGTCGTACTGGACCATCTCCCCGCCCCAGGTGCGGAGGCCGGAGTCGGCGAGCGAGACGAGCGTCACGCTGGTCGAGTTCTCGCCGCCCATCCCGAAGGAGCCCGTGAGGGCGAGCTCGTCCAGGCCGTCCCCGTCGAGATCGGGGATCGCGAC
>DATFFS010000213.1:0-5709 GCA_035249945.1 Gemmatimonadota bacterium
TCACGGACGATCTCGAGATAGTAGTCGAGGGGCAGATCGGGGTTCACGCCACCCTGCAGGAGCACGGTCGTCGCTCCCTGCTCGACCGCCCAGCCGACCTTCTGGAGCACCTCTTCGACCGGATGCGTGTAGGCATCGGCATCGTCGGCGTGGCGGTAGAAGGCGCAGAACACGCAGTCGACGTTGCAGACGTTCGTGTAGTTGGGATTGGAATCGATGACGTAGGTGACTTCACGCGCCGGATGGCGGCGAAAGCGCTCGGCCGCGGCCATCTCGCCGAGCGCCGTCAGCGGCGCGGACGTCAGGAGCCACTCGCCCTCGGCGGGCGTCAGCCGCTCGCCGGCGGCGGCCTTCTGGCGGATCGATGCGAGCATGAAGCGGTCAATCTCGCGGCCACGCCCGGCCGCGTCCACCGCTACGCCGGGTCTGCTCCCCTGACGGAGCTCAGCTTCCGGCGCGGAACAGCGGCAGATACTCTCCGTAGCCCTCGGCCTCCAGCCGCTCGACGGGGATGAAGCGGAGCGCCGCGCTGTTCATGCAGTAGCGCAGGCCCGTCGGCGGGGGACCGTCCTCGAACACGTGGCCGAGGTGGCTGTCGGCCTCCTTCGAGCGGACCTCGGTCCGCGGGTAGATCAGCTTGTAATCCGTCCGCGTGACGACGTTCGCGGGCTCGAGAGGCCGCGTGAAGCTCGGCCATCCGGTTCCCGAATCGAATTTGTCGAGCGAGCTGAAGAGAGGCTCGCCCGAGACGACGTCGACGTAGATTCCGGCCCGGTGCTCGTCCCAGTACTCGTTGTGGAACGGAGGCTCGGTCGCGTCCTCCTGCGTGACCCGGTACTGGAGCGGGGTCAGCCGCTCGCGGAGGGCCGCCTGCTCGGGGTTCGCCGCGGACGACTCCTGGCCGCACGCCGATCCAGCGCCGGCGAGCAGCATGCACGCGATGCCGGAGGGTGCTCGCAGAAGGCGGAAACGGGAGCTCAAACGCTGTCCTTTCGAAGGGGTGGCACGCGCACCACTCACAGGAGTATACGATGAGGGTCCGGTTTCTGTTCCCTCAACCGTCCGGAGGTCGCTTGCCGCGCACTGCGCCTTTGATCGCACTCGCCGGGATCCTGGCCGGGATGTCGCTCGCCGACGCGGGTACCTGGACCGCCGGCGTCCGCCCCGCACCATCGGCGATCGGGTCCGATACCCTCGAGGTCGCGACGTTTGCAGGGGGCTGCTTCTGGTGCATGGAGGAAGCGTTCGACGCGGTGCCTGGTGTGGAGGCCACGATCTCGGGCTACACCGGCGGCCAGGTCGACGACCCCGGCTACGAGCAGGTGTCATCGGGACGGACCGGCCATCTCGAAGCGGTCAACGTGTTCTTCGACCCGGAGGCAGTCTCCTACGCCGAGCTGCTGGATGCCTTCTGGCGCAACGTCGATCCGACCGACGATGGCGGACAGTTCTGCGACCGCGGGAGCCAGTACGTGAGCGCGATCTTCGTCCGGAACGAGCGCCAGCGCGCTCTCGCGGAGGACTCCAAGCGGGAGCTGGAGACCACACGTACCATCGTTACGCCGATCCTGCAGGCCACGACGTTCTGGCCGGCCGAGGAATATCACCAGGACTACTACACGAAAAACCCCGTCCGCTATCGATTCTACAAGTTCAACTGCGGCCGCAAGGCCCGGCTGGAAGAGGTCTGGGGCGAGGCCGGCCGCTAGGCATGCAGATCGTCGACGGCGGCATGTTCGCGTTTTCCGCCTGGCATGCCCTCAAGGGCAAGGTCTCGTGGCCGCTCACGTACCAGGTCCCCCGCATGCTGCGCCGGATCATGGCCGAGTCGAGCGACACATGGGCCGTTTGCTGGAACGGCTATCACCAGTGGAAGCGCGAGTTCTGGCCGACGTACCGCGACCGGCCCGAGATCTGGGACGAAGCCGGGCGCGAGGACTTCGAGTCCATGCTCGACGTGCTGGCCGCGCTCGGCGTCGTGCAGTACCGAACCGAGCACCTGGAGGCGGACGAGGCGATCGCTGCGCTGGTCCATCGTCTGGAAGGTAGCGAGCCGATCGTCATCCGGAGCGACGACAAGGACTTCATGCAGCTGCTGTCGGGCTCGACCCGCATGGAGGGCCGGGTCCGGGGCGAAGTGCGCTACTCCCGGGTCCGCGAGATCCTCGGCGTCTCGCCCGCGTACGTGGCCGATTTCCTCGCCCTGTCGGGCGACGTCGCCGACGGCATTCCGCGGATCCTCTCTCCCGCTACGGCCATCAAGCTGCTCGAATCGCGCGGACACGCGCGCGACTGGATCGATCGCGATCTCCGCGTCGCCGACGGAGTGCGGCGCCGGCTCGTCGAAGGACGGGAGCAGCTGAGGATCAACCTCGAGCTCGTCGACCTGTCGGCCGCCGCCGTGGTAGCGCGCGAGGCTCCGGGCACCGCGCTGCTCGACAGATGGGCCGACTGGGAGGCCGCGCGGGAGATCGGCGAGCGCTCAGACATCGCGTGGTTGGCCGCATCCGAGCCCCCCGCGGACTTCGCGGTCGTGCGGGAGGCCGGGGAGCGGACGCGGAGCCGGCTGGGAATCTGATCCTGATACGGATCGCCGTCTCGTCTGGCCGGGACTCGGCGGCTCGCTAGTATGGAAAGGCGCCGAGCACGGTGCCGGCGCCAACGTTCTCCTTCGAGGTCGCCATGGTGCTTCCCCTTGGGGACGACGACTCCGGGATCGACATCACTCCCTTCGTCACCTTCGCGCTGATCGCCGCCAACGTCCTCGTCTTCCTCTATCAGCTGACGCAAGGCAACATCGAGGGGTTCTTCCAGACGTGGTCGGTCATCCCGGCCGAGTACTCCCGAGGTGCCGACGTCGCGCCCACGCACCCCGGTCCCTTCTGGATCACGACCCTGAGCGCCATGTTCATGCACGGCGGGTGGCTGCATCTGGGCGGCAACATGCTCTTCCTGTGGATCTTCGGAGACAACGTCGAGCACGCGATGGGGTCGCTCCGCTTCCTGGTCTTCTACCTGCTGTGCGGGGTCGCCGCGACCCTGGCGCACATCCTGGTGGGCCCCTCGAGCGAGATCCCGAGCCTCGGCGCCTCGGGCGCCATCAGCGGGGTGCTCGGCGCCTACATGGTCCTCTTCCCGAAGCAGCGCGTGCGCGTGCTCCTGTTCCGCATGATCACGTACATGCCGGCGATCGCGGTGATCGGCATGTGGATCGTGTTCCAGTTCATCAACGGGATCGGGGCGATGGCTCAGACCGAAGAGACGGGCGGAGTGGCGTACGCCGCGCACGTGGGCGGGTTCCTGGCCGGGCTCGTACTCGTGTGGGTCTTCCGGCGGCGGAATCCGTCCAGGGCCTGAGGGTCAGGCGCGCGCGTCCTGGTATTCCTGGATGTCGTTCTCGGCCAACAGGTCGCGGAACCGGCGCATGCCGGCGAGCTCGTCGGGTCCCAGCCGGTAGGTGAAGTGCCGCAGGTACGCCTCGAGCGTCTCGACGTCCCCGAGGGCGCCGGCGTGCTCGGCCGCGATCGCCGCCAGCCGCTCGCTCCCGAGCGCCAGCGAGCCGCTCAGGAACCCGCCGAAGCGCGCCCTCTCGCGGCGCGGGAGCGCCGATCGCACCGCCCACACGGCGAACACGAACGGCAGCGCCTGCCAGGTCCACCACTCGGTGGCCAGGTCGGTCGCGCGCGTCCAACCGCCATGGCTCTCATCCGCCATCCGCTCAAGCGCGCGGTCCCCGATCAGGAGCAACCCGTCGACTTGCTCCGCCGGGTCGCCCTCGAGCTCGTCTTCCGAAATCCACTCGATCGCCGCTTCCCAGTACCCGACCGCCAGGAGCTGGGCCAGCCGCCGCGACGTCGAGCTCTCGCGCGTTACGGCCACGCGCGATCCTTCGAGACGCGTGGGGCTATCGTGCGAGAACAGGACGACGCTCCGTACGTGCTCGCTCGCCGCCACTCCGAGCTCGGGCTCGATCAGCTCGAAGGTGGCGTCCTCGCGGAACCAGTCGGCGGCGGCCATGAGCCCGGCGTCGATCGTCCCGTTCCGGGCCTGGACGCCCAGGTCCCGCGGGGGCATCGACACGGTCTCGAACGGCGGATCGTCGCCCCATCCGGCATAGAAGGGGGCGGCGTTGAGATAGGGGATCTTCGCGACCTTCAGGCGCGGACGACCTCGCGGTAGAGCGCATCCCGCTCGACGGGATCCTTCCCCGCCGCGCGGATGATCCTCTGCAGGTGCTCACGGGTGTGCCCGGCCTCGCTGTCCGCCAGCGCGTAGTGGGCGATCTTCTCGTTGCCGATCGTCCCGTCGAGATCGGTGGCGCCGAAGGCGAGCGCCAGCTCGGCCGTCTGCTCGCCCAGCATGACCCAGTAGGCCTTGACGTGCGGCACGTTGTCGAACACGAGGCGGCTCATGGCGATCGTCCGCAGGTCCTCGACCGCCGAGGCCTGCCGCTCGACGAGCTTCGTCGTGCCCACCTGGTACTCCAGGGGGATGAAGGCCTGGAAGCCGCCGGTCCGATCCTGTTGCGCGCGCAGCTTCAGCACGTGCTCGACCCGCTCCTCGTACGTCTCGATGTGGCCGTACAGGAGCGTGCAGTTGGTCGGGATCCCCATGTGGTGCGCGGCGTCGTGCACCGCGAACCACTCCTGCTCGCCGATCTTGTGCTTGAAGAGGGCGTTCCTGACGCGCTCGCTGAACACCTCCGCGCCGCCGCCGGGCAGGGCGTCCAGCCCGGCTTCCACCATGTCCGCCAGCACCTGCTCGATCGAGCGCTTCCCGATCTTCGCGAAGAAGTCGATCTCGACCGCCGTCCAGGCCTTGATCGTCAGCGAGGGAGCCTTTTCCCGGATGCGCCGCACGATCTCGACGTAGTGGTCGTAGCGCCACTTGTGGTGCAGTCCGCCCACGATGTGGATCTCGGTGATGTCGTCGGTGACATGGGCCAGGATCTCGTCCCAGTCCATCTCGTATGCCTTGGGGTCGTTCCTGGGGCGTGCGGCGAAGTCGCAGAACGCGCAGTCGAGAACGCAGATGTTCGTGGGATTCAGCTGGCGGTTCAGCGTGAAGTAAACCCGCTCGCCGTGCCGCTCGCGGGCGACGTAATCGGCCATGCGGCCCAATGCCGGCAAATCCCATGTCCCAAGGATCGCCAGGCCGTCGGATAGTCCGAGCCGCTCGCCGTCCCGGAGCCGCACCCACACCCGCTCGAGAGCGGAATCGCGGAAGGCGATGTCCGGTGCGGCCGGCGCGGAGGACGTCTCCGCGGAGACGCGGGAATCATTGGCGGCGAGCGTCACGGAACCCGAAGTTCGTCCCCGCGGGGGGGCGGGGCAAGGCATGAAAGGGACCCTGCGGGGCCCGATCGATCCGACTTATCCTGCGAGGACCCCCACCCGCTCCGGGTGCTCGTCCAGCACGTGCTGCACGAACGGGCAGGTCGGGATCACATGGAAGCTGTTCTCGTCGGCCCAGTCGAGCGCATGGAGCACGAGCCGCTCGCCCAGTCCGTCGCCTCGCGCCGCCTCGGGAACGAACGTGCTCGTGAAATCGAGCGTGTCCTCGTCCGCCCGCTTGTACTTCAGCGTGGCCTCCCCATGCTCGGTCTGCGCGACGAACCGGTTGTTCTCGATGTCGTTGTGGATCTCGGGTTTCATTCCACGGCTCCTTGAAGACCGGTTTCGGGGCCTCGATCCTCCCCTCGGTTCGAGC
>DATFFS010000214.1:0-5342 GCA_035249945.1 Gemmatimonadota bacterium
GCTCCCCCATCGACCGCCATGGGAACGAGGAGGAGCGCGCCGAACGCGGCCCGTTCCAGGGACGGCGGCCCCAAGGCGAAGAGTGCGGCTACTGCCAGCGGATATCCGGCGAGGAGCCCCACGCAGCGGGCGCAGATCGGCGAGCGCCAGCCGCCGATCGCGAGGCAGCGGTCGGGGTTCCCGTGGCAGCCGATCCACGCCGCGGGGCGCGACCGGAGCGCGCGGGGGTGCTCGAGGATGGGAGGCCGCGCGCCGATCGCCGGTCGCCCTGCGAGGCCGGCCGGCGCGCTCAATACGTGCCGGCGCTCCCCATGATGCCGCTGAAGATCATGGTGCCCATGAACAGGAAGTACAGCCCGACGAGGATGGCCCACACGACGAACGGGATCCACGTCATCTGGCAGAGGTCCTTCGCGGTCCGCGGCTTCTGATCCTTGATGACGAAGTAGACGACCACCGAGGCGATCGCCGCCAGCGGCGAGAAGCACAGATTCGCGATGAACACCAGCACCTTGACGATCGGCTGGAGGCCGGGGTCGGGGCCGACGAAGGTAGGTGGCGCGCCGGGCGCTCCACCCGGACCTGCCGCCGCCACCGAGGGCTGCGCGCCGACCTTCAGCTCGTTCCCGCACTGGCACTGGAAGGTGTGGCCCTCGGCGTACTGGGTGACGTCGTATACGGTCCCGCACTGCGGACACGTGAGTTTCATCGGCTGCATCCTGTGCTGGCGTGGAGGGTGATGGCGAAGCGCTGCGGATGTATAACGATCCGCCGACGGCCGGGTCAACCGCGAGAACGACCGACGGAGGTGGCCGTGAAACTACTAAATTGTCATGAATCAGTAGTTTTCTAGTATGGACCGTGCGTGTGCCGCGTCACCCGGAGGGCGATGCCCGACGTCGAGGAGATCGTGCTGGCGGCGATCGTGGACCGCCGCGGGCGCGTACTGGTCCAGCCGCGCGCGGGCGACCCGGCGCTCGCCGGGACGTGGGAGCTGCCGGGCGGGAAGGTCCGTCCCGGGGAAGACCACGCGGCCGCGCTCGCGCGCGAGGTCGAGGAGGAGACCGGCGTCGCTGTGCGGGTGGGGGAGCTCGCCGTTGCCTTCTGTCACGCGTACCCGGATCGCCGGGTCGCGCTCCACGCGTATCTCTGCGAGCCGGTCGGAGCGGTGCGGCCGGTCCGATGGGCGCGCTGGGCGCTCCCGGAGGAGTACCGCGCGATGGCGATGCCCGCGGCCAACGGCGCGATCGTCGACGCCCTGGAGCGGGTCCTCGCCACGGAGCGGCGACCGGTTCCCCGAACAGACGGTTGACACCAATAGTTCGATATCGTACAACTAACGGGTGAACGGGGACCGGGTCCAGCTGGGCAGTCTGCTCGCCGAGGGCGCCGACCGGTGGCGCGCGCGGCTGGTCGAGACGTGCCGGCACGCGGGATTTCCCGACGTCACCCCGACCACCTGCCAGGTCCTGTGGCCGCTCTTTGAGCGCGACGGCATGCCGATCAGCGAGGTCGGCCAGCGGGCCGGCATGGCCAAGTCCTCCATGACCACCATCGTCCGGGGGCTCGAGCGCGGTGGCTTCGTGCGCCTCGAATCCGATCCCGCCGATCACCGGATCAAGCGCCTCTGGCTGACGCCGCGCGCGCGCGAGCTCGAGCGCGTGCTGGGCGACGGCGTGACCCGGCTCCGCCACCGCGTGACGGCGACCCTGGGGATCGCCGGCCAGCAGCAGCTCCAGCAGAACCTCCTGCGCCTGCTCGACTCGCTGTGATCTTCGACGTCGCGATCCTGGGCGGCGGTCCGACGGGCCTCTTCGGGGCCTTCTACGCCGGCATGCGCCAGATGCGGACGCTGATACTCGACGCGCTCCCCGAGCTCGGCGGCCAACTGACCGCGCTCTATCCCGAGAAGTACGTCTACGACGTGGGCGGATTCCCGAAGATTCTCGCCCGCGACCTCGCCGAGGGGCTGATCGAGCAGGCGACGCAGTTCCATCCCGTGATCGGGCTCGCGGAGACGGCCTCCGAGCTCGAGCCGGCCGAGTCCGACGCGGACGGGAACGTCGGCGTATGGCGGATCGGAACCGATCGCGGCGAGCGGCTCACGCGCACGATCGTGGTCACGGCGGGGATCGGCGCGTTCGAGCCGCGGCGGCTCAAGGTCGACGGGATCGAGCGCTACGAGGGCCGCGGGATGCAGTACCTCGTCAAGGACAAGCTGGCGCTGGCCGGAAAGCGGATCCTGATCGTCGGCGGCGGCGACTCCGCCTTCGACTGGGCCGACAACCTGCGCGGGATCGCCGACTCGATCACGCTGATCCACCGGCGCGACGGCTTCCGCGCGCACGAAGGCACCGTCGAGGCGGTGATGCGCGCGGGCGTCGAGATCCTCACCTTCCACGAGGTGCGATCGGTCGCGGGGGCCGAGGCGGTGGAGAGCGTCACGATCTTCGACAACCGGACCGACGAGGAGAAGACGTTCGACGTCGACGCGCTGCTCGTAAACATCGGCTTCAAGGCCGATCTGGGCCCCGTCAAGCGCTGGGGGCTCGAGATGCGGAAGAACGGCATCGTCGTGAACGAGCGCATGGAGACGAACCTGCCCGGCGTCTATGCGGCCGGCGACGTCGCCCACCACGGCGGCAAGCTTCCGCTGATCGCCACCGGGTTCGGCGAGGTGGCGATCGCGGTGAACTTCGCCAAGGCGCGCATCGACCCGGGCGCGCGCGCGTTCCCCGGCCACTCGACGGAGGAGAAGTGGAAGGAATCGTGAGCGAGACGCTCAGCCCCCGCTCGGCGGCGCTGCTCATCGTGGGGGACGAGATCCTCTCGGGCGAGGTGGAGGATCAGAACACGCCGTTCCTGACGCGCCGCCTCTGGGAGCTGGGGATCCTGGTGGCCAAGGTCGTGATCGTGAGCGACCGGCGCGAGGCGATCGTCGAAGAGCTCCAGCGGCTGACCGCGGGCCACGACTTCGTGCTGGTGACCGGTGGCATGGGTCCGACACACGACGACGTGACCCGGCAGGCGGTGGCCGACGCGCTCGGGCTCCCGCTCGAGCCGCATGCCGAGGCGCGCGAGCTCCTGTCCAGCGACTACGGCGACCGGCTCACCCCCGCCGAAGCGGCGATGGCCGATCTGCCGCGAGGCGCGCGGGTATTGCGCGGCCGGCAGCAGCTGGCGTTCGCGTTTCGCGCCGGGAGCGTGATCGTGTTTCCCGGCGTTCCGATCCTGCTCCAGGACATCTTCGAGATGGCGGCCGAAGATCTCATCTCGGCGCCGTTCTTCAAGGAGACGCTGTGGGTGCGCGGGAAGGAGGGCGACTTCTCCGAGCCGCTGGCCACGATCCAGCGCGCGCATCCCGCTGTCGGCATCGGCTCCTACCCCGTGTTCCTCGACGGCCGCTATCGCTGCAAGCTGGTCCTCCGCTCGCGCGACTCCGCGGCGCTCGAGCGCGCCGCCGGCGCCGTGCGCGGCGCGCTCGACCTCGATCCCCCGCCCGCGGCCTAGCACGCGTCCGATTTCAATGTCTCGTTTCTGACGGACCACGCGGCAGGTCCGTCCTACACTCGGATCGGGGCCATACCTTCGACATCCGAGGAGACGATGAAGACCCACGATCACGACCTGCACCACGACGACGAATTCGACGAATCGCGCGTGCACGACGACCGGGTGGGTGCGAAGCTCGGCATGGCACGGCACGGCATCGTCAGCGGGATCTTCCGTGATTCCGACGATGCGGAGAGCGCGTATCGGGAGACCCGTGACCACGGGTACGGTCAGGAGGAGATCACGGTGCTGATGTCCGAGCAGGCCCGTGACGAGTTCTTCCCGACAGAGGACGTGGTGGTCGAGAAGGAGCGCAAGACGCTCGAGGGCACAGGGGCCGGAGGCGCGATCGGCGCCGCCGTCGGCGCGCTAGCCGGAGCGATCGCGGCGATCGGGACCACGATCCTCATCCCGGGCCTGGGTCTCGTCGTCGCCGGGCCGCTGGCGGCGGCGATCGCAGGAGCCGGCGCGGGCGGCGTGACCGGCGGTGTGATCGGCGCGCTGGTAGGCGCCGGGATGAACGAGGAGCGGGCGAGCGTCTACCGCACGGCGATCGAGGAGGGCGGGATCGTGATGACGGTCACGCCGCACACCGCCGAGGACGCCGAGTGGATCGCGGACGCCTGGGATGACTGCGGCGCCGAGGACATCTACCGCAGTGCCTGATCCGATACCCGCGGGTCCGATACCCGCCGGCGGTCGTCCTCGCCCGCGAGCTCAGGGACGGAACGACAGCGACAGCCACCCGCGCGTCTCGTGGCGGAGCGGCTCGTCGAGGACGCGCGCGATCCCCGCCTCGAACCGCGAGGCGGGGAGGCCGAGGTAGGGGATCGCGTCGCGCGTCAGTCGCCACTCGATCCCCCACACGCGCTTCCAGTCCCCAAGCTCGCCGCCGGCGGTTCCTGCCCACCAGAACGGGACGACCCCCGCGCTCGTCCTCCCCTCGATCCTGACCGTCCAGATCCGCTCGCCCGCCACGTAGCCCAAGGGCACGGCCGGCAGGGGCAGGCGTTGGGACAGGAGCGCGGGATCGACGAGCGGCGACTGCACGCCGCCCGCGGCGAACGTCTCCCACACCGGTGCGTCGTCGCTCGTCCAGCCGAAGACCGACTCCGCGCGCAGCGCCGCACGGTCCCTGCCGACGCTCAGCGATATGCCCGAGACCGCCCGCGTCCAATCCTCGCCGCCCGGCGAGCTGCCGACGCTCGCGTGGCCCTGCGCGCCCCCGGTGATCCGCCACTTCCCGGGCGTCACGAGCGCCCGGCCCGCCGCTTCGGCGTAGCCGAGAGCGCGCGTGCCGTCCGGCGCGAGGCTCGCATCGAGCCGTCCCGCCGACCCGCCCAGCTCGAGGCGCGCCGAGCGCGAGAGGAGATCGTGCTCGTAGGCGATCGCGAGGCCGACGCCCGCGTACTCCGCGTCGAGCGCGGGGGGCGTGGCGGCGTCCTGCTCGCTCGGCTCCTGACGCACGGCGAAGGCGTGCGCGCGGATCTCCGGGCGGAATCGCCGCCAGGCGGCGGTCGCGGCGAGTCCCCGCCACGCGTCCTCCGTGCCGACGAGCCCGTCCAGCGTCCAGACCAGACGGCCGACCGGATCGGTGCCCGCCACGGTGAGGCCGACCGACGTGCCGGACGGCGCGATCGACCCGCGCGGCAGGAGCGTGTGCTGACGCGGGCCTAAGCCGTAGGGTCGCGACTCCGGAAGCGGCGCCGCGGCGAACGAAATCCCGGCGGGCGGCTCGTCGGGTGCGGCCGGGGCGAGCGCCGGATCGAGCGGAGGGGCGGGTGCGAGCG
>DATFFS010000215.1:0-13566 GCA_035249945.1 Gemmatimonadota bacterium
CGCCGGGCGGAGGTCCGTCCGACCACGGCCGCGCGCTGGGCCGCCCAGTCGGGCGAGAGCTCGCGGCTCTCTTCCCGCAGCGCCGCGTAGCCGCGCTCGATGGCCGCCGTCCATGGTCCGAGCGCGGCGAGGTCCTCGCGACACCGGGCACACGCCTCGAGGTGCGCCGCGACCGCTGCGCGCGCGGCCGCGTCCAGCTCGTCGGTCCGGTACGCGTCGAGCAGCGGTCCCACGTGCTCGCCGCCCGCGCCGGTTTCCGTCTCTTTCGTGCTCATGGCATCTGGCCCTTGCCTTCCAGGCAGCTCCGCATCCGCTCGCGGGCACGATGGAGGCGCGACATCACCGTCCCCTGGGTGATCTTCAGCACCGCGGCGATCTCCGCGTACCGGAACTCCTCGCCGTGCCGGAGGTCGAAGACCTCGCGCTGGTCGGCGGTGAGGGTCTCCAGGCACTCGGCGAGCGCCCGCCCCAGCTCCCGGTCCTCGACGGCCGCGCCGGCGCTCCCCGGAGCCCGCAAGGTCGGCGGGTCGTCGCCGGACAAGGACCGGAAGGCCCACGTCTTGCGGCGACGCAGCGCGTTCAGGCAGCGGTTCCGCGCGATCGTGAACAGCCACGTGTAGAAGCGCTGGCGCGTATCGAACCCGTCCAGCTTCTCCCACGCGCGGACGAACGACTCCTGGACGACGTCCTCCGCCTCGTCGGGATCGCCCAGCATCCGCAGGCAGCTCCACCAGAGCCGGCGCTGGTAGCGGTCCACCAGTGTCCCGTAGAGATGCGATTCCCCGCCCCGGATCCGGCCGATCAGCGCGGCCTCGCCGGTGGACTCCTCGAGGTCCTCGAGCTTGATACCCGTGGGATCCGCGCTCATTCCCCGGGGCGACGGCCGGGCAGGAAGGCTCCCCCCGAGCCCAGCACCTCGGCGGCCACGACGCGGACGTCGTTATCGGGATACTGCCGCAGCCGGCCCAGCTGGCGGCGGACCCGGCGCCACGCCTCGTTGACGATCAGGCGGGCGCGTGTGACGTGCGCCTCGCCGGAGGGCCCCGCCTCGGCGCGCATCCCTGCGTCGGCACGAGAGACGACGGCAGCCATCAGGAACAGGTCGCCGGCGGCGTCGGCGAGCCGCTCGAGGGCCATCTGCCGCTCGACGATCTCGCCGCCGTGCCGCCTGAGCGCCCACTCCACCGCGCCGGCGAACTCGGCCACCCACACGGGAAGCGGCCGCGCGATCTCGGCCACGGCGGGATGGAGCTCGGGCAGATCCGGGCGGTGGATCGCCCGCCGCGCGCGGCCGCGCGCATAGCCGGTAAGAAGCCCCAGCTGCTTGATGGGGTCCCGCAGCGCGCGCGCGACCGCCTTCAGCTGCTCGCCCGGCGCCTCGAGACCCGAGAGTGCCGTGTAGAGCCGCAGGATCTCGTTCGTGCCCTCGAAGATCAGGTTGATGCGCGCGTCCCGGAGGTAGCGCTCGTAGGGGTACTCCTGCATGTACCCCATGCCGCCCGCGATCTGGAGCGCCTCGTTGACGACGCGCCACACCGCTTCGGACGCCTTGACCTTGCAGATCGCCGACTCGAGCGAATAGTCCGCGGCGCCGCGGTCGACGAGGCCGGTCGTCAGGTACACGATCGCCTCCGTGCCGTAGATCTCCAGCGCCATCCCCGCGAGCTTCTTCTGGATGAGCTCGAACTCCGCGATCGGGCGGCCGAACTGCCGGCGCTCGAGCGCGTACGCCGTGGCCTCCGCCAGCAGGAGCTTCATCCCGCCGACGCACCCCGCTGCCAGCCCCAGACGCCCGGAGTTCAGCACCTCCATCGCCACCTTGAAGCCCCCGCCGACCTCCCCCAGCACGAGGTCGGGCGACACGGCCACGCTCTCGAAGTGCACCTCGGTGGTCGAGGATCCGCGGATGCCGAGCTTGTGTTCCTCCGGTCCCGACGATACCCCCGCCAGCGACCGGGGCACGAGGAAGGCCGTGACCCGGTCGACTCTTTCGCCCGCGCGCTCGACGGCGGTCTGCGCGAACACGGTGAACACCTCGGCGATCCCCCCGTTGGTGATCCAGATCTTGGTGCCGTCGAGGATCCACGCGCCGCGCTCCTCGTTCCACGTCGCGCGGGTGCGGATGGAGGCGGCGTCGGAGCCCGATGTGGGCTCGGTCAGCGCGAACGCGGCCAGCTGCTCGCCACGCGCGAGCGCCGGCAGGAAGCGGCCCTTCTGCTCGTCGGTGCCGAACTGGAGGATCCCCTTGAGCCCGATCGACTCGTGCGCCCCGACCGTCACGACGATGGCGCCGTCGATCGTGGCCAGGGTCTCGAAGGCCCTCGCGTAGAAGGTCATCGAGGCGCCCGCGCCGTCGTACTCGGCGGGCACGATGATGCCGAAGACCCCGAGCTCGGCCAGCCCGTCGAGCACCTCGCGCGGGAGCCGCGCCTCGGCGTCGATCCGCCGGCTGTCGACACGCTCGCTGCCGAACCGCTCGAGGGAGTCGCGCAGGATGCCGAAGGTCTCGGCTTCCTCGGGCGACATCGACGGGAAGGGGAACAGCGAGTCGTGGTCGATGTGCCCCGTGAAGAACGGGCGGCAGACGCTCACCGGACCCGGCGGGCCAGCCAGATCCCGCCGATCATGACCAGGAAGCCGAGACAGAGAAGGGCGGCGCCGTTGACCGCGGCCCGCTCCATGATCGGCTCCGCCCGGATCGACATCCGCGCGGCGATGTCGCGTGCGCTCGAGAGGTCGTGGTACCAATCGAAGAGCGCCCAGGCCGGAATGACGAGCGCGGCGATCGACAGGACGCGCAACACGAGCCCCGTGCCGGCCAGCCGCCGCTTCGCGCCGATCGCGTAGACGACGAGGATCGCGGCGGCGACCCCGGCCAGCGCCAGGAACGCCGTGCTGTGGAGGAGCGGCGCGAACTCCACGTCAGATGCCCAGCGTCGCCTGCCCGTCCTCGCGGACGGCCGCGCGCGCGACGGAAGACGAGGGCTCGCCGTAGAAGCCGCTCCCGCCGCGGGCACGCTCACGCAATGCGGCCGAGGGCGCGAAGCGCGGATCGAGCAGCGCCGACCACTGGCCGAGCCGCTCGACGACCTCGGCCGGCCCGATCTCGTCGGCCCAGCGCAGGAGGCCGCCGCGGAAGGGCGGCCAGCCGATCCCCATGACCAGGGCCAGGTCCCCCTCGCCCGGCGTGGAGACGATTCCGTCCGCGAGCGCGCGCGCGGCTTCGTTGATCATCGGGTACAGGGTCCGGGTTGCCAGGTAGTCGTCATCGTACACGGGAGTCTGCCCCTCTCCAGTCGGGGGCAGCCCCAGCTCGCCGCGAAGCTTCTCGTCGGGGCCCTTCCGCTCGCCCCCCTCGTAGCGGTAGAAGCCCGCGCCCGACTTCCTTCCCAAGCGCTCGGTCACCTGCAGGCGGTGGAGGATCGCGTGCGGCCGCATGCGGTCGGGAAACGCGTCGGCCATCACCTTGCCGACCTTGGCGGCTACGTCGAGACCGATCTCGTCGAGCAGCGCGAGCGGCCCCATCGGAAGACCGAAGTCCTCGAGCGCGCCGTCGAGCGCGTCGATCGGCACGCCTTCGGCGTACAGATGAACGGCCTCGTTGAGGTACGGCATGAGCAGCCGATTCACCCAGAAGCCCGGTCCGTCGTTCACGACGACCGGCGTCTTCCCGAGATCGAGCGCCAGCTGATGCAGTGTCGCCACCGCGCCGTCGGACGTCCGCGCCCCGCGCACGACCTCGACCAGCGGCATCCTCTCGACGGGATTGAAGAAGTGGAGCCCGCCGAAGTCCTCGGGGCGGGATAGGGCGGTGGCCAGATCGTCCACCCGCAGCGAGGACGTGTTCGTGGCCAGCACCGTGCCCGCGCGGACTTCGTGCTCGACCTCGGCCAGGACCCGCCGCTTGACCTCGATATCCTCGACGATCGCCTCGACCACGGCATCAACGCGGCCGAAGCCGGCGTATCCCACCGTGCCCGAGATGCGGTGCATCAGGTCGCGGACGCCGCGCCGGTCGAGCGATCCCTTGCGCGCCGCGTTCCCCGCGATTCGCGCGGCGTGCTCGAGGCCGTCCGCCACGCGCCCGAGATCGACGTCCTTGAGGCGCACGCGGATTCCGGAATACGAGGCGACCTCCGCGATCCCGCCGCCCATCACCCCGGCCCCGAGGATGCCGAGCGTCCTCACGGGGCGCGGCTCCGCGGCCACCGGCGGGCGCCGGGCGGCCTCGCGGAGCTGGTGGATCCGCATGAGATTCCGCGCGGTCGGCCCCCCGGCCAGCTCCGCCACTGCCTCGGCCTCGAGCGCCAGCCCCGCCGACATTCCCTGCGAGAGCCCGACCTCGATCGCCTCGATCGCCTTGAAGGGCGCCGGGTAGTTGTAGCCCGACCGCTGCTCGACCCGGCGCCGCGCCTGGGACAGGACGACCCTGCGGCCGACCGGGTTCCGCTTGAGGAGCCAGTTGGATATCCCGGCGCGACCCTGCGTGGCGGCCCGCTCCCCACCCGCCGCCGCCCGCGCCATGGCCGCCGCCTCTTCGTCGAGCCGCTCCTGCTGCACGACCCTGTCCACGAGCCCCATGCGCAGCGCCTTCTTGGCCGGTACGCGGTTCCCTGTCAGGACCAGCGTCAGCGCGTCCTCCAGCGAGAGGAGCCGCGCGGCGCGCTGGGTCCCTCCCCACGCGGGAATGATCCCCAGCTGCACCTCGGGAAAGCCGAGCCGGGTCTGGTCGGCGTCGCTGGCGACCCGGAACGAGCACGCCAGCGCGAACTCGAGTCCCCCGCCGACGCAGGCACCATGGATCGCCGCCACGACGGGCAGCGAGAGGTCGGTGACGCGCTGGAAGACCGCCTGGCCGCGGCGCGACAGCTCGCGCGCCTCGTCCGGCGAGTCGATGTCCGCCAGCTCCGCGACGTCGGCCCCGGCGATGAACGTGTCGGGCTTGCCGGAGCGGAACACCACGCCCGTCAGGTCCCCGCGGCCGGCCAGCTCGTCGAGCAGCGCGTCGAACTCCGCCAGCGCCGTCCGCGACCACAGGTTCACCTTCTTCCCGGGCGCGTCGAAGGTGACGACCGCCAGCCCTCGGACGTCGGTCTCCAGCCGGAACGAGGACGTCATGGGGGCACGGTGTGCGACGCGCAAGTCATTCGGAGGCCGCAACCCGCTGGAAGACGATCGCCCCGCCGAGGCCGCCTCCCACGCACAGGGTCGCGAGCCCGTGCTCGACGTCGCGCCGCCGCATCTCGAGGAGCAGGGTGAGCGCCAGCCGGCTGCCGGTCGCGGCGATCGGGTGGCCGAGCGCGATCGCGCCGCCGTTGACGTTCAGGATCTCTTCCCGGAGCGCGCCGATGGGCAGCGTCCTGCCCAAGCGCTCCTCGGCCCACTTCCGCGACGGGAACACCTCCATGTTCGCGAGCACGACCGCGGCGAACGCTTCGTTGAGCTCGACCAGGCCCATGTCGGCGAGCGTGGCGCCGGCGCGCGCCAGCGCGAGCGGGGTCGCGAGCGCGGGACCCAGCCCCATGCGGCTCGGCTCCAGGCCCGCGTACGCGAACGACACGATCCGGCCCAGCGGCCGAAACCCTTCGGCGCGCGCGCGCGCCTCGTCCATGAGGAGGAGCGCGCCGGCCCCGTCGGTGACCATCGACGCGTTCCCCGCGGTCACGGTGCCCTCGCGCTCGAACACGGGCTTGAGCTTCGCCAGCGCCTCGAGTGTCTGCTGCGGCCGGTAGCCAACGTCTTCGGCCACCACGTCGTCGTAGTCGGGTGGCACGAAAACGGGCGTCACCTCTTCGGCGAACCCGCCTTCCGCCCACGCGGCGGCGGCGCGCTGATGCGAGCGGAGCGCATACTCGTCCTGCGCGCGGCGCGACAGGCGGAACTCGCGCGCCAGCACCTCGGCGGTCTCGCCCATGTTGAGGCCGCAGACGGGATCGGTCAGCCCCTCCAGGAGCGCGACCACGGGCTTGAAGTGGGCCGGCCGCAGCTGCGCGGCGGCGGCCGCCTTGCCGGTGGTGCTGCGGGCGCGGGTCATGTCCGACATCACGTCCGCGAACTCGTCGGGAAACTGCAGCGGGACGTTGGACATCGACTCGACGCCGCCCGCCACCACGACGTCGGCCTGGCCCGTGACGATCTGGTTATACCCGTCGGTGATCGACTGGAAGCCCGAGGCGCAGTTGCGCTGGACGGAGAAGGCGGGAACCTCGGCGGGAATCCCGGCCTCGAGCGCGGCGACGCGGGCGATGTTGGGGGCGTCGGACGGCGGGGCCGCGTTGCCGACGATCACTTCGTCGATCGACGCGGGGTCGATCTCGGTGCGCTCGAGCAGCTCGCGGATCGCTACGCGCGCGAGCTCCACGGCGGGAACCCCGGACAGCGCGGTCTCCACCTTGGCGAACGGCGTGCGCACGCCGTCGACCACGACGACCTTGCGAGCGTGATGCCATCGCTCCGCCCGCTTCATGCTTCCACCCTCTCGTTCGAAACGCCCCCGACCCGCGCGCTCCGGCCGCTTCTCGAACCGTTCGCGACGGCGATCCCGGGGTAACGTACCCGCCTGCGGAGGCACGAAGCAACGCGATCAGAAATCCGGCGCGCCTCGCGGTACCACGTACGCGCACGTCGCCTCGCGGTCGAACCAGCGGCGGGCTAGCGCCTGGATAGCTTCCGGGGTCACCGCTTCGATGGCCGTCAGCCAGCGTGCGCCGAAGTCCTGGCCGAGGCTGTAGGCCTCGTGGCGGCCGAGCCGCATCGCCTGCGCCGAGTTGGTCTCCGCGCCGATCAGGTACGACCCCCGCAGGTAGCGGCGCGCCGCCAGGATCTCGTCCTCCTCGACCGGCTCCTCGACCACGCGGCGGAACTGCTCGGCCAGCCCGCGAGCGGCCTGGTCCGCGCGTCCGGGATCGGTGACGATGTATCCAGCGAGAAACGAGCCGTCGAGCTGATCGCTGTAGATCGAGGAGACCTGGTAGCCGAGGGCCTGCTTCTCGCGCAGCTCGATGAACAGCCGGCTCGACATCGACCCGCCGAGGATCGCATCCAGCACGCGGGCCACCGGATAGTCGAGATCCCTCCAGGAGGGCGCGGGGAACCCGTGCATGAGGTAGGCGGCCTCGCGCTCGAGCTCCAGCCGCCGCTTGCCGGATCCCGGCGCGACCGGCGCGGCTCTCGGCGGCGGCGGTACGATGGGCATCCTGCCGAAGGCGGATTCCAGCCGCGCGAGCAGGATTTCGGGATCGAAGCGGCCGACCGCCACGACGATCGGCGGGAAGGGCCGGTAGAAGCTCCGCGCGCAGGCAGCCACGCGCTCGCGATCGAACGTCGCCACCGTGTGGCTGTACCCGAGGACCCGCTTGTGGAGCGGGTGCTCGCCGTAGAACACCTCGCGGAAGAGGTCGGTGGCCCGCGCCAGGAGCTGGTCCTCGCGCGCCTCCAGGGCGCCGAGCGTCTGCTCGATCTCGGTCTCGACCTCGCGCGCGTCGAACGCCGGGGCGGTGAGCGTCTCGAGATAGAGATCCAGCGTGCGCTCCCAGGTGGCGGCAGTGGCTCGCATCGAGACGCTGCCCAGATCGCTTCCCGTCGAGGCGTCGATGTCGGATCCCAGGTCGGCGAGCGCGTCCTGCATCTCCGAGGCCGATCGCTGCTCGGTGCCGCGCGTCAGCACGGCCTGCATGAGGCCGCACAGGCCAGCCTCATCGTCGGTCTCGTAGAGCGGGCCCATCGGCGTCAGCGCGCGGATGACCACGATGTCGTTGGATTCGAGCGGCCGGGTCAGCACGGTGGCGCCGCACGACAGGGCGTGCCGCTCGTGCTCAAGCACCATCCGGCCCCACCCACGCCCGCACCGCCCGGTCGGTGCCCGTCCAGCGGACCAGCGCCTCCGTCACGTCCTCCGGCGTGACCGCCTCGATGCCCCGCAGCACGTCCCGGTACGCCTCGGCGGCGCCGTACAGCGTCTCGAACTCGCCCATCGTCCCGGTCAGCGCCGCGTTCGTCTCGTTGTCGTAGGCGAAGTCCGCCGCCAGGATCGTCTGCGCGCGGCGCACCTCCTCGAGGCTTACCCCGTGCTCGAGCGCGGCCACCAGGGTGGCCGCGATCTCGGTCTCCACCGCCTCCCGGCGATCGGGACCGCAGACCCCCGAGACCCCCAGCAGGCCGGACCGGTCGAGCCCGTACGTCCAGGCCCCGATCTCGGTCACCAGGCGCAGCTCGTCGATCAGCCGGCGGTGGAGCCGCGAAGTCTCCCCGTCGCCAAGGATGGTGGCCCCGACCTCGAGCGCGCAGAGCGCGTCCATGTCCTCCCGGCCCGGAACCGCGAACCCCCAGGCGAAGTACCCCTGCGCGACCTCCATGCGAACGTCGACCTCCTTGGGGACGACGGGCGGCGGCTCGGGGGGCGCCGGGGCGGGGGGACCTGCCGCGAGCCCGCCGAAGCGGGTCTCGACTTCGGCGAGCGCCCTGTCGGCATCGACGTCGCCGGCGATCGCCACGACGATCCGGTCTCCGGCGTAGTTCGCGCGCCACCAGGCGCGCATCACCTCGGGATCGATCCGATCCAGCGACTCGGGGGTCCCCAGCACCTCCCGCGCGTAGGCGCTCGTCCCGTAAACCGCCTCGCTGAGAGCCGAGTACAGACGGCCGTGTGGGGAGTCGTCCTTGCGCCGGATCTCTTCCTTCACCACGACCCGCTCGCGCTCCAGCTCGTCGGCGGGAAGGGCGGGGTCGTCCAGATGGTCGGCCAGCAGGTCGGCGGCGTCCCAGGCGTGCTCCGCGGGGGCCACGATGTAGTAATGGGTGTACTCCATGGAGGTGGCGGCGTTGTTGTAACCGCCCATCTGCTTGACCAGGCGATCCATCGCGCCGAGCGGATAGCGCCGGGTCCCCTTGAAGAACATGTGCTCCAGGAAATGGGAGATGCCGGCGTGCTCGTCGACCTCGTCCAGCGCCCCCACCTCGATCCAGCAGTCGACGGCGACCACCGGCACCGCGGAGTTGGGGCGGATCAGGACCCGTACGCCGTTGTCCAGGCGCGCGCGCGCGAACGGCGCGGGGCTGGGCTCTCCGCTACCGCCGATCCATTCCAACTTGTGGCTTCCGGCCGTCATCGGCCCCCGAACCTAGCCACCCGCCCCCCCACCGCCACCCCGCGGCGGGCGAAGGCGAAGGGGCTGGTTTTACAGGGGCCCGAAAGGACGCCGAGGTCGCTCAAAACGGCCGAGATGCTAGGCGCGCGCGGAATGGATTCCGAGGCGTAGTGGTTCCTACGCCGCAGGAATCCATTCCGCGCGCAACGACGCAGATCGGCCGTTTTCAGCGACCGAGAAACTAATCCGCGATAGCGTCCGGGAAGATATATCTGAGGGGATCGATCGGACTGCCGTTCTCGTGCACTTCGTAGTGTACGTGCGGCGCCACCGAAAACCCCGTCGACCCCACCAGCGCCACCGTGTCCCCGCGCTCGACCTCCTGCCCGTTCCTCACGACGACGCGCGAGGCGTGGGAGTAGGTCGTGCGGATCCCGTGGCCGTGGTCGATCTCGACGTAGTTGCCGTGCCCCGACTTCCAGCCCGACTCGACGACGGTCCCGCTGGCGGTGGCCACGATCGGGCTGCCGCGCCGCGCGGAGATGTCGATGCCGTAATGCGGCCGCAGGTCGTGGAAGATCGGATGACGGCGGTGGAGCGAGAAGGTGCTGGACAGGAACCCCGAGGCGGGCCAGATCGACGGCGTGGCGCTGAAGCGCGCCTTCTTCGCCGCGATCGACTTGCGGACGTCCTCCATGCTGGACGCCACCAGCTCGCTGCGCCGGATCAGCATGTCGAGCGAGGACGAGATCTCGGACACGCGGTTGCCGAGCTCGCGGTCGCCGGCGATCTCGATCGGGTCCATCGAGGGGTGTCCCGGTCCGCCGACGCCGACGGCCTGGACCTCCACCGGGACGGCCGGCAGGTCGGCTACCAGCCGGAGCTCCTCTTCGCGGCCCAGCAGGTCCTCCAGCCGCTGGCCGAGCTCGTCGGTCTTGCCCTGGAGAGTGGAGAGCTCGGTCCGGAGCCGATCGTTCTCCTGCGCCAGGGCAGGAGCGGCGCCGGGCCTGCCGCCCGAGACGAACCAGGCGCCCGCGCCGGCTGCGAGCGCGAGAACGCCCAGGCCGATGCACAGCGCGCCGACGATCGAGCGACGAGTCGTCCGGAAGGACCTCACGTTGCTGTTTTCATGGGGAATGAACATGAACGTACCGAACCGATCTGCCACGTGAATCCTCCCGGGGAGCATATCGAAGATGTGGGCGGGCCGTCGAACCCGCGTATCGATGCGAAAATGACGCTTTCAGGGGAGCGCAAAACTCGACGAGCCTACCATCTCCGGGGGGGTCTGTCAACCGAATCCAACCCGAAAACATGGTCAGAAGAGCTCTATATTGACGGATCCCATAGGATCCTCCTTGAGGGCCGCAACAAGATCACGCAGACCCATTCGAAGTACCCGCAGCTGGATGAACAGTTCCTCATCATGAAGCAGGCGGCCGAGGGTCCCCTGGCCGGAGTCGAGCTTGGCCGACAGGGCCGCGGCCTCGGCCCGCAGGTCCCGGATGGCCTGTTGGAGCTCCGCCGGGTCCGACCAGTCCTCGAGTGCCCGGCTCGAGTCGGCCAGGAATGCCACATCCGACCGCAGGGCCTCGACGTTGGCCTTGAACCGGCCGTCCGACCGCCACCCCGGGATCACGCCGTCGCCCTCGTCGAGGGTCTCCAGGAAGCCCTGGGCGATGTCCTCGAACCGGTAGACCCTCTCGTACAGGGGAGAGTCGGTGTCGAGGAGCCTGCCCGCCGTCCCGGCTCCCGAGGCGACCTTCTGCTGAAGCTGAGTTCCCAGGTAGGCGATCTCCTGGATCTCGTTCCCCGCGCGCCCCGCCTGGGCGAGCACGAGGTCCAGGCTCACCGAGGCCACCGTGGGGATCACCGCCCCGGGCTCGACCGGGGGCTCCCGCACGTCGCCCGCGACGATCTTGACGTACCGCTCGCCTCCCATCCCGAGGGTTGCGAGCTGCGCGCGCGAGCTGTGCGTGATGTGTTCGCGGAACCGCTCCTCCAGCGAGAGCTCGATCCGGATGTCCCCTCGCTCCGAGACTCCCGGCTGGCCGGGGGTCCCGGGCGGCAGGATCGTCACGTCCACGACCGACCCGGCGGGCGCGCCGAGAACCTCGACCGGCGAGCCGACCCGGAGCCCCCCGGCGTCGTCCAGGTGGACGTAGAGCGTGTAGGTGTCCGGCCGCATCGGTCCGCGTCCCGAGCCGAGGACGATCACCCCGAGCAGCGCCAGCAGGCCGACCAGGGCGACCGTCAGGCCGAGCCGCAGGTCCGCCCACGAGGGCTCGGCGCCCCGGGGGCTCACGGCTCGCTCCGGCGGGAGCGGTGCGCCTCGCTCATACCGCGCTCGCCTCCAGCCGCTGGTAGATCGGCGGGCCGGACTCGACTGCATCGCCGTCCAAGACTCCCCAGGCGAGATCCTCCGGCCGCGGGACCGCCGCCTGCCCCATCGATTCCAGGATCCGGCCGGCCAGCTCCGGCACGACCGGCCACAGGAGCGCGGCCGCCAGCCGGACCGCTTCGGCGGCGTGGAGGAGCGTTGCGGCGACATCCCCCGCGGCCGTCGGGTCCTTCGCCCGCTTCCAGGGCTCGAGCCGCTCCAGGTACTCGTTGGTCGCCGAGACGAGATCGAGCACCTGGGCCACGGCGGCGTGTGTGCGCCACTCGCTCCAGGCCCGCGCGACCTGCCCGCCTTCGCCGCCTGCCTCCTCGGCCCGGGTTCGCAGGAACGACTCGTCTGCCCGGCCCGCCGCGTCGGCCTGCCGCGGCAGCCGGCCGTCCAGATACCTGCCGGCCATCTTCGTGACCCGTGAGTGGAGGTTCCCCAGGTCGTTGGCGAGATCCGCGTTGAGGCGGCGGACGAGAGAATCGTACGAGTACGTACTGTCCTGCCCCAGCGTCATCTCCCGGAGCAGGTAGTAGCGCAGGCCTCCCACCCCGATGAGGGGCGTCAGGTCCGCGGGACGCACGACGTTCCCCACCGATTTCGAGATCTTCGAACCCTCCCACAGCCACCATCCGTGCGCGACGATCTGTCGGGGGAGCGCCCAGTCGAGCGCCATGAGGAGCGTGGTCCAGTACACGCTGTGGGTGGTCAGGATGTCCTTGCCGATCAGGTGCGCGTCCGCCGGGTGCTCGTTCCAGGCGGCGATCGCCCGCCGCGCGGTCTCCTGCGGCGCCTCCCCGGCACGCGGGTCGACCGTGCCGGTCACGTAGTTCAGCAGCGCATCGACCCACACGTAGGTCACGAACTCCGCGTCCCACGGGAACGGGATCCCCCACGCCAGCCGCTCCCGCGGCCGCGAGATGCAGAGGTCGGCCAGGGGCTCCCGCAGGAACCCGAGGACTTCGTTGGCGCGGCTCTCCGGGTGGATGAAGCCCGGGTTCTCGCGGATCCGCTCGATCAGGCGTTCGCGGAAGGCACTCATGCGGAAGAACCAGTTCCGCTCCTCGATCTCCTCGACCGGCTTGCCGCATTCCGGACAGCGGCCGTCCACCAGGTCCTTCTCGGTCCAGTAGCGCTCGTCGGACACGCAGTACCAGCCGGTGTACGCGTCCTCGTAGAGGAGCGGCGAGCCGTCCGGCGCGGTCCCCTGCCTCAGCCGCTCGAGCGCCATCCCCACCAGCGCCACGTGATCGGGGTCCGTCGTGCGGATGAACCGGTCGTAGCGGATCCCGAGCGCGTCCCATTCGGCCTTCCACACCGGGGCCAGGTCGTCGACGTGGGCCTGTGGCGCGAGCCCGCGCGCGGCCGCCGCGCGCTCGACCTTGTCGCCGTGCTCGTCGGTGCCGGTCAGGAAGCGGACGTCGACGCCGGCCAGGCGCCGCTCGCGGGCCACCGCGTCGGCGAGGATCGTCGCGTACGCGTGGCCGATGTGCGGCCTGTCGTTGACGTAGTAGATCGGCGTCGTGAGGTAGTAGCGGCGCACGGAGGCAATCTACGCGGCCGGCACGCCATCCCGCACGGCGGGTGCGCGATGGCGCCCGCCGCCGCTCAGGGGCTGAGCGCGCGCAGCGCCGTCCAGTAGAGCAGGGCGGGCGAGACGTTGCTCCAGACGCCTTCCCGCGCTTCCTCCAGGCCTCGCGCCATCGCCGACAGCCGCACCGCGCCGTGACGCGCGGCGGACTCCCGGTAGCGAGGCAGGAGCTCGGGGTGATGGAGCGATAGCCCGCCGTTCCTCCCCGCGTCCAGCGCCACCGCCAGCGCGTCCTCGACGATCCCGGACAGAAACTCGAAGACGTGGTCGTGGGACTCGCGGACCCGCGGCAGCTCGGAATCGAGCAGGAATCGGTACGGGCTTCCCTCCCCCTCCACTCCCACCGCGAACAGATCCAGCGCCAGCTCCTTGAGGGCCAGGATCGCCGGGTCGGCGAGCGCGAGCGCGCGGCCGGGCCGGCCCTCGGCGAGGGCGGTCAACGCCTCGGCCTCCTCCGCCGGGAGCGCCAGCCGGGCGTCGACGAAAGCGCGCACGGTCGCGTC
>DATFFS010000216.1:0-2201 GCA_035249945.1 Gemmatimonadota bacterium
GTACCGGCTCTGGACGGGGTTCTCGAGGCGCCCCGGGGGCGGGTCCCGCGCAGCCGCCATCGTCGGGATCGCCGTCTTCTCCCACTGGGTCCTCGACTTCGTCGTCCACCGGCCCGACCTGCCTCTGTACGACGACACCGCCAAGGTCGGCCTCGGACTCTGGGACCGGCCGCTCCTGGCCTTCGGGCTGGAGGCTGCGCTCCTGCTCCTGGGCCTCCGGCTCTACCTCGCCCGCAGGCCGGGGCGCGGCGTCGGGCTGGTCGTCTTCGGTCTCGTCATGCTCGCCATTCAGGCCATGGTGTTCTTCGGCCCGCCGCCGGAATCGGGCGCGCTGATCGCGGCCACCGCGCTCGCGTCGTACGTGGTTTTCGCGATCGTCGTGTGGTGGCTCGCGGATCGGCGGCCAGCGGGATCGTCGTGATGCGCTCGGCGGACGCGGGGATGCCGCAGCCCGGAGCCCGCTGCTGCCGGGTCGTCGAGTTGCGGCAGTACACGCTGAAGCCCGGCCGGCGCGAGGACCTGATCGAGGTCTTCGATCGTCACCTGGTCGAACCGCAGGAAGCGCTCGGCATGAGGGTCATCGGGCAGTTCCGCGACCGGGAGCGCCTGGATCGCTTCGTGTGGCTGCGCGGATTCCAGGACATGGAGGGCCGCCGGCGGGCGCTCGAGGCGTTCTACGGCGGCTCCGTCTGGGCGAAGCACGGGCCGGCGGCCAACGAGACGATGCTGGAGTGGGACGACGTGCTCCTCCTCCGGCCCGCGCGGCCGGAGACGGCGTTCGCCGCGCGTCCCGGGCCCTCGTCCGAAGGCTTCTCGAACGTCGTGGCGGGCATCTACCACATGCCGCGCCCGGTCGACGCGGAGCGCGTCGAGCGATTCGAGCGCGAGGCCCTGCCGAAGCTGAACGGGAGCGGCGTCCGGATCGAGGGGATCTTCGTGACCGAGCCCACCCCCAATACATTCACGAGGCTCCCCGTGCGCGCGGGCGAGAACGTGCTCGCGTGGTTCGGAACCATCGAGGGACCGGCGCGCGGTCCGAGCTGGCTCGACGAGGCGGCGGGAGCGGTCGCGCTCGACGGCCAGCCCTCCTCGATCCTCTACCTCGAGCCCACATCGCGCTCGATCCTCGGCAACGGCCCGCAAGCCGTCCGCGCCTCCGGGGGTTGACCTCTCCGGGATCGCGACCTACCTCAAGGGAGCGGACGCATCGTTGGGAATCCAGATGGAGTGGATGCCATGAACAATCGAACCTGGGACGCGATCGTCGTGGGCGCGCGCTGCGCGGGCTCGCCGATCGCCATGCTGCTCGCGCGGAAGGGATACCGGGTCCTCGTCGTCGACCGGGCCACCTTCCCGAGCGATACGATCTCCACGCACCTCGTCCACCCGCCGGGCGTCGCCGCGCTCAGGCGCTGGGGGCTTCTCGACCGGGTCGTCGCGACGGGCTGTCCCCCCATCCATACCTACGGGTTCGACTTCGGCGCCTTCGAGCTGGCCGGCGCGCCCGGGACCGACGACGAGCCGGTCGGCTACGGCCCGCGCCGGACGGTCCTCGACAAGATCCTCGTCGACGCGGCGGCCGATTCCGGGGCCGAGGTGCGCGAGGCCTTCACCGTCGACGAGCTGCTTTTCGAGGACGGCGGTGTCGTCGGGATCCGCGGGCACGCGAAGGGCGGCCAGCCCATCGAGGAGCGCGCGCGCGTGGTCGTGGGCGCGGACGGCCTGCGTTCGACGGTCGCGGAGGCCGTCGAACCGGAGCAGTACAACGAGAAGACGCCGCTCCTCGCCGCCTACTACACCTACTGGAGCGATCTCCCTCTCGACGGGCGGTTCCAGGCGTGGAACCTCCCGCATCGCGGCATGGCGGCCTGGCCGACCAATGACGATTGCACGCTCCTCATCGCGGGCTGGCCGTTCGCGGAGTTCGACGAGCGTAAGAAAGACGTCGAGGGGAACTACCACTCGGTGATCGACATGGTGCCGGAGCTCGCCGAGCGGGTTCGCGACGCGAAACGGGAGGAGCGCTTCCTGGGCATGGCGGTGCCCGGGTACTTCCGGAAGCCCTACGGCCCCGGCTGGGCCCTCGTCGGCGACGCGGGCTACAACAAGGACTTCATCACCGCGCAGGGGATCAGCGACGCCTTCCGCGACGCCGAGCTCTGCTCGACCGCGCTCGACGAGTGGCTATCCGGCGCGCGGCC
>DATFFS010000217.1:0-2251 GCA_035249945.1 Gemmatimonadota bacterium
GCCTCGAACTCGAGCTCCGCGCTCGCACCGTCGCCGAGCTCGCGGCAGGCGACCCCGATCAGCAACCGCACGCGCGCCGCCTGATGCGGCGCGTCGAGATCGCGCCAGGCGCGATTCGCCCCGCGGAGCGTCCGCAGCGCCGCCTGGAGATCGCCTTCCGCCAAGAGGACGGCACCGGACGCCTCAGCGGCGAGAGCGTTCACGTACGACGCATCGAGATGCGCAGCGATCCCGGCGAGCTCGTCGGCCGCCCCGCGCGCGCTCACGACGTCCCCGGCTTCGAGCATCACCTCGACGCACGCAGGCAGCAGGCGCGACCGAGCGATCGGCTCCTGCGCCTCGTCGAGCGCCCGGCGGATCGCTCGAAGCGCGACATCGACTCGACCCTGCGCCAGGTGGAGCAACGACATACCCGGCTCGGGATCGCGTCCGGCCAGGCTGGCTCGGCCGTATGACTCCGCTGCCTCGGCGATCTCTCCGCGCAGCCGCTGGATCTCGGCCAGCTGGTAGTAAGCCGATCCGAGTGTGTCCCATGCCGGTGGGCCGGCAAGCCACTCGCACGCTCGCCGCGCCGACTCCAGAGCGTCCGTCCACGCGCCCTGCAACTGGAAGATCTCACACCGATGGACGAGACAGTTGCCTCGGAACGGAACCAGGTCGGGCTGCGAATCGCACCAGCGCGTGAGCGCCGCCGTCCACTCCCTCGCGCGACGGAGATCGAACACCGCCTGACACAGCGCGATCACCTGGCAGTAGGCGATCCCCGCGAGCATCGGCGAGACCTCGTCTGCCGTGACCGAGACCATGGCCTCGTCGAGCAGCGTCATGCCTTCGTCCACCCGTCCCTGCAGGATCAGCGACTCGCCCCGGCAGAGCCGCGCGAACATCGTCGAATCGGGATCCGCGAAGCGCGCGGCGATCTCCCCCGCCTCGACGAAGGTCGGATGGACGTCCGCATCTCCCTCGAACAGGCGCGGCAAGGCAGTGAGCATTCCGAGCCAGGCCTGCTCGACACCGTCGCGAGAGCTCTTCTCCAGGAGCCGGCCGCCGCGGGCGACCCAGCCCAGCGCCGGAGCGAGGTCGCCTCGAAAGAAGAGCCCGAGCGCCTGCCAGAACGCACAGCGTGCGGCGCGCTCCGCTTCGCCGCGTCCCAACCAGGCGTGGTGGGCGGCGATCCACGCCTCTTCGCATGCGTCGTCTCTGCCGACCATGTAGGCGGCCAATGCGAGGCGCTCGAGATCGTCGACCTCCAACGGCCCCTCGCCATGAGCCGCCGACAGCTGATCGAACGCGTCCCTCCACATCCGTCGCTCGAACGAGGCGCGTGCTCGCTCTGCTCGATCAGCGACGGCCATCGAATCCACGATAAAGCCCAGAGGCGTCGCAATCCGCAGCACGGGGTATTGGAGTAAGTACACCTGACGAGGTCCGACGGAAGCAGAAGGGGGATTCCGAATGACTCGACTCGTAATCGCGCTAGCCGCCCTCGCGGCGGTCATGACATCGGTCGCCGGCGCACAGACCTTCCCGAACCGCATCGAGCTTCCGGACGGGTTCCAGCCCGAGGGAATCGCGATCGCGGGCGGGCAGTTCTACGTGGGCTCGATCCCGACAGGAAAGGTGTATCGAGGAAGCCTTCGGACTGGCCAGGGCGCAGAGCTCGTCACCGCGCCGGCAGGTCCCGCGGCGATCGGCATGAAGGTCGATCGCGGCCGGCTGTTCGTGGCCGGCGGTCCGACCGGCGACGCGTTCGTCTACAACGCGAGGACGGGTGCGACCATCGCGTCGTACGAGCTCCCGACAAGCGGCGCCACCTTCGTCAACGACGTCGTGGTCACAAAACGTGCGGCGTGGTTCACCGACTCGCAGCGAGCCGCGCTGTATCGGCTGCCTCTAGGCCCGGGCGGCCGTCCCGGTCCCGCCTCGTCGATCACCACGGTGATGCTCACGGGCGACTACGTGCAAGGCTCCGGATTCAACGTCAACGGGATCGACGCGACGGCGAACGGCAGGACGCTCGTCTTCGTTCAGTCGGGGACGGGGAAGCTCTTCACGACCGGCGCGAACGGCGTCGCCCGCGCGATCGCGCTCACCGGTCCAGGCGGAGGAGCCGAGAGCGTGCCGAACGGCGACGGGATCCTGCTGGACGGCAAGACGCTGTACGTCGTGCAGAACCAGCTGAACACCGTCGCGAAGATCAGGCTCTCGTCGAACCTGCGCTCAGGGACAGTCGTCACGAGGATCACGAACG
>DATFFS010000218.1:0-1329 GCA_035249945.1 Gemmatimonadota bacterium
GACCGGCCGCGACAGGCGGCGAACCCCCGGCGCCCACCGCTGAGACTCGCCCGAACCCTGGCATCGCCGGTCAGTAGGCCACGCAGCGTCGTCGAGATCGGTGCGCAAACGACGCAGGGGGCCGAGGCGTACCGGAGTGTACGCCGCAGGTCCCCTGAGGAGAGCGCGCGCCGAGATCGGCGGCGATCCGCGGCCCTACTCCACAGTTTTGATAATGTCGAAGATCGGTAGGTACATCGCCACGACCATCCCGCCCACGATCGCCCCCAGGAACACGATCATGATCGGCTCGATGACCGAGGTCAGCGCGCCGACGGCAGCGTCGACCTCCTCGTCGTAGAAGTCGGCGATCTTGGAGAGCATGTCGTCCAGGCCGCCGGTCTGCTCGCCGACGTTGATCATCTGGACGACCATGGGCGGGAAGACGGTGCTCCGCTTGAGGGGCTCGGCGATCGTCTCACCGCCGGCGATCGACGCGCGGCTCTTCATGACGGCGTCCTCGACCACCCGGTTGCCCGCCGTGCGGGCGGTGATCTCGAGACCGTCGAGGATCGGCACGCCGCTCTGTACGAGCGTGCCGAGCGTCCGGCTGAAGCGGGCGATCGCCGCCTTGCGCAGTACCTGCCCGAGAATGGGGATCCGGAGCATCAGCTTGTCCGTGGTCATCCGCCCCCCGGGAGTCTTCCGGTAGGCGCGGAACAGCCAGCCCATCCCGGCCAGGGCCGCAGCCACCGCCCACCACCACGAGATCAGGAAGTCCGAGAGTCCCATCACGACGCGGGTCGGAAGCGGAAGTGGTACGCCAGCCGTCTCGAAGAACCCGGCAAAGGTCGGGATCACGAAGATGAGGAGCACCGCGATCGCCAGCCCCGAGAAGCCCATCACGGTAGCCGGGTAGAACATCGCGCCCTTCACCTTCCGCCGCAGCTTCTCGGAGGCCTCGAGATACTCCGCGAGCCGCAGCAGGATGACGTCGAGAATACCCCCTGCCTCGCCGGCGGCGACCATGTTCACGTAGATCTCGCTGAAGAAGTCGCGATGCCGCCGCATCGCGTCGGCCAGAGTCGAACCCGACTCCACGTCGGAGAGCACCGCTTGGATCTTCTCGGCGGCGCGCTTGTTCGGCTGCTGGGTTGCGAGGATGTCGAGCGACTGGACGAGCGGAAGCCCGGCGTTGATCATCGTTGCGAACTGCCGGGTGAAGAGGACCAGGTCCTTCGTCTTGATCCGCCCGCCGATCGAGAACTTGAGCTCCTTGGGCTTCTCCTTGACGCTGACGACGACGAGACGCCGGCGGCGGAGCTGCCCGACGACGTCGGCCTCGGTCGA
>DATFFS010000219.1:0-1112 GCA_035249945.1 Gemmatimonadota bacterium
GAAAAGTTACTCCCCGCGCCGCGAGTCGCCAAGCCTCGTCAGAACGACACCGAAACCCCGATCTGGTACTGCACGACCTCGATCTCGCTGCGGGCGAGACGCGGGTCGATGTCGAACTCCCCGTCGTCGGTGACCAGCGACCCTTCTTTCAGATACTCCACCTCGTTGCCCTTGAGGTAGCGGGCGCCGACGTCGACGTAGAGGCGCGAGCGCGGCGCTTCGCGGCCGCGGGCGGCCTCTTCCTGGGGGTCCGGCGTGCTCTCCCAGACGCGGAAGCGCAGCCCGCCGCCGCCGCCCCACACCCAGGTGGCGTCGCTCTGGTTCGTGTCGCTGATGATGACCTCGTCGGTGCGCGTGTCCTCGAGCGAGGTGGTGGTGTAGAAGAAGCCGCCGCCCGCGACGGCCTGGACGTAGGGCTGGAACCTTCCCGGCACCCGCACCTCGAGCAGTCCGAGAACGAACGCCGTGTTGTTGCTCGTCTCCACGTCTACCGTGATGTCCGGGATCGTATTCGACAGCGGCGCCCGCCGCCGGGTGCTACCGTAGCCCAGGAACGACCCGGACAGGCCGACCCCCACCACGCGGTTCGGCGAGATCGAGCGCACGTAGCTGCCGGTGAAGCCGAAGCCGGTGTCGGTGTTGTCGTCGAACTCGCCACGCGGGCTCGAGATCGTCAGCGCGCCGGCGAAGAGGTTGGGGCCATCGGGCTGCGCCTGCGCGGTGGCGGACAGGACGGGCGCGAGCAGGAAAACGATGGCGAACGCGGATCTCTGCATGCGAAGGCTCCGATCGTCAGGGAGAGAGCTTTGTCGACTCCGACATCTGGTCTTCGTAACGATATGGTACTCGTAGCCGGGTGACCGGTTCCGCGGAATCGGTCGTAGCGAGTCGACCGCCGGCCGATATCTTAACGCCTTCCCGGAAGCACCGGTTTCAATCGGAGATCCCTGGATGATCGGCATCGTAGGCGCAGGACTGACGGGCCTCGCGCTGGCGCACGAGCTCGCCAGGCGCGGCGTCGAGCACGTCGTCCTGGAAGCGGCGGATCGCCCGGGGGGTGTGATCGAGAGCGCGCGAGTCGACGGCCGGGTGCTCGACTTCGGTCCCCAGCG
>DATFFS010000220.1:0-6826 GCA_035249945.1 Gemmatimonadota bacterium
CGAAGCGGCGACCTGGCGACGCTGCGGACGCTCCTGCCCTACCTCTGGCCGAAGGGCGAGCCGGGGCTGCGGTGGCGCGTGGTGCTCTCGCTCGCCTGCCTGCTCGTCGCCAAGCTCGCTACCGTCTACGTCCCGATCCTCTACAAGCAGGCGGTCGACGCGCTGACGCCGGGTCCGGGAGGCGCCGCGCTCGTCGTCCCACTCGCCCTGATCGTCGCGTACGGCCTGGTGCGCGTCGGGTCGGCGGCCTTCTCCGAGCTCCGGGACGCGCTCTTCGAGAAGGTCGCGCAGCGGGCGATCCGGCGGGTGGCGCTGGAGACCTTCCACCACCTCCACCGGCTCTCGCTCCGCTTCCATCTGGACCGTCGCACCGGGGGCGTGACCCGGGCGATCGAGCGCGGAACGAACGGCATCGGCTTCCTGCTGTCGTTCATGCTGTTCAACATCCTGCCGACGCTGCTCGAGATCGGGCTCGTCTGCGCCGTCCTGTGGGGCCTCTACTCGGCGAGTTTCGCGCTCGTGACCCTGGTCACGCTGGGCGCCTACGTGGCGTTCACGATCGGGATCACGGAGTGGCGCACGCGCTTCGTACGCGAGCTGAACGACATCGACACCGAGACCAGCGTGCGGTCGGTCGACGCGCTCCTCAACTACGAGACCGTCAAGTATTTCGGCAACGAGGCGTACGAGGCGGGGAGGTACGACGAGTCGCTCCAGCGCTACGAGCGGGCCGCCGTGCGAACCCGGACCACGCTGTCGCTCCTCAACATGGGGCAGGGGCTCATCATCGCCATCGGGGTCACGATCCTCATGGTGATGGCCGCCCGGGGAGTCGTCGGCGGGACGCTGACGATCGGCGACTTCGTCCTCGTCAACACGTACCTGATCCAGCTCTACCAGCCACTCAATTTCCTGGGGTTCGTCTATCGCCAGATCAAGCAGTCGCTGGTGGACATGGAGAGCATGTTCGCCCTGCTGGGCGAGGACGTGGAGGTCGAGGATGCCCCCGACGCGCGCCCACTCGAGGTGAGGCGCGGCGAGGTCGCGTTCCGTGACGTCGTGTTCGGCTACGGCCCGGATCGGACGATCCTCGACGGGGTGTCGTTCACCGTGCCGGCCGGAAAGCGCGTGGCCATCGTGGGCTCGAGCGGCGCCGGGAAGTCGACCATCTCGCGGCTCCTGTTCCGCTACTACGACGTGAGCGGGGGATCGGTGGAGATCGACGGGCAGGACGTGCGCGAAGTGACTCAGGCGAGCCTGCGCGCGGCGATCGGGATCGTCCCGCAGGACACGGTTCTCTTCAACGACACGATCTACCACAACGTCGCCTATGGGAAGCCTAGCGCGTCCCGGGAGGAGGTCGAGCGGGCCGCGCGGCTGGCGCGAATCCACGACTTCGTGGCCACCCTTCCCGAGGGGTACGAGACAAAGGTGGGCGAGCGGGGCCTCAAGCTCTCGGGCGGCGAGAAGCAGCGCGTTGCGATCGCGCGGACGATCCTCAAGGACCCGCCGATCCTGGTCTTCGACGAGGCCACCTCCGCGCTCGACACGCGCACCGAGAAGGAGATCCAGGCGAGCCTCGACGAGGTCGCGCGCGGGCGGACGACCCTGGTCATCGCCCACCGGCTGTCGACGGTGGTGGACGCCGAGGAGATCGTGGTGCTCGAGGGCGGCCGGGTGGTCGAGCGCGGGCGGCACGACGACCTGATCGCCCGGGACGCCGTGTACGCGGACATGTGGCGCCGGCAGCAGGAGGCCGCCCGCAAGGAAGCCGAGGCCGCCGCAATCCGGGCAGCCGCCGCGCCGGCCGTCGAGGAGGGCGCCGCCGCCCAAGTCACGACCGGAAAGTCGTGATGGCCGAGGGGCGGGCGCGTTTCTCCCGTGCGCTGGCGCCGGTCGGTCGCTACCTGCCCTGGTGGGGCGTGCGCTGGCTCCACCGCGGACGCGCGCGTCATCGCGGAGCGGCCGGGCCGATCCCCGACGATGCGGCCCGCGCGCTGGCGCCCTTCTTCCCCCCCGAGACCCTAGTGGCGGCACGGGTGGCGATCGTCCCGCGGATTCCGCTGTCGCGTATCCTGCGGCTCGCCCGCCGGCTCGGCATCTCCGCCGTGGACGCCGACCGGCTCCTGGGGATCACGTACCTCGACACGATCGTCGTCCCCCAGCACCGCGCCGGCCCGGTGCCGCTATCTACCCTCTTCCACGAGCTCGTGCACGTCGAGCAGGCTCGCCAGCTCGGGGTGCGGGGCTTCGTCGAGCGGTACGTCCGGGGATGGCTGGAGAACGGGCGGCGCTACGACGCGATCCCGCTCGAGCGCGACGCGTACGCCCTCGGTCGCCGCTACCAAGCGGCGCCCGACGATCCATTCGACGTCGCCGCCGAGGTTGCCCGCCGGCTCGAATAGCGGCGCGAAGCAGCCGTATGGCGCAGTCTCCGTGTTGACTGTGACGCCAGATTTACGGTAGATTTGGTGTCGATGTTTACAAGGTCGCTCAAGCCACCCAGGACCTCGTTTTTCCTGTTCGGACCACGGGGGACGGGCAAGAGTACGTGGATTCGCTCGCGCTTCCAGGACGCGCTCGTAATCAACCTGCTCGCCCCGGAGAACGTCGTTCGGTATGAGCGCGACTCCACGCAGTTCCGCATGGAGGTCCTCGCACGCCCCACGAGCGACTGGATCGTGCTGGACGAGGTGCAGCGCGTGCCGAAGCTGTTGGACGAGGTCCATTTCCTCATGGAAGAGGCGGGCTACAAGCGCTTCGTGCTGAGCGGCTCGTCGGCCCGCAAGCTCAAGCGCGGCGGCGTCAACCTGCTGGCCGGCCGCGCGATTCTGCGCCGGCTCTTCCCGCTGAATACGAAGGAAATGGAATTCTCGGTGCCCGCTGAACGGTTGCTGCGCTACGGCTCGATGCCCCTGAGCGTTACTGCCGAGGACGATGACGCACGCGAGGAGTTTCTGCGCGCCTATGTGACGACGTACCTGGCCGAGGAGATCCGAGCGGAGGGACTGGTGCGTGATCTCGGCGGGTTCAGCCGCTTCCTCCAGGTCGCCTCGCTCGCCGCGGGCCAGACGACGAACGTCTCGGCGATCGCGCGTGACGCTGGTGTCTCGCGCGAGACCGCCCGAGGCTACTTCGACGTTCTCGTGGATACGCTGATCGCCGACTGGCTACCCGCTCATCGGCCGCGTGCGAAGGTCAAGGAGGTCGCGCTGCCGAAGCTGTACTGGTTCGATGGCGGTGTTCTGCACGCAGCGGCCGGAGGATTCGACCAGCCATTGTCCGCGGACTGGGACGGCATCCTGCTCGAACATCTCGTACTTCACGAGATACGCAGTTACATGCACTACCTCGGCGTGAAAGGCTCGCTCGGCTACTGGGCTACGCCTAGCGGCAGCGAAGTCGATTTCGTCTGGTGGCGCGGGAGCGAGATGGTCGCGATCGAGGTCAAGTCGGCCCGTCGCTACCGTCGCGAGTACCGCGCGGGGATCCGTTCCCTGCTTGGCGGGACCAGTGCCCGAACCTACGTCGTGTACCGTGGCGACGCCGAGCTCGATGACGAGGGCACGCGTGTGCTCCCCCTAGAGGTCTTCCTGCGACGGTTGCACGGTGGGGATATCATTGGCTGAGGTCGCCTGAGTAGAGGTCTGAACCGCACCCTTCCCACGCATCGTCCGCCGCGCGGACTTCGATGGACGCCGTGATTCGGAAGGCGACGCTCGACGACCGGCCGGTCCTCGCCGACCTGATCGCGCGATCGGCGCGCGGCCTCAGCCGCGGCGACTACACCGGCGAGCAGATTGAGAGCGCACTCGGCACCGGGGTATTCGGAGTCGACTCGGCGCTCATCGTCGACGGGACGTACTTCGTCGCGGAGGCCGGAGGGGGGATCGTCGGATGCGGAGGCTGGAGCCGGCGCAGGACCCTATTCGGCGGGGACCGCTTCGCCGAGCGGGAAGCGGAGGAGCTCGACCCGCGGTCCGAGCCCGCCCGGATTCGCGCGTTCTTCGTCGACCCGAAATGGTCGCGGCGCGGGATCGGCAAGCGGATCCTCGAGCGCTGCGAGTCCGACGCGCGGGCGCACGGCTTCCGGTCGGCCGAGCTAATGGCGACACTCCCGGGCGAGAAGCTGTACGGGGCGCTCGGCTATGGTGTCGTCGAGCGGGCCGAATACGAGATGGACGACGGCGTCATGATCGCGCTCGTCCGCATGCGCAAGCTCTTCGAATAGCGTAACGTCGCTCCAATATGAGTGGACGACCTCCCTGCCACGTCCTGATCGGTGTATTCCTCGCACTGCTGCTCTTACCGTCATGCGATTCGGAAGAAGTCGTGGTCGACGGTTTCGTCGAGGGACATTTCGTCGTAGAAGGCACCATCACCGGCGCTTCCGGCGAGGCAGTCCCTGGAGCACTGATTGTACTTCGGTCTCGTGAGGATGATTGCGACAATTCCGATATCACGTCGCCGCGAACGGTGGAGTCGGATTCCAGCGGAAATTTCCTGCACACGGTCATTCTGCCGCTATTCACTCCACAAGTATGCCTTGTCTATCGGATAACGCCGCCGCAGGGAACGGGACTCGAGACGGTGGAGCGAGAGATTCCGGAGGTCACGGTCTTTCCGGTCTCGGTGCCGCCGGATACGGTGGAGATCCTCGTGACGCTGGAAGCGCTGTAGGGACACTACCGAACGGGGCGTCGTGCCTCAGTACGGGTAGAGCACGTAGAACAGCGCCGACAGCGCCGCCAGCGCCCACATCCCGCCCGGAACCTCCCGCGCGCGCCCGGTCAGTACCTTGAGCAGAACCCAGACCACGAACCCTGCCGTCAGCCCGATCGCCAGATCGTACGTGAAGCACATGAGCGCGATCGTCAGGAACGCGGGCGCCAGCTCGCCCACGTCGTCGAAGCGGAAGCGCGACGCGGGCTCCAGCATGAGCATCCCCACGACGACGAGCGCCGGCCCGTAGGCCGACGGCGGTACGGCAGACAAGAGCGGCGCGAAAAAGAGCGCCGCCAGGAACCACAGCGCGGTGACTACCGCCGTGAGACCGGTCCGGCCGCCGGCCTCGATACCCGCCGCCGACTCGATGTACGCGCCGCTCGTCGTCGTGCCGAGGAGCGATCCGAGCACGGTCGAGAACGCGTCGCACTGGAGCGCGCGCTCGATCCCCGGGAGCCGGCCCTCCTCGTCGAGGAGCTGTGCCTTGACGGACAGTCCCGTCAGGGTGCCGATCGTGTCTACGAGATCGAGGACGAAGATCGTCAGGACGATCGACACGAATCCCCACGTCAGCGCGGCGCGGACGTCGAGCGCGAACAGGGTCGGCCCGAGATCGGGCGGCGGGCTGAACACGCCCTCCGGCAGGTCCGCAATCCCCAGCGCGAACGCGAGACCGCTCGCTGCCAGGATCCCGATCAGGATCGCGCCGGGCACGCGCGCGAGCATGAGGAGGACGATCGCCAGCACCCCAGCGACGCCCACGAGGACGGCGGGATCGTGGAAGTCGCCCGGCGCCACCGGCGTCGCGCCGGTTCCGGCACGGACGATCCCCATCGTGGCGAGGCCGATGAACGTGAGGAAGAGGCCGATCCCGACCGCAATCGCGAGCTTGAGGCTCTCGGGTATCGCGGCGGCGAGCCAGGACCGCGTGCGGAACAGGGCGAGGATCGTGAACAGAACACCGCTCACGAAGATCGCGCCGAGCGCGGTCTGCCACGTGTGGCCGAGTCCCTGGACGACCGTGTAGGCCACGAACGCGTTCTGGCCCATGTAGGGAGCGACCGCGAACGGGCGGTTCGCCCAGAGTCCCATCAGCAGCGTGCCGAACGCCGCGGTGAGGATGGTGGCCACCATCGAGGGCCCGAACGGGATCCCCGCAGCCTCGAGGATCGCGGGGTTCACGACGATGATGTAGGCCATCGTCGCGAACGTGGTCGTCCCGGCAACGATCTCGCGACGCCAGGTCGATCCGGCGGCGCGCGGCTGAAAGACCGACGCCACGCTAGCGGACGTTCATCGGTATCGGAACCTCGCTCCGGTGGGATCGATCACGCCGGAAGGGGTATACCGGCACGCGGCGGAGGGCAAGCGGGGCCCGGTTGTCCGGTCCACAGGGCTCCCCTATCTTTTTCGGACCAAATCCGTCCGACTTTCCATTGCCCGATCGGAGCGCTCCTCCCTTGACCGACGCCGCCACCTTCACAGCCACTGCCGGCACGGAGCCTGCGCGCCGCACGACCGACGACATCGTCATCGGGATCGTGGGTTCGGGCGGCGACGGGGTGATCTCGAGCGGGGAGCTCCTCGTCTCGGCCGCCGCCGCGGAGGGCCTCTACGCCGCGATCCTCAAGTCGTTCGGCCCGCAGATCCGGGGGGGCGAGTCGTCCTGCCGGGTGCGGATCAGCCGCGAGGAGGCGCTCTCCTACGGGGACCGGCTCGACGTGCTGGTGGCATTCAACTGGTCCGACTTCGCGCGCTTCAAGGAAGAGCTCGAGCTCGCGCCCGGTGTGGTCGTGATCTACGACTCGAAGGACGGCACGCCCGCCGACCAGATCCCGGTCGACCCGGCGCTCGAGCCCGTCGTCCTCCAGATCCCATTCCACGACCTGGCCAACGAGGCGACCGGCTCGTCGCTCTCGAAGAACATCCTGCTTCTCGGCGTCCTCGGCGAGCTCTTCGACCTGCCGACCGACGGGATCGCCGAGGCCGTGGAGCGCAAGTTCCGCCGGAAGAGCGATGAGGTGCGGGCGGCCAACAGCAAGGCCCTCGCCGCCGGACGCGCATATGTCCTGCGCGAGCTCGCCGAGACGCCGGTCCCGCT
>DATFFS010000221.1:0-5845 GCA_035249945.1 Gemmatimonadota bacterium
CGGCCGATTCCCGATGGGCAGCCGCTCGCGGATCGCTCGGGCGGCGGCGAGGGTCGAGGTGGCGACGAAGGAGGCCTGACAGCAGGCGAGCCGGGTCTTGGCGTTCCACCGGAGCCTCGTGGTGCGCGGCCGCAGCCACTCCTGAGGGATCGTCTCCGGGATCGCATCATGGATGACGAGGCCGACCCGAACGCGCGGCGACACAGGGACGAACGAGTAATGGGTCGGGAAGAAGACCGCGTCGAACCGGGAAAGGGCGCGTCCCGTCCGCATCATCTCGAAAAGCGATCTCCGCTGTTCCGCTGCGGCAACGCCCACATCCGTGCTTCGCGTGGGTATGACATTCCGAGGCATGTCGGGCAGGTCGGCGCGCCCGGCAGCGGAGGAGTGGATGACCAGCGTCAACTCGTGGGGTGACCAGACGCGCGCCAGCGCGTGGGTCAACTCCCGCGTGTAGCGCCCGAACCCACGCGGATAGTCCCACGTGCTACCTTCGATCCCGATCCTCAAGCGGGCCTGGCCGCCAGCCGGACGCCGAGCCTGGAGCTCGGCCTCCAGTGGCCGTGGTGATGAAGCCCGAGCTCCATCGGGCCATCCCGCAACACCTCCCAATCGAATCCCCCCGCCAGCTGCTCGAGAAAAATGCGGCCGACCGCCTTCGTGAGCGGAACGCCGACGCAGGCGTGCTCGTAGATCCCGAAGGGCTGATACCGTTCCCGGGGGTAGGTCGCGTCCAGGAATCGGTCGGGGTCGAACTCCTTCGGGTGCTCGAACGCGTCTGCAGCCGTATGGCTTTCCCGGATGCAGAGCCGCACCAGCCATCCGCGGGGGATGGCGAACCCTTCGAACTCGATCACGTCCGCGGTCGTGCGGTAGAGGTACTCGCTCTGCCGAAGGCGCAGGGTCTCGTCGACGAAGCGGTCGGCCGCGGTCGTCCCGCCGAAGGCCGCGGTTTCCTCCCCGCCCTCCCGGATCCGCGCGCCCCAGTCCGGCCGATCGACGAGCATCTTGAACAGCCATCCGCAGAGACCCGTGACGTCGCAGCGGGCGATGTGGAGGAAGTAGGCGAGGTTCTCGACGAAGACGGGATCCGCCAGAAGATCCCGGTCGTAGCGGAGCGCCTGACCGAGGAAGCTGCTCGACGTCGGCTCGCCATCTCGTTCAATCCGGGCGGCTTTCTCCCGGATGATCGCCACGATCTCTTCCATAGCCCTCCGGGTGCGGCGCGTGTCCCGCCACAGCCTCCGGTGATCGACGACCCGGTAGAGACGGGCAAGGCGCTGCCACGCGGGCTCGTCCGGAAGGATCCCGAAGAAGACCCGGTTCATCGACAGGAAGACGAATCGATCGATGGCCGGAAAGGGCCGGGCTCCCGACTCGAGACCGCGCGAATGCTCTTCCAGGGTCGCGAGCTCGCGGGTCGCCTGCTCCCGGATCTCCGGCTCGCAAGCGGCGAGCACGCCGGCCTTCATGCAGGCCTGGAGTCGGCGGCGGTACTCGGCGTGCGAGGCCGCCTTCATGTACCGGAGCAAACCCCCCGTGATGTACCGATCGACGGGAAGTGGAGCCGACGTCAGCCGGTCGCGATGCTCGCGCAGGAACCGCTGGCAGCGCTCGAGGCCGACGATGCAGAGAACCGGGCGGTAGTACTGATTGCTCTTGAAGATCGGCCCATGCCGGGCCGCCTCCTTCTCGTAGAAGCCGTAATCGGCGAGCGCGCGGATCGATGAACGCAGGCCGAGCGATCCGGGTGGCCGGCGCCGGCGCGTTCCCGCGCTCGGCCGGGCGCGCCAGGCCATGATCGACCAGCCGACGAGGACGAGCGCCGCGAGCGGCGCCGCGGCGGCCGGCCAACGGGTGACGATCCAGATAGCCGCCGCCACCACGGCGAGCATTCCCGCGCCCAGCAGGACGTTCACACGCGGGGGGACTCCGCGGACGAGGAAAAGCGTCGCGGCAATCCCCAACGGGCTCGCGAGCGCTACGAGGCCCGCGATCTGCGCGATTGTCATCGACCGCCTCACCGCTTACGGTTGCGCCGGATTAATGGACGATTCTACGCACATCGAGTGTCCGGCAGCCATCTTTTGCGGCGGGGAGAGCCTCCGTCTGGGGAGACTCGGCGGTGCGCAGGCCAAGACCCTGCTCGTCGCGCGCGAGATGCCGCTCCTGTGGCGGCTGATCGATCATCTGACGGCGGCGGGGTTCTCGCGGATCGTCGCCGCCACCACACCCCGGCTGGAGCCGCAGATCGCCGCCTCCGTCGAGGACTATGTCCGAACGAGCTCGTCCGAAACGGGCATCGAGGTCGTATCGACTCCGGAGCAGCAGCGGGGTCTGATCTTCGGTCTGGCACGACTCCTCGAGACGTGGACCGCGGAGCGGTGCCTCGTCTGCCTCGGCGACATGTTCTTTCTCGGGAACCCGTTTCCTTCTTTCCGACGGCATCTCGAAGCGGAATACGACTGCCTCGGAGTGGCGCCAGCCACGATCGACGAGGAGCGGGGGCTGGGAGGCCTCATCTACGAGCAGGGGGATGAGGTTCTCTCCATCGTCGAGCGCCCGGCCGGGACCATCCCGGGCACGCCGCTCCGCTGGTCCGGCACCGCGCTCTTCTCGCGGGGCCCGGCGCTGGAAGCCATGGAGGTCTTCGCGGCCGATTCGGGCAACGATCGGCCGCCTGGAGACTTCTTCGATTTCCAGCGGCAGCGCGGACGGGAGGTGCGCTGCGTGTGGGGTCCCGACTTCGTCAACGTCAACTCGCCGGACCAGCTCCTCCTGGCGTCCCTGTACGCCGGGCTGGAGGCCGACTCCGCCGGGAAGGACGGCCTCGAGGACGGCCGCGGGTCTCTTTCGAAGAGCCTGAGCGACGCGGCCGAGGCGCTTCGCAGGGACATCGCCCGACGGGCACAGCCGGAACAGTGCTGAGGCACACTCCCCGCGCGAGCGTGGGCCTCCCCGTGCACAATGGAGAGGCCTATCTGGGCGCGGCGATCGAATCGGTCCTCGGTCAGACCTTCGAGGATCTCGAGCTCGTCGTCACGGACAACGCATCGACGGACGGCACGCTCGAGATTGCCCGCCGATACCAGGCCGCTGACCCCCGGGTCGCGGTCCATCGGAACGAGGTCAATCTGGGGGCCGCGCGAAACTTCAATCTGGCATTCCAGCTCTCGCGGGCTCCGCTGTTCCGCTGGATGGCCGCGGACGACCTGCTCGAGCCGACCTGCATCGAGCGCTGCGTCGAGATCCTGGACGCCGATCCCGGCGTTGTCCTCAGCCACTCGGACGTCCGGATCATCGACGAGAGTGGCGCGACGAGCCTGCACTTTCGCTATCCCCCGCGACACGCCGATGGAGAGAGCCCGAGCGGGCGCTTCCTGGACGTCATGCGCCTGGATCGCTGGTGCGCGGAGCTCTTCGGGCTCGTGCGGGCGGACGTGCTGCGCGCAACCCGGATGATGGATGGGTACGTGGCCTCGGATCGGATTCTGCGCGCCGAGCTGGCCCTCCGGGGCCGCTTCCGGATCGTGCCCGAGCCGCTGTTTCTCAACCGCGACCATCCCGGCCGCTCGGTGCGCGCGCTTCCGGCCCATCACCTCCGGGGCGAATGGTTCGATCCCGCCCTGGCGGGCAAGAGGATCCTCCCCCACTGGCGAATCCTCTCGGAGTACGTGCGCTGCATCCGCCGCGCGCCGATCCCGGAGGCCGAGCGCAGACGCTGCTACGCGCACGTGGGCCGCTGGATCGGGATCCACGCGAACTGGGCGCGGCTGGGGGCGGACGTGGTGATCGCGGCGGTTCCCGGCGCGTGGAAGCCTTTGCTGCGCGCCAGCCGGGCGGCGGACGAGTGGCTGCGGCCGGGCGCATGACGGGCGACACGGCCGGCGACGTCCCGCAGGTGTCGGTGATCATAGGCACAGGGGCGCGGCGCGCGGCGCTGCCGCTCGCGCTCCGCTCCACCCTGGCGAACCGGATGGCGAACTTCGATGTCTGGATCGCCGACATGGCTCCGGAATCCCCCCTGCCGGACGCTCTCCCCGCGCTGCTCGAAGATCCGCGCGTCCAGCTGCTGAAGATGGATACCACGCGCTCCGCGGCCGCGCACAACCGCGCGATCGCCGAGGCGCGAGGCGGAATCCTGGCGATTACCGACGACGACTGCGAGGTCGCGGCCGACTGGATCGAGGCGATGGTCGGGGCCTTCGATCGCGACCCGCGGATCGGAGTCGTCTTCGGGAACGTCCATCCCGCGAGTCCCCGCGATCCCTCGATCCCGGCGTACGTCCGGGCCACGGAGTTCCTGGCCCGAGACCTCGGCGACAAGTGCCGCGTCGAGGGAATCTGGGCATGCATGGGGGTTCGGCGGCGAACCTGGGAAGCGCTGGGGGGTTTCGACGAGCGGTTCGGCCACGGGGCGAGGTTCCGGGGCAGCGCCGACGCCGACTTCGCGATCCGCGCGCTCGCCGCAGGGCACTACGTGTTCGAGACGCCACGCGTATCGGTGCGGTCGCACCGGTCGCTGCCTCCCGAGGCGCATCGGCGGGCGGTCGCGGGCTATACGTACGCGTCCGGGGCCCTGATGGGGCGACACCTGCGGGACCGGACCCCCGGCGTTCTACGCCTCGTGGCGGGACTCGGCCGGCGCTGGCTCGCCGGCGGGACGCATGGGGCGCTGGGCGCCCCTCACGCGGTGCATCGCGCGCGGCGGCTGATGGCGTTCCTCCACGGCGTGGTGCGGGGGGCGACGGCTCCCGCCGACTGAGCTTCGTGGAGACACACGAAGGGGCGGGCGCCATTCGGCCGCCCGCCCCATTCTAGGACTCGAGCGCTAGAACTTCAGGCTCGCGAACGCGGCCCTGGCATCGGCGGCCACGCGGACCTCCAGCTCCCGTACCACCGCCTGCGACAGGATCCGGTAGTCGATCGACTGCGGCAGTCCCGCCCCGTCCAGGAAGACCGCCTCGGGATAGATCCCGACGACCTCCTCGGCGATGAGCCCGATGCGCGTAACCTGCGGATCACCCCAGGGGCGGACATATTGGAACGCCACCCAGTTCAGCCCCAGCGGTCGGACGTCGTCCGGCAGGAGCGGAGTCACCCCCGTCTTGAACCGCGCCGAGGACGCCACGGCTGCGCAGGTGTTCGCGGCAGGCCCGACCGTGACATTGGCCGATGCGTTCCGGGTCACCCCTCCCGACGTCACGGTCACGTTGTTCGTGTACGTGCCGAAGGAATTGATGCGCACTCGCAGCTCGGCCTGCCCGTTCGCGTTGAGGGTGCCCCCGAAGGTCTGGCCGGAGATCACGCCCGGGCCCGTGACCGTTGCGGACCAGGTCGCACCCGCCTGCGCGGGGCTCGTCGAGATGATCTTGCACTCGAGCGACTCCACCCCCGGCATCGTGTGCTCCCATCGGAGCTCACCCAAGCCTACGGTGAAGTCCCCGGTCGTCGGACGCGTGCACGCGAAGTTCGCCGTGGCGGTTTCATCGGCCGGAACGGTGACGTCCTGCTGGGTCGTTGGACAGGTGGCTCCTTCCGGCGTCTCGATCGACACGTTCCGCGTGCCGGTCGCGACGTTCGTGAACGTGTACGTCCCGCCCGTTCCCGTCGTGGTCGTCGCGATGACGGTCGTCCCGTCGCGCAGGGTCACGTCGACCCCCGACTCGCCCGTTCCGTTCACCGTCACCGTGCCCGTCACGGTCCCGGTCTGGGGCGCCGGGGTCGTGCAGGGGATGTTCACCTGCGTCTCCTCGTCCGCCTCGACGACCGCGGTCTGCTCGAGGCAGTTCGCGCCGGGAACCGTCGCCGAGAGCATGTAGGTCCCGGGATTCAGCCCCGGGAT
>DATFFS010000222.1:0-2383 GCA_035249945.1 Gemmatimonadota bacterium
GACAGCTGCCGTCGTGGCGGTCCTGGCCGTCGCCGCCGGCGTGTACGGGCTGTCGCGGCTCGGCGACGCCGCGGGCGGTGGTCCGACTGGCCCTGATCCCGGCTCGGGGTCGGGAGTTCCGTCCGAACTCCTCGTCCTGCAGGTCGTGGGGACGGACCAACCGTTGTTGGCGCTCGTCGGCACGCGCGTCGGCGATCGCCTCCCTTCCTTCTTCACCGTGCCGTTCGACCTGTCCCTGACCGTGCCGGGCCAGGGAGACATCGCGGCTCCGGAAGTGGCGAGCTTGGATCCGGAGGCGGTCCGCGTCGCTGTCTCGAACACGTTCGGCGCGTGGGCGGCGCACGTCGCGGTGCTCGACCTCGAGGGATTGGCCGCCGTCGTGAACCGCGGGGGCGACCTCCGCGTGCATGTGCCGGATGTCGTCCTAACCGAAGCGGGGACCCTCGGACCTGGTCCGGCCCGGCTGAGCGGGGAGCAGGTCGCCGCGCTGCTGGCCGTGCCCGACGAGGGTGGCGAGGCGAGGTGGGCGGCGGTCGTGCAGGCGCTCCTCCGGGGGAGCGTCCGCCTCGACGAGGAAGACCTCGCCGCGACGGACGGGCTCGCCGGGGTGCGCCGCGTCCTCCAGCGAGCCCGCGGCGCCGCCGTTGCCACGTTCCCCACCACCTCCCTGGCGGGGAGCGTGACCGTCCCCCTGCAACCGGACCTGGATGCCACGGTGGCGCAGCGCTTCGGCGTCGCGACCCCCGTGCCGGTGATCGTGCAGAACGGCGCGGGGACACCCGGCCTCGGCGAGCACGTCGCCGCCCGGGTGCTGCCGCTCGGGTTCCGCGTCGTCCTGTCGCAGAACGCCGACGTCTTCGGCTACGAGCGAACGCGCATCATCGCGAACAGCGACGATGCCCTCGCCGATGCCCGCCGCATCCGCGGCGCCATGGGGGTCGGGCGTGTCGGCGTGTCCCAGGTACCATCGGGACTCGGAGATATCACGATCATCGTGGGGGAGGACTTCACCGGGTGACGAGCAGGGACCAGGAACGGGGAGGCGGGAAGATCCCGCCGAGCCGCGATACGGCCGCCGCCGCCGCCCGCGCCGCCTCGTCCAAGCAGGCTCAGGACGTCGTCGTCCTGAACGTGAGCGAGCTGATCGTGATCACGGACCACTTCGTGATCTGCACGGCGACGTCCACCCGGCAGATCAGGTCGGTGGTCGAGGAGATCGAGCGGGCGCTCCGGGAGCAGCTCGACGTCCGTCCGACCAGGCGCGAGGGCGAGGGGGACGCCGGCTGGTGGCTCCTCGACTACATCGACGTCGTGGTGCACGTCTTCGGACCCGAGGAGCGGGCCTTCTACGACCTCGAGCGGCTCTGGCGCGACGCACCCCGGCTGGAATGGGAAGAGCCGGGCGCGGTCTCCTCCGCTCGATAGACTCGCTTCCTCGGGGCCCATAGCTCAGCTGGTAGAGCGCTTGGCTGGCAGCCAAGAGGTCAGGGGTTCGAATCCCCTTGGGTCCACTAGCAGGAAAAACGCCGATGCACGCCATTGCACACCGCTGCTGAGCGAAGCGTGCGACTCTGCCCAGCTCGCCGCGAAGATGGTCGATGGCTTGGCCAGCCTGCTACTCCGAGTGGGAAGCGACTTCGGCTTCCGGGGAGTCCGGAGCTGCCTCGGCCTCGTCGCCGTCATCAGGCTTGCTCGGGTGCTGTTCCTCGCGCTCGGGATCTACGCCGGGTGGCTGCGGGTCGCCTGACTTACGGTCCTCGTTCGCTGGCGGCGGTTCCTTGGGGTCCATGTCGTCTCCTCCCTCCGTTGCCACGCGTTACCCGCGCCGGGCTGCGTCCACGCCAGCCGGTCCGGTCGTGCTCGCCCAAGAACTCATGGTCGGAGGGAGGGCGTGAGGAAGCCAACACCGGGCCGACTAGAAACGGGAGAACTGGGTCCAAACGAGCCACGAGCCCACGAGCGCGATGAGTGCACCCGAAGCGATCATGAGGACCGTGGCCAAAGCGGCTCCCGCCGACAGGACGGCAAAGCCGAGCACGATCACGCAAACCGCCAGGCTCGACGTGCCATGCACCCAGCATGCGACCCTTGGCTGGAGCTTCAAGGCTGGAGCACCCTCAGACAGGGGTCTTTTCTTCCGGTCGACGCTTCTCGGGACCTCTTAGCGGGGACGGGAGAAATATCTCCCCCGCGGGGGCGGGATGCGGTAGGCGATGCCACCGCGGCGCGGATTCTGCCCGAAAGGTCACGACACGTTCGAGGTCGGGCGCGACTCCTCCTATCGGTGCAGGAGATGCAAGCTCGACGCGAAATCGTACTCGGAAGCGAGCCGCAGACGCTCGGCGGCGCGAAGCCGAGGCGATCGCGGCTCAGAGGGCCACGC
>DATFFS010000223.1:0-2157 GCA_035249945.1 Gemmatimonadota bacterium
TCCTCGCGCAGCCTGTAGGCGACCAGGATCGCGACCGTCGTCACGATCAGCACGATCGTGCTGATCGCGTTGATCGTCGGCTCAACCCCGCGCCGTACCATCGAGTATACGAGAAGCGGCAGGGTGGTCGAGCCCACCCCGGCCACGAAGAACGTGATGACGAAGTCGTCGAATGACATCGTGAAGGCCAGCAGCGCCCCGGCGACCACGCCCGGCAGAATGCGGGGCAGGGTCACGCGGAAGAACGTCGTCAGCGGGCCCGCCCCCAGGTCCATGGCCGCCTCTTCCAGATCGCGACTCGTCCCGTGGAGACGGGCCAGGACCACGACCGCGACGAAGGAGATGTTGAACGCCACGTGCGCGATCGTGATGGTCGCCAGTCCCAACGTGACGCCGGCGGTCGCGAACAGGACCAGAAGGGAGATCCCCACCACGATCTCCGGCGTGACGATGGGCAGGTAGAGGAGGCCCTGATAGATGCGGCGGCCGGGGAATGCGTGACGCGCGAGGGCCAGCGCGATCAGGGTGCCGAAGACGGTGGCGAGAGCGGTGGAGACGAGCGCCACGACGAGGCTCGCGCGGAACGCCTCCAGGACGTCCCCTCGCTCGAGCAGTCGCGAATACCAGTGGAGGGTGAATCCGTCCCACCGCATCGCGAAGCGGGAGCGATTGAACGAGGACGCGATCAGGACGAGGATCGGAAGGTGGAGTAAACACAGCACCGCGGCCGTGAGCGCCGCCACCCACCAGGGTGTCCGCCGGGCGCTCACTGGACCTCCTCCGGCAAGGCGCCGCCGCGACGCAGGAAAACGTACACGACCGCCAGGACCAGTCCCATGAGGACGAACGATGCCGCCGCGCCGAAGGGCCAGTCGCGGGCGGCACCGAACTGCTGCTGGATGAGATTGCCGATCATGACCTGCCGGGCCCCGCCGAGGAGATCCGGCGTCAGGAAGGCTCCCAGGGAAGGAATGAAGACGAGCAGGCCACCGGCCACGAGGCCGGGAAGGGAGAGCGGCAGCGTAACGCGGAGGAACCGCGCCGCCGGACGGGCGCCCAGGCTCTCCGCCGCCTCGAGGAGGGCGGGATCCAGCTTCTCGAGGGAGGCGTAGAGGGGGAGGACCATGAACGGCAGGTACCCGTACACGAGGCCGGCCAGCACCGCGCCCGGAGTGTAGAGCAGCGTCAACGGCTCTTCGATCAGGCCGAGCGCGAGCAGCGTCGAGTTGATGAGTCCGGTGTCGCGCAGGAGGAACATGATCGCATACGTGCGCACGAGGAAGCTGGTCCAGAAGGGAAGGATCACGAGGAACAGGAGCGCGTGCTTCCAGCGCCCGGCCCCGGCGATCGCATAGGCGACCGGGTAGCCGATGCCCGCGCAGATCAGGGTCGTCAACGTGGCGAGCCACAGCGTCCGGGCCAGGATCCGGAGGTACAGGGGGTCGAAGAAGCGCGCGTACGGCTCGAGGGTGAGCCCCGGCTCCACCCCGCCGTAGAGCCCCCGCTCCATCACGCTGTAGACGCCCATGATCGCGACCGGCAGGACGAAGAAGGCGAGCAGCCACACCGTGCCGGGGCCGAGCAGGGTCCAGGCGCGAGCCCGATCGTGGCGGGCGAGCCAGCGACTGGCCCGGCGCATCAGCCCTCCTCCAGCACGTGCGCGTCGTCGGGGCGCCAGGCGACTACCACGGCGTCGCCCCGCTTCCAGGCCGCGCCTTCGGCGCGATCGGTCTCTGCGAGCGCCACGCGGAAGTCGGTGCCGATGCGGAGTCCGACGATCGCGTGCTCCCGGTCTCCCAGGTACACGAGATCGCGGATCTCGCCCGGCCGCGAGGCGAAGCCGGCGGGGGTCGCGGATCCGGGACGCAATAGCCGCATGCGCTCGGGCCGGACCGCCACGGGCCGTCCGGCGTCCCCTTCGAAGACGTTCGTCTCCCCCAGGAATCCCGCCACGAAGGCGGTTCGGGGACGCTCGTAGACGTCCGCCGGACTACCGACCTGCTCGATCCTCGCTTCCGCCATCACCGCCACCCGGTCGGACATGGCCAGCGCCTCTTCCTGATCGTGGGTGACGTACACGAAGGTCGTCCCCAGCTCCCGGTTCAGCGCCCGCAGCTCGGCCTGCATCTCCTTGCGGAGCTTCCGGTCGAGCGCGCC
>DATFFS010000224.1:0-5420 GCA_035249945.1 Gemmatimonadota bacterium
CGGAATCGTTGTACAGTTCTGTTTTAGTCCCCAAAGTGCCGCGCGAAACAGTGCGCGCGGCGGGGCCCATCCAGTCCTGTGTGTTCAGGCTGGCACGATTCGGTTGTCAGAGAGCGGAGTCCCGTTCGAAGGGGACCATAAGATACGCCTGCAGAGCCGGGGGGTCAACCCCGGACACTGCTTTCTCACGAATGCCGGAAAAACGGCTGTTCGGCGAGGACGGCGAAGATACACGGCGCGGCGGTTCCGTCAAGGGCGCACATCCCCCACTCCCCCTTGTTGCGGCGGGCCGCCACCCTATTTTCCACCGCTTGAACGGTCTCGTCGCAACCCGCGCGAAGAACGACGAAAATACCAACGAGGAAAGTGGGGGCGTGCCGCCGACCCTGAGACGTCTGACTCCGGGGGCGAAGTTCACCCTCGTCCTCGAGATTCTCACCGCCTATGCCAGCATGTGGCGCGCGCTGGGGAAACCCGACGTCCTCGGCCTCGCCCGCAAGGCGCGGGACGTGCGCTCCGGCCCCCGCCGGGAAGATCCGCTCGAGCACCAGGTGGCGCGCCGCCTGGGCAAGGTCGTGGGAAAGGTCCTGGGTGTTCTTCCGACGGACTCGCGATGTCTGATCCGCTCGCTCGTCCTCGTTCGCATCCTCTCGCGGCGAGCGATCCCCAGCACGCTGGTGATCGGCGTCAGAAAAGAGTCGAGCTTTCAGGCCCATGCGTGGGTGGAACACGAAGGCGAGCCCGTGCTGCCCGCGGGCCCGTATACCCGCCTCATGGAGATGTAGCGGGCACAGATCTTGCTCCTGAATCACCCTCCCGGACATAGCGGGAGCCCAGCCGTCTCGGAGGAGGAATGCTGACATCTGCGCTGGATTGGGAGCGGGTCAGGCCGTTGCGGGCGATCATCCCGCACCACGTGGTTCACCGAACCCTCGCGTCCGAGACCGTCCTGCTCAATATCGAGACCGGTCACTACTACGGAATGGACGAGACGGGCGGCCGCTTTTTCGCGGTCTTGCGGGACGCCGGCAGCGTCGAATCGGCCGTTGCCGTTCTTACGCGCGAGTTCGACGCGCCCCAGGAGCAGATCCGCGCCGACATGCTGCGCTATTGCGGTGAGCTCCTTCAGCACGGCTTGATCGAGCTCCAGGAATCCGGGATCGATTCCCGGCGGCCCTGAGGAGCGAGGGAGCAGTCCCGTTTGCTGCGGCCGCCGGAGACCCATAGGTTTTTCCCCGCCACCGCACCCATCGCTTTCCCACCCCCAGCGGATTTCAGGCCATGTACCTAGGTCCAGAGACCTTGATGCCGATCGCTTCGGCTCTGGCCGCAGTCGGAGGGGTCCTGCTCCTCTTCTGGCGGCGGGTCGTGGGAGCGGTCCGCCTGTTCGTCCAGAAGGTGACCGGCATCTTCCGCTAGCTTGGCCGGCTTCCGCAAGGTCATCGTGATCGGCCTCGACGGGCTCGATCCGCGAATCACCGAGCGCCTCATGGCCCGAGGCGCGCTTCCCCATCTCGCTCGTCTTCGCCAGCGAGGCGCCTTCGCGCCCGTGGCGACGACGTATCCGGCGCAGACGCCCGTCGCCTGGTCGACCTTCGCCACCGGAACCAACCCCGGCGGCCATGGCATCTTCGACTTCATTCGCCGCGACCCTGCCACCTACCGGCCGGATCTGGCGCTCAACCGCTACGAGCAGAAGAGCTCTTTTCTGCCGCCCAGTGCGGTCAATCTCCGGGGCGGCGTACCCGTCTGGGAGCTGCTCGGCCAGGCCGGCGTTCCATCGGTCGTCCTGCGCTGCCCCTGCACGTATCCGCCGGACAAGCTCAAGGGGCGCATGCTGTCCGGGATGGGAGTGCCGGACGTCCGCGGAGGCCTCGGGACCTCGACGCTGTACGCCGAGCGCCGCGACGTGACCGCTCGCGAAAGCGAGCAGATCGTCCTCCTGGAGAAGAGGGCGGATGGAGGCTTCACCACGTTCCTGGTGGGGCCTCGCAATCCCAGGCGCGGAAAGGATTCCACGTGCGCCCTCGAGATCGAGCCCCGCGCGTCCGCTGGGGCCGCGATCCTGCGCTCGAGCGGCGACCCCGCGGAGCTGGAGGTGAGGCTCGGGGAATGGAGCGCGTGGCTCAGGATCCGGTTCAAGCTCGGGACGCTCCAGTCCGCCCACGGGATCGTCCGGGTCCACCTGAACAGCCTGGATCCGTTCGAGCTCTACGCGTCGCCCGTGAACTTCGACCCCGACTCGCCGCTGTTTCCGATCTCCGCCCCCTGGGACTACGCCGGGGAGCTCGAGCGGCGGATCGGATTGTTCCACACGACCGGCATGGCCGAAGATCACGGGGGGCTGATCAACGAGCGCATCGACGAGCACGCGTTCCTGCGCCAGTGCGACACCGTGATGGCCGAGCGCGAGGCGATGCTGGGCTACGAGCTCGACCGCTTCCGCGAGGGGTTTGTCTACTGCCTCTTCGACACCCCCGACCGCATCCAGCACATGTTCTGGCGATTCCAGGAGCCCGGCCATCCGGCCAACGCCGGGCGCGCCGTCCAGGCGGAGTTGGAGACGGTGATCGAGGATCACTACCGCCGCTGCGACGCGCTCGTGGGGCGTGTCCTGGAGGGGGCCGACGCGGACACCCTGCTCGTCGCCCTCAGCGACCACGGATTCACCAGCTTCCAGCGTGGCTTTCATGCCAACACCTGGTTGCTGGACAACGGATACCTGGCGCTCAAGCCGGGCCTCGAGCCCGGCCCCGCGGCCGGCGACCTGCTCGAGGGGATCGACTGGCCTCGCACGAGCGCCTACGCGGTGGGCCTCGGCAGCATCTACCTGAACGTCGCCGGCCGCGAAGCGGAGGGAACGGTGGATCCCGCCAGCGCCGACCGCGTGGGCGGCGAGATCGCCGCCCGCCTTCGAGGGCTGGCGGACCCGGAGCGCGGCGCCATGGCGGTGCGAGACGTCAAACTCCGGCGCGAGATCTGGCGGGGGCCGCACGCGGCGGATTCGCCGGACCTGCTCCTCCTCTTCGCGGAGGGGTATCGCGTCTCGTGGGAGACCGGCCTGGGGGGCGTGGGGCGCGGCTGGTTCGAGGACAACGTGCGCAAATGGAGCGGGGACCACATCATCGACCCGCCGCTCATTCCGGGGGTGCTGTTCATGAACCGGCCGTTCGCCACGGAGAGCCCGGCCTTGGCCGACCTCGCGCCGACGATCCTCGACGCGCTCGGGGTGCCCGCGGGCGAGCACATGGAAGGGACGTCGCTGCTGCCATGAAGATCCTCGTCATCGGGCTCGACTGCGCCGCGCCGGACATTCTCTTCGGGCACGACAAGCTGGGGAACATCCGCAGCCTGATGGACGCCGGATGCTGGGGACGGCTCGAGAGCGTGAACCCGCCGATCACCGTGCCCGCATGGATGTGCATGTCGACCAGCCGGGACCCGGGCTCGCTCGGGGTCTACGGCTTCCGCAATCGCAGCGACCACAGCTACGACGGCCTCTCGATCGTCGATTCCCGCTCCATCCGCGAGCTGGCCATGTGGGACCAGGTCGCGCGCGAGGGAGGCCGCTCGGTCGTGATCGGCGTCCCGCCGTCCTTCCCGCCGCGCAAGGTCAACGGCGTCAGCGTGTCGTGCTTCATGACACCCGACACGACGGGATACGAGTACACGTGGCCGCACGGCGCGCGGCACGAGATCGAGGAGCTGGTCGGCGAATATCCCGTGGACGTGAAGGGCTTCCGCACCGCCGACAAGGAGCGGCTGCTCGCGGAGATCCACGAGATGACCCGCAAGCATTTCCAGGTGGTCCGCCACTTCCTCGCCAAGGGAGACTGGGAGTACTTCCAGTTCGTGGAGATCGGCCTGGACCGGATGCACCACGGATTCTGGAAGCACCACGACCCGAGCCACGTCGACCACGATCCCCAGAGCCCGTACAGGAACGCGATCCGCGACTACTACCGGCTGCTCGACCAGGAGATCGGCGAGATCTTCGCCCTGCTCGACGAGGAGACGCTGGTGCTGGTCGTCTCGGATCACGGCGCGCGGCCCCTGGACGGCGGGTTCTGCGTCAACGAGTGGCTGGTCCGCGAGGGGTACCTGGTCCTCGACGAGTATCCGAAGGCGGTCACCCCGTTCGGCGAGCTGGCGGTCGACTGGCGGCGGACGAAGGCGTGGAGCGAGGGCGGCTACTACGCGCGGGTGTTCCTCAACCTCGAGGGGCGCGAGCCGAGCGGCCCCGTCGATCCGGCGGACGCCGCGGCGCTGCGGGACGAGATCGCCGCCGGCCTCGAGGCGGCCCCCGGCCCGGATGGGAGGCCCCTCGGAACGGTGGCCTTCAAGCCCGAGGAGATCTATCGCGAGCTCAAGAACGTGCCGCCCGACCTGATCGTCCATTTCGGCGGGCTGGCCTGGCGCTCGATCGGCGGCGTGGGGTACGGCGCGCTGCACCTCCGCGAGAACGACACCGGCCCCGACGACTGCAATCACGACACGTATGGGGCCTTCGTCCTGGCGGGACCGGGGGTCGGTGCGCGCGGCGAGATCCGCGGCGCCCGCCTGCTCGACGTCGCGCCGACCCTGCTGGAGCTGGGCGGATACGACGTTCCGGAAGGCATGCAGGGCCGGATGCTGCCGACGGTCGGCGGTCCGCGTCCCGAGCCGCCGGACGTGCCCGACGAGGCCGAGGCGATCATCCGCCGCCGGTTGAGCGGGCTGGGGTACCTCGGATGAGCGGCACGCCGGAGGACGGAGTCCGGAGCCGCGAGGCCACGTACGGATCGGCGATCCTGATCGTCGCGGGCGCCGTCCTCGCCGCGGTGACGGTGGGGGTGGACTGGATCAAGGGGTCCGGCTGGGAGCTCGGCCCGATCCAGCAGGCGGGGCTCGCCCTCGGGGCGGGCTCGATCGTTCTCGGGATCGTGTTTCTCCGCGTGCCGCTCGCGCGGCGGATCGCGGCCCGGCTCTGGCCTTTCGGTATGGATACCCCGGCGTCGCCGGGTGAGGTGCTGGCGCTCGCGACGTGGCTGGGGATCCTCGGCGGCCTCCTGGAAGCCGCGCTCTCGCTGCTGCGGTTCGAGCTCGGATGGGGCTGGGGGACGCTGAACCCGCATGCGTTCTGGATGGCGCCGCTGATCGACGCCGCCACCGTGGTCGCGCTGGCCGTCCCGCTGGCCCTGCTCGCGCGGCTCGAGCTGCCACACCTCGGCTCCCCGCGGTTCGCCGCGTTCGTCCTCCTGCTCGTCCCCGTGGGCGCTCCGCTCTCCCTGTTCAGGACCGAGCTGCGCTGGGTCTCGGTCTTCCTGCTGACGCTCGGAATCGCCTTCCAGGGGGCTCGCCTGCTGACCGCCCACCGGCGCGGCACGCGCGCCTGGGTGCGGCGGAGCGCGATCCCGCTGGCGGTGCTGCTCGGGGTGGCG
>DATFFS010000225.1:0-7012 GCA_035249945.1 Gemmatimonadota bacterium
GCAACCCGCTGACAATACCCCGGCCGGTCCAGGAAGTACGCTCCGCAGTGGAGCGCGTCGTCCACGACCCACGACTCGCTCGTCTCCGGCGCCGACTCGAGCAATCGGCGGGCATGGTCGAGGGGAATCCAGTGGTCGCGCGTCCCATGGATGAACAGGATCGGCGTGTCCGCGAGCGCGGGAACCCGGCGGACGGGCGCAATCTCGTCGAACGCGGGCCTTCCGCTGCGCCGGTGCCACCATTCCATGGCGGGCAGGAACACGCTTCCGGGGATCCAGCCCCGAAAGAACCGCCGCGCGTCCCGCTCGGCCGCGTGCTCGATCACCTCGCGCTGGCTCCCGAACACGCTGTCGGCGACGATCGCCCGCACCCGCTCGTCGGCGCCACCCAGGATCGCCACCGCACCGCCCATCGAGAAGCCCAGGAGCCCGATCCGCGCCCCCGGAACACGCTCGCCGACCCAGTCGAGCGCGGCCGCGAGATCCGCCACTTCCCAATAGCCCATCGTGATCGGCGCGCGGGCGCTCCGCCCGCGGCCGCGGAAATCGAAGAGCAGCACGTCGAACCCGGCGCGCCAGAGCGCGGTGGACATCCCCAGCACGTCGGACTTCTCGCCCCGATAGCCGTGCATCACGACGACGACGCGAGACTCCTCCTCGTGCCGCAGGAACCAGCCGTGCAGCCGGACGCCGTCGGAGGTCTCGAACTCGGCGATCTCGTGCGCCGCGTCGGTTTCCCAGGGCGTGAACGTGAAGTCGGCGGGACGGGTCTGGCGCGGCGGACGATTGAGTCGATAGTGGCCGAGCCATCCGATCGCCAGCCACAGGAGCGCGGCGGCGAGCGCGAGTGCCACCACGAGCCCGGCGATCCAGGCCGCGGGACTCACTCGTGGGAGGGTCGGCCCTCGAAGGTGATCGTGCGGTCACGCCCGCCGCGCTTGGCGGTGTACAGCGCCTGGTCGGCCCAGCTGATCAGCGCGTCCTGGCGATGGCGCGGGGCGGCGAAGTCCTCCGAGCTGAACGGCAGGCACGCGACCCCGCAGGAGATAGTCAGGGGCTTCCCCGACAGCGCCTCGAAGTAGTGGGCCTTCACCTGGCGCCGCAGGCGCTCGGCCTGCTGATAGGCACCGGCGAGGTTCGTCTCGGGTAGCAGCACCGCGAATTCCTCCCCGCCGTAGCGCGCCAGCTGGTCGGTCTCGCGGATCGTCCGGTGCAGCACCGCCGCCAGCTCGCGCAGCACCGCGTCGCCCTGCTGATGCCCGTAGGTGTCGTTGACCTGCTTGAAGTGGTCGATATCCAGCAGGATCAGGGACAGGTCGGAGCGGTACCGGTCGGCGCGCTTGAACTCCTCTTCCAGCCGCTGATAGAAGTAGCGATGGTTGAAGAGACCGGTCTGGTCGTCGGTGTTGGCCAGCCGGTTCAGCCGCTGGTTGTCGATCGCCGCCTGCTCGTAGAGCGCGGCGTTGGCGAGCCCGTTGGCCGCTGCGTTCGCCACCACGCGCGCGAACTTGACCTCGTGCTCCGTGTATGGCCAGTACCGTCGCGAGGACTGGAGGACGTACTCGCCCAGGTCGGCGCGCTGGACGCGGAGCGGCACGATCATGATCGACTTCCGGGCCGGCAGCGTGTGCACCACCGGACCGATCAGCGGGTCGGTATGCGTGTCCTCGACCACCACCACGTCGCCTTCGGCGGAGGCCTTCTGGATCTCCGGGTAGCCGTCGAGGTCGATGCTCAGGTTGTGGAGATTGGGGTCGTCCTGGGTCGCCACGACGTACCCGGTGTGCCGGTCGACGATCTTGATCAGCGAGGCGCGGTCGGACTGCACGACCTGCGCGAGCTCGCTGACGATCGTGTACAGGACCTTCTCGATCTCCAGCGACGACGACACCGCCTGGGAGATGCGGAGCATGGCCGCGAGGTCGTCGTGGTAGCGCTTGACCTCGAGGTTCGTGCGCACGCGCGCGACGAGCTCGTCGATGTAGAAGGGCTTGGTGACGTAGTCGCTGGCCCCGGCCTCGAGCGCCTGGACGACGTCCTTGCGGCCGTCACGGGCCGTCAGCATCACGACCCGCGAATCCGCCAGCCGCGGATCGGAGCGGAACTCGCGGCATACCGCGAGCCCGTCCATCTCCGGCATCATGACGTCCAGCAGAACGAGATCGGGCGGTTCGCGGCGGGCCAGCTGGAGGGCGGCGGGACCGGTATGTGCGATATCCGTCCGGTAGCCCTTGAATTGCAACATCGTGGCCAGCGTGTCGCAAATCGAGGGATCGTCGTCCACGACCAGGATGTAGCCGTCCGAGACCGCCCGGGGAGCCCGGGGTTCGACGGAGACCTTCAGCTCTGTGCTCACTCCTCTTCCGAGGGCAGCTCCAGCTGCTCGCTGTCCAGCAGGGCGGCGTCTTCCATCCCTTCGGATGGAGCCCCCTCCTCTTCCTCCTCCAGCACGACTCGTGCCACGTCCCCGACCTTGTGGCCATCCTCGAGGTTGATGAGCCGCACTCCCTGCGTGGCGCGCCCCATGATGCGGATGCCCTGGATGGGGAGCCGGATGATGATTCCGCCGGTCGTCACGATCATCAGCTCGTCCTGCTCGACGACCTCCTTTACCGCCACGAGGGGGCCCGTCTTGGCGGTCGGGTTCAACGTCTTGATCCCCTTGCCGCCCCGGTGCGTGACCCGGTAGTCGGAGATCAGCGTGCGCTTGCCGTAGCCGTTCTCGGTCACCGCCAGGAGCGCGTTGCTCTCGTTCTTGACCACCACCATGTCGAGCACGCCGTCGTTCTTGCCCTGCAGCGTGATGCCCCGGACGCCCATGGTGTCGCGGCCCATGTCGCGGACCTCGTCCTCGGAGAAGCGGATCGCCTGACCCTTGCGGGTCGCGAGCATGATGTCGTTGGTGCCGTCGGTCAGCGCGGCGCCGATCACGCGGTCGCCGGACTCGAGCTTCATCCCGATGATGCCGCCGCGGCGCGGGTTGCTGTAGGCCGACATCACCGTCTTCTTCACCTGGCCCTGCTGGGTGGCCGTAATCAGATAGTGCTGGTCGTCGAACTCCCGCACCGGGAGGACGTCGGCGACCTGGTCGTTGGCGTCGGTCTCCAGCACGTTGACGATCGGCCGGCCGCGGCTGGCGCGCCCGCCCTGCGGGATGTCGTAGACCTTCAGCCAATGGCACTTCCCCTGCTCGGTGAGGACCAGCAGGTAGTCGTGGGTGCTGGCCACGTAGAGGCGCTCGATCCAGTCGTCCTCCTTGGTCCCCATTCCGGTCACGCCCCGGCCACCGCGCCGCTGCCGCCGATACGTCGAGGCCGCGATCCGCTTTATGTAGCCGGTGTGGCTGATGGTCACGACCATGTCCTCTTCGGCGATCAGGTCCTCCATCGAGATGTCGGCGCCGCCCGCCTGGATCTCCGTGCGCCGCTCGTCGCCGTACTTCTGAGCGATCTCGCGCAACTCCTCCTTGATCTTCTCCATCCTGAGGCGCTTCGAGCCGAGCAGCTCCTGCAGGCCCGCGATCGTCTTCAACAGATCCCGGTATTCCTCCTCGAGCTTGTCCCGCTCGAGGCTCGTGAGGCGGGCCAGCCGCATGTCGAGGATCGCCTGCGCCTGGCGCTCGGAGAGATCGAACCGCTCCATCAGCCCCGTGCGCGCGGCGTCGGTGTCGCCGCTCTTCCTGATCAGCGCCACGACCTCGTCGATGTTGTCGACCGCGATGCGCAGTCCCTCGACGATGTGCAGCCGCTCTTCGGCCTGCCGGAGCTCGAAGTTCGAGCGCCGCACGACGACCTCGTGGCGATGCTCGAGGAATCGCTCGAGCATCTCCTTGAGCGGCATCTCCTTGGGGACGTTGTCGACCAGCGCCAGGTTGATGATGCCGAAGGTCTGCTGGAGCTGCGTGTGGCTGTAGAGCTGGTTGAGCACGACCTCGGCGTTCTGCGCCGTCGACTTGAGCTCGATCACCATCCGCATTCCGTCGCGGTCGGACTCATCGCGCAGGTCGGAGATGTCGGTGATCTTCTTGCTGCGAACGAGCTCCGCGATCTGCTCGATGACCCGCGTCTTGTTCACCTGGTAGGGGATCTCGGTGATGACGATCCGCTCGCGGCCGTTGTCCTTGATCTCGGTGCTCGCCCGGGCCCGCATGATCACCTTGCCGCGACCGGTCTCGTACGCGTCCTGGATCCCCGCGGTGCCGTAGATGTAGCCCCCGGTCGGGAAGTCCGGGCCCTTGATGTGCTTCCGCAGCGCGGGCAGATCGAGCTCGGGGTCGTCGATCAGCGCGACCAGGCCGCTGACGATCTCGCGCAGGTTGTGGGGCGGAATGTTCGTCGCCATGCCGACCGCGATCCCGCTGGCGCCGTTGACGAGGAGGTTCGGGATCCGCGCCGGGAGTACGGATGGCTCCTGCAACCGGTCGTCGTAGTTGGGGACGTAGTCAACCGTGTCCTTGTCGATGTCGGCCAGGAGCTCCGCCGCGATCGGGGCCATGCGCGCCTCGGTGTACCGGTAGGCCGCCGCCGAGTCGCCGTCGATCGAGCCGAAGTTCCCCTGTCCGTCGACCAGCGGATAGCGCAGCGAGAAGGGCTGCACCATGCGGACCATCGCGTCGTACACCGCCGTGTCGCCGTGGGGGTGGTACTTGCCCAGAACGTCGCCGACCACGGTCGCGCTCTTCTTGTAGGGCCGGCCGGGACCGAGGCCGATCTCCGACATCGAGTACAGGATGCGGCGGTGCACGGGCTTCAGCCCGTCACGGACGTCCGGCAGCGCCCGCGCGACGATCACGCTCATCGAGTAGTCGATGAACGACTCCTTCATCTCGTCGACGATTTGACGCTCGAGGATTCGCTGTTCGCGTCCCTGCTCGACGGCCATCTAGATCCTCTCCAAGTCGATGATATGGGTGCTGCTGCTCATCGGTGCGCTAGACATCAAGATTCCTCACGTACTTCGCATTCTTCTCGATGAACTCGCGGCGCGGCTCGACCTCGTCGCCCATCAGCGTCTGGAACAGCTCGAAGGCCTCGGTGTGGTCTTCCATATGAACCTGGAGCAGCGTCCGGGTCTCGGGGTCCATCGTGGTCTTCCACAGCTGATCCGGGTTCATCTCGCCCAAGCCCTTGTAGCGCTGGATATTGACGCCGTTCCCACCCAGCCGCTCGACGGCTCTCTGACGCTCCTCGTCGTCCTGAACGTAGATCTCCTTGCTGCCCTTCCATACTCTATACAAAGGTGGTTGTGCGATGTAGATCTTTCCGGCATCGATCAACTCGCGCATCCACTGGAAGAAGAAGGTCAGGATCAATGTCCTGATGTGCGATCCGTCGACGTCGCTATCCGTCATGATTATCACCTTGCCGTAGCGGCTGAGCTCCAGCTTGAACTCGTCCTCTCCGAAACCAGTCCCGATCGCCGTGATGATCGTCCGGATCTCTTCGTTGGAAAGGACCTTGTCCACACGCGCGCGGATCGTGTTGAGGATCTTCCCGCGCAGCGGCAGGATGGCCTGGAAGTTCCGGTCCCGGCCCTGCTTCGCCGACCCGCCGGCCGAGTCGCCCTCGACCAGGTACAGCTCGGACAGCATCGGATCGTCGATCGAGCAGTCGGCCAGCTTCCCCGGCAGGATCCCGCCCTCGAGCGCCGACTTCTTGCGCGTGAGATCCCGCGCCTTACGCGCCGCTTCGCGCGCGCGGGCGGCCTGCATCGCCTTCTCGACGACCGTCTTCGCGGCGCCGGGGTTCTCCTGCATCCACGAGCTCAACGCCTCGTTCATCACCGACTCGACGATGCCGCGCACCTCCGAGTTCCCCAGCTTGGTCTTCGTCTGCCCCTCGAACTGGGGCTCCATGACCTTGACCGAGAGCACGGCGGTCAGACCTTCTCGCACGTCGTCGCCCGAGAGCGTGAACTCGGCCTTCTTGAACAGCCCGCGCTCGTTCGCGTAGGCATTGATCGTGCGGGTCAGCGCGGCCTTGAATCCGGAAAGGTGCGTGCCCCCCTCGTGCGTGTTGATGTTGTTCACGTAGGTGAACAGCGTCTCCGTGTAGCTGTCGTTGTACTGGATGGCGCACTGCACTTCGACGTCTTCCTTGGTCGTCTCCACGTACATGGCCTTGGGGTGCAGCGGCTTGCGGCTCTTGTTGAGGTGCTTGACGAACTCCACCAGGCCACCGTCGAAGCGATACACGTCCATCCGCGGGGTCTCGCCGCGCATGTCCTGGAACTCGATCTGGACGCCCTTGTTGAGGAACGCCAGCTCACGCAGGCGCGAGGCGAGGGTCTCGTAGTCGAAGTCGAGCTCGTCGAAGATCTCGGGGTCGGGGCGGAACCGGACGATCGTCCCCGTGGCCTCGGCCGTACCGACCTCCTGGAGATCGGAGGCCTTGTCGCCGCGTTCGTAGCGCTGGTGGTAGCGGCGGCCGTCGCGCATGACCTCGACCTCCAGCCACTCGGAGAGCGCGTTGACGACCGATACGCCGACGCCGTGCAGACCACCCGAGACCTTATACGACCCGTGGTCGAACTTCCCGCCAGCGTGGAGCGTGGTCATCGCCACCTCGACGCCCGGCTTCTTCTCCGTGGGATGGATGTCTACCGGGAAGCCGCGTCCGTTGTCCTCGACGCGGACGGCGTTGTCAGTCTCGATCGTGACCGAGATCTCGTCGCAGTATCCCGCCAGCGCCTCGTCGACGGCGTTGTCCACGACCTCGTAGACGAGATGGTGGAGGCCGCGCGGGCCCGTGGATCCGATGTACATGCCCGGGCGCTTGCGTACCGCCTGCAGCCCTTGCAGGACCTGGATCTTCTCGGCGCTGTACTCCTTGGCCGCCTGCGCGTTGCGCTCGGGATCGCCGTTGCCGCGGGGCTTCGTCTTTGCCTTCGCCATGCGCTCTGTCATCCCTTCGCTTCAGGATCGAGTCGAAACACCAGCCGCCGAATCGAGCTCCGCCGCCGGCCGGCGTTGAGCCGCTTGAGGAGCTCGCCCTGCCTCAGCGACAGCTCGTTG
>DATFFS010000226.1:0-15881 GCA_035249945.1 Gemmatimonadota bacterium
TTCGTCCACTTCTCCGCGATTCAGGCTGACGGTTTCAAGAGCCTTTCCGAGAACGACCGTGTCGAGTTCGAGGTGACGCAGGGCCCCAAGGGCCCGCAGGCCGCGAACGTGACGAAGGTCGCGTAAGCGGACCGGAGACACCGAGCCGCACAAGCGGCCCGACGAAGAGCCCCCGCCATCGGCGGGGGCTTTTTCGTTTCCGGGCACCCGGTTTCGCTTCCCGGCGATCCTCAGCTTCCGGCGTGCAGTCCCAGCCGGTCGATCAGCTCGAGCGCGTTGCGCGGCGCGTAGGCGTTGTGGTCGTTGTCGAAGTAGACGTACACGTCGCGCGCCTTCCGGCGCGGGGGCGCGAGGTCGGTGATCCGCTTGGCTCCGGCCGGCTCGGCGCCACGTCGCCAGGCGCGAATGCGGGTCGCCCAGCGCGCGATATCCGTTCCGCTGTAGCGGCTGGCGTAGGTGGCGGGCGATCCGTGGAGTCGCATATAGACGAATCCCGCGGTCGGCTCCTCCGTGTACGGCCAGCTGCCGGAATCCGCGAACGCGATCGCCACGCCGGCGTGGCGTGCGATGCGGACGAAATCCGGACCGAAGAAGCTCTCGTGGCGCGGCTCGATGGCGTATCTCAGCCGATGCTTCCCGATCGGCTTCGTCCAGCACCTCCCCTCGACGCGCTCGTCGTGCCGCCGCGCCAGCTTCGCGGCGGCGAAGGTGTCGCCCGGCAGGAGATCGAAGAATGCCTGCATGCGGCCGGCATCGAACGCGAGCTGGCGTGGCAGCTGCCACAGGATCGGACCCAGCTTCTCCCCCAGGAGCAGGATGCCCGAAGCGAAGAAGTTCGCCAGCGCGGTCTCGACGTCCCCCAGCTTCTTGTTGTGCGTGATGAACCGGCTTCCCTTGACCGCGAGCTTGAATTTCGCCGGCGTCGCCTCGTGCCACGCCCGGTACGAGTGGGGTTTCTGGAGCGCGTAGAACGACCCGTTGATCTCGATCGACTGGAACCGTCGGGAGGCGTACTCGAGTCGCCGGCGGGCCGGCAGACCCTCGGGATAGAACGCCCCGTTCCAGGAGTCGTAGCTCCATCCCGACACCCCCACCCGTATCTTTCCGCTCGACTCCGGCATGCACCGACACTACGGAACCGCCGCCGCCGCGTGCCGTCAGACGCGCGACGAACGCGCTTGATCTGCCCGCGAGTCCCTCTCTATCGTTCCAGGACGAAGCCCTCGATCCCCACCCTGTGTCTCCTGGTGATCGCGCTCGGAACCCTGGCGTGCAGCACCGTGCTGCCGGGCATCCAGCCGGTTCGGCCGCGGTGAGCTTCGAGGTCGCGCGGTCGTGGCGCGGGGGGATCGGCCTCGTCGCCGCACCGCTGGCGTTCCTGCTCGTCCTGGCGCTGCCCGCGCCCGAGGGGCTCGGCCCCGCGGCGTGGCGGACGGCGGCCTGCGCGGCGGCGATGGCGATCCTCTGGATCAGCGAGGCGATCCCGATCCCGGCCACCGGTCTTCTGCCGCTGGCTCTCTTCCCCCTCCTCGGAGTGGGGACGATCGGGGAGACCGCCGCGCCGTATTCCAATCCCGTCATCTTCCTGTTCCTCGGCGGCTTCCTGCTGGCCGCGGCGATGGAGCGGTGGGGTCTCCACCGGCGGCTCGCGCTGAGGATCATCGGCGCGCTGGGAACCGCGCCGCGACGACTCGTGGCGGGGTTCCTCGCGAGCGCCGCCTTCCTCAGCATGTGGATCAGCAACACCGCGACCACGCTCCTGCTCCTGCCCATCGGGGTCTCCGTGCTCGAGCTCGGCGATCGCGCCCGTGGCGATCGAGGAGCAGGCGACCTCGCCCCGGCCCTGGTCGCGGCGATCGCGTTCGGCGCCGGCATCGGCGGCGTGGCGACCCTGATAGGGACGCCACCCAACGCGCTCACGGCGGCGTTCCTGCTCGAGAGCTACGGGATCCAGGTCGGGTTCGCGCGCTGGATGGCGATCGGGGTCCCGCTCGCCCTGATCGCGCTTCCCCTCACCTACCTCGTGCTCGTGCGGGTCGCGTTCCGGGTGGAGGGAGGCGAGCTGCCCGGCGGACGCGCGCTCATCGAGCGCGAAATCGTATCGCTGGGGCGGGCGAGTCGGGGGGAGTGGCTGGTCGCCGTCGCCTTCCTGCTGGCTGCGGCGGGATGGGTCACGCGTCCGATCCTCGAGCGCTGGATTCCCGGCGTCAGCGACGCGGGGATCGCCATGCTCGCGGCGTTGGGGCTGTTCCTGGCGCCGGTCTCGCTGCGGAAGCGCGAGTTCGCGCTCGACTGGGCGACGGCCCAGCGCATCCCCTGGGGAGTGATCGTGCTGTTCGGCGGCGGCCTGTCGCTGGCCGACGCCATCGAGCGAACGGGACTGGCGCTCTGGCTGGCCGCCGGGTTCGCCGGGCTGGGGAGCTGGCCCCTGTGGGCGCTGTTCGGGCTCGTCGCGCTGGTCGTCATTCTGTTCAGCGAGCTGGCAAGCAACACCGCTACCGCGGCGGCGTTTCTGCCCGTCGTCGGCGCACTGGCGCTCTCGACCGGCCAGGACCCGATGCCGCTCGTGATCGGCGCCGGCCTCGCGGCGAGCGGCGGCTACATGCTGCCCGTGGCCACGCCGCCGAACGCGATCGCGTACGGCAGCGGGAGGATCTCCGTGCCGCAGCTCGCGCGCGCGGGCGCCTTCCTCGATCTGCTCTTCCTGATCCTCGTGCCGACCATGGCCATCCTTCTCGTCCCGCTCGTCTTCGGACGCTGACGGCAGAGCGCGCGGGCGCGATGCGCCGGGCCTATGGTTGCAGGTCCTCGAGCGCCTCGAGCTGGCGGCGGGCGCGCTCCTCGGGAGTGTCGTCGGCTTCCTCGTAGAGGGCGCCTTCCCAGGAGCCGTAGACGGGATTGGGGATCATGATCCAGCGGTCGCCCCAGCGATCGGCGTAGCTCTCGACCAGGCGGTCGCGCGCTGCCCGCGAGAGACGGGCGGCGACGAAGTCGTTGAAGTCGTCGCCGACGAGGAGCACGATGCGGTACCGCTCGGCGACGGCTTCGCGCCGGGAGGTCTTGTCGCTGCCCCAGCCCTCCCGCTCGCCGCGCGTCAGCACGGTGTCGACCTCCGGATCGAGCGGCAGGCCCTCCGCCTCGAGGTTCCGGCGGGTCGCCTCCTCCAGCGGCTGGTCGCGATTCGTCACGTAGAAGACGGCGACGCCGAGCGAGTCGGCGAGCGCGAGGAACTCCCGCGCTCCCGGCACCGCCGGCGCCCGCGCCTCGTTCACCCACGCGCCCCACGCCGCTGGATCGAACGACCCGCCGGCGAGGATCGTGCGCGCCTGCTGGGGGGAATTGTCGAGCACGGTCTCGTCGACGTCGAGGACTACCGCGGAGGGAAGCATGGAGAAATCGCCTTCCTGCTCGACGGCCGCCGTCCAGCTGGAATCGGCTAGCGCGATCGGAAGCGTCTCGCGCGCCTCGTCGTAAGCCTGCAAGGCCGCCGCGCGGTACTCGGCGGAGGTCTGCTGCCAGAGGGTTGCGAACAGCGTGGGGTGGGCGGCGAGGTCGGGCGCATCCGCCACAGGGGCGGGCGCCTCGGCGCTCGGAGAGGTCGGCGCCTCCGCACGCGGCGCGCTGCGGGACGTCGCGCACGCGGCCGACGCGAGGGCCAGCGCGGAGAGGGCGAGGAGCCGGACGACGCGGGTATCCACGCGCGCCAAGGTAGCGAAGCGCGGCCCAGGCCGCATCGCGCCCGACGCGCGGCGACGGTCCTTCGACAACGCCCGGCGGCTCACAGGATCACCGGCCGATCCGGCAGATCGCCGGCGGGACCGTCCGTGCGCGGGAAGCTCGCGCGAAGGCGGTCGCCGACCGCATCGATCCCCCAGATCACCGCCCGCTCGAAGTCGCCCTCCCGGATCCGCTCCTCCATGCCGCGGCAGATCTCTTCCCACCCGTCCGGCCCCACGCGCGCGTCGATCCCTCGATCCCCGATGATCTCGAAATCCCGGTCCGCCAGGAGGAAATAGATGAGGACGCCGTTGTTGTGCTCGGTGTCCCACACGCCCAGCTCGCCGAACACCTCGATGGCGCGCCGGCGCGCGGTGATGCCGCGCAGGACCTCGCGCGTGTCGAGCGAGTGCTGGACGGCGAAGCGGATCTGACCGTCGTGCCCGCTCTCGCTCTCGCGGATCGCCGCCTCGATGCTCGCGAGCGTGTCCGGCGGGAACACCTTGCCCACGCTCCACGCAGTCGTGAACAGGTGCCGCAGGGTGCGCTTCAGGTCCATGCACCCGCCTCTACGCCGGCCGGATCCCGAGGCGCCGTCACCATCGGCCCGACGCGCCGCCGCCGCCGAATCCACCCCCGCCACCGCTCCAGCCGCCGCGGCCGATCCCCCCGCCCGAGGGCCAGCCGGCGCCCCACCCTCCACGTCGGTAGCCGCCCCGCCGCTGACCGGGCATCCCGCCGAGGAGGGTGAAGAAGAACGCAATGATCGCGACGACGATCGCGGCGACGATCGAGGCGACCAGGAACCAGGCGATCGCGGCCGTCAGCCCCGAAGTCAGCAACGCCGCCGGCAGCCGGCCGAAGATCGCCCTCAGGACGCCGCCCACCACGACCACCATGAGGAACCCGATCGTCAGCAGCCCGCCGAGGCCTCCGCCGCCGTCGCCCGGCCAGGCCTCGGGAGCCTCGGGCTCGGGAAGCGGCTCGCCGTCGATGACCGTGATCATCGCGTCGATCCCGGCGTTGACGCCGCCGGCGAAATCCCCCACGCGAAAGCGGGGCACCACGATGTCCTCGACGATCCGGTTCGCCGTGGCGTCGGGGAGCGCCCCCTCCAGGCCGTACCCCACCTCGAGGCGCAGCGCGCGATCGTCTTTGGCCACGAGGAAGAGCACGCCGTCGTCGACGTCCTGGCGGCCGAGCTTCCACGCGTCGACCACGCGGATCCCGTATTGCTCGATCGTCTCCGGCTTCGTCGTCGGCACGAACAGGACGGCGATCTGGCTGCCCTTGCGCTCCTCGAAGGCGGCGAGCTTTCGCTCGATCGCGGAGATCTCCTCGGCGGTGAGGGTCCCGGTGAGATCGGTGACCCGGCGCTCGAGGCGCGGCACCTGGACGCCGCTCTGGGCCACCGCCCGCGGCGCGAGACAGGCCCCGACAACGAGCAACACGGCGGCCGCGGCGGCGAGCCGGAGCTTCACGGGGCGCGATGCACGCCGGTGGCGCTACGGGTTCGCCGGGGCCGGCGTCGTCGGCTGCGGTATCGTATCGGGTTGCGGTGCCATCTGCGATGTCGTGTCGGGTCGCGAGAAGTCGACTTCCGGCGGCCGGGCGATCTCAGCCTCGTTTTCGACCGTGAAGTTCGGCTTGGTGTCGTAGCCGAAGAGCTTGGCGGTCAGGTTCACCGGGAATCTGCGGACCGTGGTGTTGTACTCCCGCACCGAGTCGATGTAGCGGTTGCGCGCCACCGCGATCCGGTTCTCGGTCCCCTCGAGCTGCGCCTGGAGCTCGCGGAAGCTCTGGTCCGACTTCAGGTCGGGGTAGTTCTCCACTACGACCAGGAGGCGCGACAGCGCCGAGGACATCTCCGCCTGCGCCTGCTGGAACTCGGCGAACGCGGCCGGGTCCTCGATGAGCTCCGGCGTGGCCTGGATAGAGCCCAGCCTGGCGCGGGCGTTCGTCACACCCAGGAGCACCTCGCGCTCCTGCGCGGCGTAGCCCCGCACCGTCTCCACCAGATTTGGGATGAGATCGGCCCGGCGCTGGTACTGGTTGACCACCTCGCTCCAGGCGGCGGTCACCGCCTCGTCCTGCGCCTGAATGGTGTTGTAGCCGCAGCCGTACAGCGCGAGACCCGATGCGACGATCGCCAACGCCTTCATGACACGGTTCATGGAAGCCCTCCTGTCGATGGGGAGGCGGAAGATACACCCCGGCGCTGCCGGGCAACCGCCGGCCCGCACTCACCCATGAACCGGCGCGCCATTCACCTTCACGGCCGCGCGAACGCGCGTTCCCGCGCCCGTCCGGCTGTCGATGGCGAGCCCGCCTCCGGCGATCCTCGCCCGCTCCCGCATCTCGAACAGGCCCAGCGCGTTACCGGATAGCGCCTCGTCCACGTCGAAGCCCCGGCCGTCGTCTTCGACGCTGACCTCGATCTCGCCGGGCGTACGCGCAATGCGGACGACCGCGTGCTGCGCATCGGAATGGAGAGCCACGTTGTCGAGGGCTTCCCGCACGATGCGATACAGGTTCCGCTCGAGCTCGGGCTGGCGCCGCGAGCCGTTTGCGGTTCCTTCGACGACAACGTCTACGCCCGCCGCTTCGAGTACGTTGGCGTAGGCCCGCACGGCGGCCTCGAGCCCCATCTCGTCGAGGACCTTCGGGCGCCGCGCGACCGCGTACCCCCGGATGACCGCGAGGGCGGCCCCGATCTCGTCCCGCGTCTCCTCGAGCAGACCTTCGAGCGCCTCCGACCGGCCTGCGGCCATGCGCAACCTGAGGAGGAGCGCCGCGAGCCGTTGGGAGATCTCCTCCTCCAGCTCGTTGGCGACCCGCTCGCGCTCGGTTTCCTCCTGGCGCGCGGCACGCGCCGCGGCTTCCCCGAGCTGGCGGCGGTACACGATGATCCGCCCGAGGGCGTCGTTGAACGCCTCCACCAGCCGCGTCAGGTCCTTGTCCGCGAGCGCGCTGCGCGGGGCTCTGACCGACAGGTCCCCTTCGCGCACGCGCTCTGCCGCGCGCTGGAGCTGGTGCAGCGGATGAAGAGCCAGACGCAGGATGGCGGCGTCGACCAGGATCGTGAGCCCGATCCCCGCGAGGACCACGGGCACCGCGACCGCCAGAGCTTCACGGTCGCTGCCGGCCGCCAGCCGCGCGCCGGCCAACACCCCGGCCATGGCCGACAGCGTGACGAGCACGGAGTTGGCGACCAGGATCTTGGTGAAGAGCCGGACGCGGAGGAGTCGTCGCAGTCGATCGACAGTTCGCACGGGCTCCATCCTACCACATGCGGACGAAGCGGTCTGTCGGAGGCGAGACGGCCTGACTTGTGGGGAATATCGGAGAAGCTCTGTCAGGAAAATCCCGACAGCGGCGACCCCCAGCGCGGCGGGCCGGACGGTGGAGCGCTACAGTCCCTTCAGCAGGCCCGCGCGTAGCGCGAAGCGGACGAGCTCGGCGCGGTGGTTCAAGCCCAGCTTCTCCATGATGCGCGCGCGGTAGGTGTCCACGGTCTTCGGGGAGATGAAGAGCTTCTCGCCGATCTCCTTCGAGGTGAAGCCCTCGGCGGTGAGGGCGAGGACCTCCTGCTCCCGGGCACTCAGCTGATGCAGGGGATCGGCGGGGCCTTCTCCCGAGTTCGCCGCGCGGTACTCGCGCAGGAGGAGCTTCGTCGCCTGGGGCGGCAGGAACACCTCGCCGCGCGCGACGATCCGGATGGCCTCGATCAGCGAGCGGTCGGCGGTCGTCTTCGTCAGGTAGCCGCTGGCGCCCGCCTCCAGCACCGGCACCAGGTACTCCTCCTCGGTGTGCATGGTCAGGACGAGGACGCGGGTGTCGAGCCCGAGGGCGACGATCCGCCGCGTGGCCTCGAGCCCGCCGGAGCCCGGCATCGAGAGGTCCATGACGACGATCGTGGGCTTGAGCTCGCGCGCCAGGTCGACCGCCTCGTCCCCTGTCGACGCCTCGCCGACGACGTCGATCCCCATCTCCGCCTCAAGCAGCGCGCGGAGACCGGCGCGCAGGACCACGTGATCGTCGGCGAGCACGACGCGGATCTCGCTCACGGCACGGGTCCTCCGCAGGGCAGCGTCACGCGGATCCGCGTCCCGGAGCCGGGGGCGCTGTCGATCTCGAGCGTGCCGCCGGCCTGGCGGGCGCGCTCGCGCATGCCGACCAGCCCCAGTCCCTGGCCCTCGTCGGAGAATGGCCGCTCCGTCGCGAATCCCCGGCCGTCGTCCTCCACCTCGGCGCAGAGCACGTGATCTTCCGCATGGAGGGAGACGGAAACGCGGGAGGCGCCGGCGTGGCGAATCGCGTTGGAGAGCGCCTCCTGCACGATCCGGTACATGGCGAGCTCGGAGTCTGCCCCCATCCGGCCGACGGTCTGCTCCATCGTCAGGTCGATGCCGAATCCGTGCGCGTGCCGCAGGGACCGGACGAGGGATTCCAGCGCGGCCGGGAGTCCCACCTCATCGAGGATCGGCGGCCGCAGGCCGCGCGCGATCCGCCGCACCGCGTCCGCCGCCGCGCCGATCTCCTCGCGCACTCGCTCGATCCGCTCCTCGCGTTCCTTCGCGTCTTCGGTCCTGCCCGCCACCCGGAGCATCAGCATCAATCCGGCCAGGCGCTGCGCCGTGTCGTCGTGCAGCTCGCGCGCGATCCGCTGCCGCTCCTCCTCCGCGGCCCGTACCGCCCCGGCGCCGAACGCCTGCAGCGCCCGCCTCTCGGTCAGATCGCGCACGATGCTGATGATGTAGCCGCCCTCCGCCGCCGGCACGGGGCTCAGGCTGATCTCGACCGGGAACTCGCTGCCGTCACGCCGCACTCCCTTCAGCTCGAGCCCGGCACCCATCGGGCGCGCCAGCGGCGCCTCCATGTAGCGCTGGCGCTGGTCGACGTGCACCCGTCGGAGCTCGGGCGGCACGAGCACCTCCACGGAGCGGCCGACCACCTCGTCGCGCTCGTAGCCGAACATGCGGAGCGCGCACGTGTTCACGTCGAGGATCGCGCCGTCGGGCCCCACGAGGACGATGCCGTCGGGAGCGGCGTCGAAGACCGCCCGGTATTCCACGGCCCTGTCGCCTATCGCTTCTTTTCGGGCTTCCACGGCGATAGAGTATAGGGACTATGGGACGGCACGACCCCCGCATAGACCATGAGCGCGCCGCGCTCCTGCTGGTCGACATCCAGCCCGACTTCCTGCCCGGCGGCGCGCTGCCGACCCACGACGGGTTGTCGATTCTCGAGCCCGTCGGCCGTCTCCTCAGCGCGCGACTCTTCGGGCTTCAGGTGGCGACCCAGGACTGGCATCCCCGCGATCACGTCTCCTTCGCGTCCAACCATCCGGGGCGCGAACCGATGGACCGGATCGAGCTCTACGGACACGAGCAGATCCTGTGGCCGGACCACTGCGTCCAGGACACTCCGGGCGCGATGCTGCATCCGGACGTGGACTGGAGCGGCTTCGCGGCGATCGTCCGCAAGGCGGTCGATCCGCGGGTCGATTCCTACAGCGCGATCCGCGAGAACTGGAACCCCGCGGGCGAGCGCCCACCGACGGGTCTCGCGGGATACCTGCGCGAGCGCGGGGTCGAGCAGGTCTTCATCGCGGGCTTGGCCCGCGACTATTGCGTGCGGTGGAGCGCGGAGGACTGCGCCGACGAAGGGCTTTCCACGTTCGTCCTGTGGGATCTCTCGCGGCCGGTCGACCCGGCGAGCGATGCGGAGGTGCACGACGCGTTCGATCGGCGTGGGATCGAGATCCTGGACTCGACTCGGCTCCTGGCGGCGCGCCGCGGGAACGGAAGCGGCAACACACTTCTCTTCTGACGGAAGTTCGCTTCCGCGCGCTCCAACCCACGCCCCAATCTGTTGCACTCCGCGTCTATTCGCGCGCCTCGCACGGCCCGTGTGCGGCGGCACGGCGCGAGGTGCAACCTCCTTCTCCGCAAGTACTTCTGCGTCATCCCGGGAATTCCGCGGACGGCGGCGGCCCGCGCCTTGCGAACAGTGCCGGCGTCCGCAAGGTGCGGGCGACGGACAAAACGGCAAACCCTGCGGAAGCAGGCGACGCAAAGCCACGGGTCCCACCTGGCAAACGACCAGCGGACGGCCGGGCTGCCCGATTGAGCCCAACGAACGTTCCGGATCACTCCAGGCCGCCGGAGCGAGCACAGCTACACGGAGGGACCAATGAAAGCCTCATCCTCGCGACCGCTGTTGGCGGTCGGGCTGCTGGTGTGCTTGCTGGCCGCCTGTCAGTCTCAGCTTCCCACCTCCCCCAGCGACGACACGCAGTCGATCGCGGCGACGGCCGCCAACGAGCCTGACTTTCTGCTCGGCGGCCTTCTAGGGGGCTCTGGTGGTTCCGCGCCGAAACTCATCAAGGTTCGCCGGGGGGAGACGTTGGCCCCCGACGACGCCCGGCTTTCGTTCCTGGACAGCGCACTCTCCTTCCCAACGGAGATAACGCAGGACGTCGACGGCGGGCGTTACGTCGCGTTCCGCTTCGGGCCGAGCGGCCTGGCGTTCGATCCCGTCGCGATCCTTTCCATCTCGGTCGACAAGGCCGACCTGCGAGGGGTGAACCCCTGGCGGCTGCGGATCGCCGTCGCGTCGGACGACAGGGACGACTGGCGCGTGGTCGGCGGCATCTACAACCCGCTCACGGGGACCGTCATCGCACCGGTTCTGCACTTCTCGCGTTACGCGCTCTGCGTCGAATAGGACGCGGGGTCGGATGGGACCGACCGTCGATAGCGTGCTGGACCGCGGGCACCAGGCGGCCAGCGCCGGACGATGGGGCGAGGCGCGCCGGCTGTTCCGCCGGGCGGCCGTCGAGACCACGCCGTTGCTGCGCGATCGCGCCAGAGCCGCCGACGCACGCCGATGGTGCTCGATCGCGGCGATGCGGCTCGGCGACTGGAGCGGCGCTTCCGCCGATGCCACCGCATCCCTGCGCGGCGCGCGGCGACTGGCGGACATAGCCAGGGAAGCCAAGTCGCTCAACGTGGCCGGCGCAGTCGAGTTCGAGCGCGGCAATTGGGGCACCGCGCTGGAGCTCTTCGACCGGGCCCGGCTGCTGGCCCATTCGGCCGGCGAGCGCGGGCTGGTCGCGAGGATCGACAACAACGAAGGCGCCCTGTGGGCTGCCCGCGGCGTTCCGGCCCGTGCCCGCCGTCTCTATGCCTCGGCGCTGGCCGGCTTCCGGGCGAACGGCGAAGACGCGGCCGCGGCCCGCGTCATGAACAACCTCGGCCTGGCGATGCTCGAGGAAGGCGCCGCGGCGGACGCGCGCGAGTGGTTCGAACAGGCTACGAAGACCGCCCGCCGGATCGGCGAATCCGATCTGCTCATCACGACGCTCATCAATTCGGCGCGCGCGGCGGCGGAGCGCGGAGATCTCGACCGGGCCCGCACCGCCGCCGCGGAAGCACGCGTTCTGGCCGTCGAAATCGAAGGCGACCCCGTGCTGGCGGACCTGGCATGCGCGCTCGCGGCCATAGCGCTCGCCGAGCGGCGTTGGTCGCGGGCCGAAGAATGGACCCGCGCGGCGCTGCGGGTCGGCCAGGCGGGGAAGAACCCGCTGGCCACCGCCGACGCCCGCGAGCTGAGGGCGCGCATCCACATCGCCCGGGACCGCTTCGACGAAGCGCTCCACGAGATCGAGCAGGCCCGCGCGGGCTATCAGGCGCTCGGCGCCGCCGCCGGCGTTGCGCGCATCGACCGCCTGGCGGCCACCCTCATTCGGGAGCCGGCATGATCCGGCGGTTCGCGCCCATCGAGAGCCTCGAAGCCCTGATCCGGCGCGCTCGCGACGCTCGCGCGGCCGCTCGCTGGCCGGAAGCCACGGAGCTATACCGCGAGGCGACCCGCGAGGCCGTACGGTTCGGACGGCCGTTCGTCGTGGTCGAATGCCTGAACGCACTCGGCGCCATCGCGTTCGAGATGGGGGACCTGCAGCGTGCTGGCCGGCGGTTCGAGCTGGCCCTCCGGCTGGCGCGTTCCAGCGGTCACGCGCGCGGTGAGGCGGCGGCGCTCGTCAACCTGGGGGCGATCTCCAACGTCCGCGGGGACTACGGTGCGGCGATCGGTCACTACCGGCGGGGGCGTTGGGCCTACCGTCGAGCAGGAAGCGCGGCCGGCGAGGCGCGCGCGCTCAACAACCTGGGCATGGTCCTCGCGGACGTGGACAAGTGGGACACCGCCGCGCGCTGCTACCAGCAGGCGCGAGCGCTGGCCCGCGATCTGGGCGACGAGGATCTCCTGGGGCTGATCTCGATCAACGCCACCGAGGTGTGGCTCGCGCTCGGCGAGCGTGCCCGGGCCCGCCGATCGGCGAGCGAGGCATCGCGGCACTTCCGGCGCGCGGGAGACCACGCCGGACGCGCCGAGGTGGCGCGCTTCATGGGTCAGATCCAGCGCATCGCCGGGCGCACGGCACGCGCCGAGAGGCTGTTCCGCATGGCGGCCGAAGGCGGGCGCCGGCTGGAAGCTCCGCTCGGGGAGGCGGAGGCCCTGCGGGAGCTCGGCCACCTGTACCTCGACGAAGGCCGCCACCGCAGCGCGCTGGAGTGCCTGGGACGCAGCGCCCGGCTGTTCCGCAAGCTCGACGCGGCGCGCGATCTGGCGGACCTCCGTGGCCGCGTCGACGAGCTGGAAGGCCTGATCCTGAATGTCGTGCAGCGCATCGGGCAGGAGGTCGAGGCGCACGATTCCTACCTCTACGGGCACTCCGCCCGGGTGGCGGAGTACGCCGTGGCGATCGCCTGCGACCTGGGATTCGACGCGGATGCGATGAAGGGGATTCTCGTCGCGGGGTACCTGCACGACGTCGGCAAGCTGCAGGTGGACCCCGCCATTCTGAACAAGGCCGGGCGGCTGACGGAGGCCGAGATGGAAGCCGTGCGGCTCCATCCCGTGCTCGGGGTCGAGCATCTGGCGTGCTTCGAGCTGCCGTGGGACATCGAGGCTACCGTGCGCGGCCACCACGAGCGGTACGACGGAACCGGCTACCCGGACGGCCTGGCGGGAGAGCGTATACCGATCGGCGCTCGGATCCTGCTCGTGGCCGACGTCTACGACGCCCTCACGACCTCGCGCAGCTACCGCGATCCGTGGAGCCGCGAGCAGGCCCTGACGTATCTCGCGATGAGCGCGGGCACGCTATCCGATCCCGAGATCACGAACGTCTTCGTCGAGATCGCGCGCCGCGAGTCGTTCGGTCCGTCCGGCGTAGGCGAGCGGCCGATGCGCCCCGTGGAGATGGCCCGAGCCTTCGCGGCGCTGCCGGTTGGCGACTGGACCCGCACGGACGAGGAGCTCGTCCGGACGTAGCACGGGGCCGCGGCCGCGGCGCCTGGCTCATTCGATCCATTAGACTTGCCCGACCGCGACGGTCAGCTCCTCGAGGCGACGGCGGACGCGCTCCGGCATGTCGGCCTGATAGCGGCCGCCGAGGTGCCGAGCGAGAAACGCCTCGATCCTGGCGAACAGGGCCTGGTTCGATTCCTCGCTCGCGAAGCCGTGCCCCTCGTCCGCGGCCACCAGGTATTCCACCTCGTGGCCCAGATCGCGGAGCGCGCGCACGATCTGGTCCGACTCCGTCTTCTTGACGCGCGGGTCGTTGGCTCCCTGAACGACGAGCAGCGGGGTCCGGATCCTGTCCGCCGAGTAGAGCGGCGACTGGGCGCGCATGCGCGCGAGATCGGCGGGGTCCTCGGGATCGCCCACCCGGACGTGGAAGGTTCGACGCACGGGCTCCCAGTACGGCGGGATCGAGTCGAGCAGCGTGGGGATGCTCGACGGCCCGACGATCGATACCGCGGCCGCGTACAGATCCGGCGTGAACGCCACCCCCGCCAGTGTCGCGTAGCCACCGTAGCTGCCGCCCATGATCGCGACCCGCTCGGGGTCGGCGATCCCGCGCTCGACGAGCCAGCGCACGCCGTCGGTCAGGTCGTGCTGCATCGTGCCCGTTCCCCATTCTCCGTTGCCGAGGTTCAGGAACCGCTTCCCGAACCCGGTCGAACCCCGGAAGTTGGGCTGCAGGACCGCGTACCCGCGGTTGGCGAGGAACTGGACCACGTTGTGGAAGCCCCACGTGTCGCGCGCCCACGGTCCTCCGTGGGGGAAGACGATCGCCGGCAGGGGCTGCGCCGCGCCGATCGGAAGGGTGAGGTAGGCAGGGATCTCGACGCCGTCACGCGCGGCGTACCGCACCGCCTCCGTCCGGGCCATGTGCTCGCTGGGGACCTCGGGCCGAGTGCGATACAGGAGATCGAAGGTTCCCGCCCGCCTGTCGTACAGCCATGACGCCCCCGGCTCGACATCGGAGATAGCGGAGACGAGCATCCGGTTGCCGTCGGCCGTCATCGAGCGAAAGCCGAGGTCGCCGTCGGGGAGCTCGCGTCGCGCCCGCTCCAGGTCACCGGCGAAGCGCTCATCGTGGGGGTACCAGCGGATCCGGTCCCCCGTGTACCAGGTCGCGATCAACTCGTGCGTGTCGGCCGCGAAGAGCGCGCCGCCGAAATCCGCCTCGCCCCGGGGATCGCTCTCGACCTCTTCGATCGCGCCGGTTGCGGGGTCGAGCAGGACCAGACGCGACAGGTCGGGCGCGCCCCGGCTCGTCTCCATGTACAGCCGCGCGCCGTCGACGTGGAAGCGGATCGGCTGGCATTCCTCCTCGGGGCCGCACACGAACACCGGCGTGAGCCGGCCCTCGTCTACGCGCAGGATCTCCCAGCCGCCGTCCGGCCGCTGTCGATGCCCCAACCGCAGCCGTCCGGCGAGGTCGGCGACCCACTCGGCGACGTTCTCCTCATTCGTCAGCAGCAGCTCGCGCGCGCCGTTCCGCAGGTCGAGCCGCCATACGTCGTGAAGGCGCGGGTCGCGGTCGTTGATCCCCACGATGGCGTGCCGGGGGTCGTTTTCGGGAAGCTCGTAGATCCGGGCCTGGACGTCGGCGCCCGGCGTCAGGTCGAGGGCGGGCGGGACGCGATCGTCGGCTGCCGCGGGCGCGGCGGGGTCGACCGCGTAGACGTGGAAGTTCTCGTCGCCTCCCTGGTCCTGGACGAAGAGGATGCGCCGCGAGTCCCGGCTCCAGAACGATTGCACGACCGGCCGACTCCGGTCGTCGGTCATCGGGCGCGCGGCGTCGAACGGCTCTTCGATCCGCTTGACCCAGACGTTGAGGACTCCGTCGAGCGGCTGGACGAACGAGAGCCAGCGGCCGTCGGGGGAGAGCTTGCCGGCCGCGATGCTCGGGTTTCCGAAGAACACCTCGCGATCGATCAGCGGCGCGCGGCCGGGCAAGGACGCGGGATGTTCGGGCACGATCGACAAGCGCGCTAGTATATCCCGCTCGTTGCGGCCGTGCCCGCATCCTCCGGCTCGAACACGTCCTCGATCGCGAGCCCGAACAGCCGCGCGATGTCGAATGCCAGCGGCAGGCTGGGATCGTAGCGCAGGTTCTCGATCGCGTTGATCGTCTGACGCGAAACTCCCAGCCGCTCCGCGAGCTCCGCCTGCGACCAGCTCCGCTCGGCGCGCATGACGCGCAGACGATTCTTCATCGGTATCTCCGGTGTGCGAAGAGGAGTGCGGGCAGGTAGAGCAGGAACATGACGGGCCACACCTCCCCCACCGTCACGTCCCGCGCGAAGCCGGCCTTCTGCAGGTACTCGACTCCCATTCCCAGCAGCATGGCGGTAGGGAAGGCGATCGCGAGCGCCTCGAGTTGGATTCGGCGCTGGAGCTCGTCGAGCGCGCGCATCGCGTGGACCAGCAACGCGATCGCGCTCGCCCACAGGGTGACGGGGACGAGCGCCAGGGCGAGGCGCGCGGACGGAGCGAGGGAGGCGTGATCCAGCGTCCAGGAAACGCCGATCACGGCGACCAGCGTCAGGAAGCCCGTGAAGTAGAGCCATCGCAGGGGCTGTCGGGCATGAGAACGGGCACGTTCCATGGGAGTGTCCTCCGGTTGAAGGTGCGTGGGGATCGATTCCTCGCATTGTATAATGAGCTTTCCATTTAGTCAAATATTCGCGATATAATGGAATGTGTCCTTTCCTGCGAGGTCGCGGTCCGCACGACCTTCGGCCGGGTCGTCAGGCCGGGAACACGTCGATCTCGGTGACCTTGATGGCGGCGTGGACAGGAAC
>DATFFS010000227.1:0-6559 GCA_035249945.1 Gemmatimonadota bacterium
TACGGCTACGAGCTGCAGCAGCGGCTGGCGGCTCGCGGGATGGAGATCGAGCAAGGGACACTGTACCCGCTGCTGCGCCGGCTCGAGGAGCAGGGACTCCTCGGCGAGGAATGGATCGTCGAGGGCTCGCGCCCCCGCAAGTACTACCGGCTGACAGATGCCGGGACACGGGCGCGCGCCGAGCTCGAAGAACACTGGAACGCGATGTCGGCGGTGCTGAACGCGCTGCTGGCTCCATCACACGGAGGTTGAGCATGGATCTGATCGACCGGTACGTGGAGGCCGTGACGGCGAAACTGCGGCCCAAGCGGCGCGCCGAAGTGGAGCGAGAGCTTCGCGCGTCCATCCTCGACGCGCTGGAGGCGCGGGACGCGTCGCCGGAGAGCGAGTCCGACGTGGCAGCGGTGCTGGCGGATCTCGGCGAGCCCTCCGCCGTGGCCGCCGGCTACGAGCCGGGCAGCCAGTACCTGATCGGTCCCGAGCTCTATCCCCTGTTCCGTCGCGTGGTTCGCGTGACGCTGCTAACGCTGGTCGGCGCAAACGCTCTGTATTTCGCCGTCGCGCTCCTGCTCGGCGGTCAGGCCGAGTTCCGGGCCGGCGATCTTCTCAAGGACACGCTCGAGACAGCGCTTGGCGCGGCCGTCCTCGCCGTGGTCGTCATCGTGGCGGTGTTCGCCTGGCTCCAGCGGTCGGAGGTGAAGGTCAGCCCGCGAAGTCGGCCGGGAGAGCGCTGGGACCCGCGTTCGCTTCCGGCGGTGAGCGGTCCCGACCGCGCGTCGCGCTTCGATTCCGTCGTCGGGCTCGTCGCCACCGCCATCGCGCTGGTCGTCCTGGCCGGGATCGGCCAGGCGGCGGCCGAGGCCCTGCCGACAGCGGCGGTCGGCGTGCGCCCGATCATCCGCCACGCTGTCCTGCAGGGCGTCATGGTCCTCCAAGCGGCTGCGGCGCTCTCGGCGCTCGCGCACGCGGTCGCCCTGATCGAAGGCCGCTGGCGACCCTGGACGCGAGCGATGCGCCTCGGCGCCGACGCGCTCGCCGTGTTCGTCTTCGTCCGCGTTCCCGTCGAGCTGGTCGTCCATCGGGCCGCGTTACTGGACGCCGATCTCTCCCGCAACTTCGTGCTCTCGCTCGTTCTCACTTCCATCGTCGTGGGCGCGATCGGCGTAGGCATCGTCGTCGGCATGAGCGTACGGGCGTGGCGCGGCCGCAAGGACCGCACGAGCCGTACCGCCACCGCGCGGGCCTTCGCCGCGCTCGCGATCATGTTCGCGGCGCTTCCCATTGCGGCGCGCGCGCAGGAGCCGGTTTCCGCTGCCGTTCGCCCGTCCCTCGGATACTCGACCTCAGCGGCGGCCCAGCAGGAGCTCCTCGACATGTTCGGCGGCGATATGGGCGGCGGTGTCGCCCAGGTTCGAGAGCACGACCACGGTTGCCGCCGCCGCGGGGAACGCGCGGACGGCGGCGCTGTAGCCGGGAACCACGCCGCCATGGCCCGCGTGCGTGCGGCCGTCGCGAGTCTCGATCTGGATCCCGAAACCGTACGCGGACCGGAGGCCGAACGCGGGTAGCGCCCCGGCGTCGACCTGTGCGGTGAGCATGTCCCTCGTTGTCGCGGGGCTCAGCAGCTCATTCGAGACGAGCGCCCGCCAGAACGACCACAGATCCGCCGCCGTCGACCACTGCTGGCCGGCGGGCTGAGCCTCGCGCTTCAGCAGCGGCCAAGCCGGCCGACGCGGGCCCGGCGCGTACTCCCCGTCCTCGTCGAGCGCGGTGAATCCGACCGCCACCGGCACGTCTTCCGGTGGCGCGAGCGTGGTGGCGCCCATCCCCGCTGGGGCCAGGACGCTCCGCTGGATTCGCTCACCCCATGGTCTCCCGCTCGCCCGCTCGACGATCAGCCCGAGGAGCGAATACCCCTCGTTGGTATAGTCGAACTCGCCGGAATGGGAATAGCTGGCGGCGATCTCCCGGACGTATCGGAGGTGCACGTTGAGCACCTCGGACATCGTTCCGGCAGTCCGGATCGCGGCGGCGAATCCCTCGAGGTCGTCGAGCTCGATTCCCGACGTGTGGGTCAGGAGGTCCCGGATCGTCACGGCGTCCCCGATCGCCGCGGGGTATTCGGGGACGTGCTCGGAAAGCCTGTCGTCCAGCGAAACGGCGCCGCGCTCGACCAGCTGCAGCGCCGCGACGGCGGTGAGCATCTTCCCCACCGAGCCGATATTGAACCGGTGGTCGACCGTGAGGGGGTCGGCCCCGTCCGCCGTCCCGTGTGCTTCGTGAAACAGCACCGTGTCGCCGCGGGCGACGATGACGACGCCCGAGAACCGTCCGGCGGCGGCGTTCGCCGCCAGAAACGAGGACAGCGATTCAGCGAGCGCGACTCGTGGAACGGGCGCACGGTCCGGCGTATCCGGCGGGCGAATCCGCCACACGGCGAGCCGGTCCCACCGTCCGATGCTGTCCGCTTCGGGCTGAAAGCCGATCCAGTTCCCGACGGCGGGAGCCGACGTCCAGACGATCGGCGGGTCGAACGTGCGATCCACGCGCCATGCCTCCACCGGACCATAGAGACGATGCAGGTCGTGGAAGCGGGCCGCCGCGGCCTGGACGAGCGCCGCCTGCGAGCCCGCTGCGGAATACCGGGCCAGCAGGGCCGGGCTGAACTGGTCTTCGATCACGTCCGCCAGGAGGTCGACCGAACCGGCGTTCAGGGCGGAAAGGAAGGTAGCCATCGCGGAACCGAGCTCGGCGGCTGGGGGGATCGGGTGCATAACGCCGTCCGCCTGACGCGTCACGGCCTCCTGGGCGGCAGCGAGCGTTGAAGCCGAAAATGCGAGCGCCAGGAGCGCGAATCCGGAGATCCGGTGGATGCGGATCCGTGTCAGACGGGCTCGCTCGGTGGCGCGTGCCGGCTCGGCCAGGTGGCCACGAATTCCATGTCGCTCAACCAATGGTCGCGCAGCGCTTCGGAGGCCTCGTCCATGTTCCCTCGAGACAGGGCCCGGAGGATTCGCGCGTGGAACGCGTGGCTCGAGCGCGTGCCGGCTGCTTTCCGGAAGTACGCGTGTTCGTAGCGCAGCACGCGGTCGCGGACGCCGGCGAGGAGTTCCAGCAGGAATCGGTTGTCGCAGCGTCCCGTCAGGGTTTCGTGCCACTCGAGGTTCGTCCGCAGCGCATCCCCCGGTCGCGCATGACGGATCCGCTCGTTCAGGTTCCGCAGCCGGGCGAAGGTGGGGGCATCCGGCAATCCGGACTCCTGCATCGCCAGGTTCTCGAGCGCATAGAGGACGGGGTAGAGCTCCGACGCTTCCTTCGGATCCAGTGGCGCGACGGACCAGCCGAAGTTCGGGCGGGAGCGGACGAGCCCGTCCCGCTCCAAGGCCGAGAGCGCGGCGCGCACGGGCGTCCGACTTACGCCGAGGTCCCGCGACAGGCGCGTCTCGATGAGGTTCTCCCCCGCCGCCAACCGTCCCGTCACGATCCGCTCGCGCAGCGCCTCCCGCACCTGCGCCTCAAGATTGCTTCGCAGTATCATTGTATACAGTATACGAGCCAAAGGACGGGCGTGCAACGGGGGTCCGGCGCGACGTTGTAGAGGATCGACGACTCCAACGGGAGGTTCAGAATGATCGCGATACGATTTCCGACGCGCGGAGCAGCCATCCTGATCGTCGCGCTGGCGGCCTGCGAAGGGGCGGCCGAGGACAGCGGAGCCGTTGCAGAGCGGGTGGAGATCGAGGCAACCAGCTACGCCTACAGCCCGGCGACGGTCACCGTGCCTGCCGGGAGGATCCGGTTCGTGATCCACAACGCGGCCGACGTCGTGCACGGATTCGAGGTCGAAGGACAGGGAGTAGAAGAGGAGGTCGCTGAGATCCAGCCCGGGGCCACCGACAGTCTGACCGTCACGCTCGAGGAGGCGGGCACGTACGAGATCTATTGTCCCGTACAGGATCACGAGCAGCGCGGGATGATCGGAACGCTCGACGTGGGGGCCGCGACCCCCTAGAGGGGAGCTTCCCCGGATGGCGCGCGCCAAGAAGAACACCACGGCCAAAAAGAAGGCCAAGGCCAGGAACAAGACACGAGCCGGGAAGAAGCCGAAGGACCCGAAGGGCCTCGAGACCTACCGCGAGAAGCGGGACTTCGGCAAGACGCCGGAACCCGCCGGCGACGTCCGGTCGAAGGACGGCGGCCCGCTCCTCTTCGTCGTCCAGAAGCACGACGCCACGCGTCTGCACTACGACTTCCGCCTTGAATGGGACGGCGTTCTGAAGAGCTGGGCGGTGCCCAAAGGGCCGAGCCTGAATCCCAAGGACCGCCGGCTCGCCGTCCGCACCGAGGACCACCCGCTCGAGTACGGCGAGTTCGAGGGCGTGATCCCCGAAGGCGAGTATGGCGGCGGTCCCGTCGTCGTGTGGGACCGCGGCGCCTGGGTGCCGCTCGAGGACCCCGCCAAAGGACTCCGCAAGGGGCGGCTCGCGTTCCGGCTGGAGGGCGTCAAGCTCAAGGGCGAGTGGCGGCTCGTCCGATCGGGGAAGAACGATGGCGAGAAGGAGCAGTGGCTCCTGATCAAGAAGACGGACCCCCTGGCGGCCTCCGCCGATGATCCACCCATCGTCGATTCCCGGCCCGAGAGCGTCCTGACCGGGCGCACGGTCGACGAGGTCGCGGAGGAGCGGGACCGGATGTGGGGCCGCCAGGGGGAGCTGGACCCGGCGACGGGTAAGAAGGGAAGGCGGAAGCGCAACCTCGGCCCCAGAGCCGCCGAGCTTCCCGGCGCGCGGCCGGGCAAGCTCCCCAAGAAGCCCCAGGCCGCGCTCGCCACGCTGGTGAAGGAAGCACCCGCCGGCGACGACTGGCTTCACGAGATCAAGCTCGACGGGTATCGGATCCTGGCGGGGATCGAGAGCGGGCGGGCGCGCCTCGTGAGTAGGAACGGCAACGACTGGACGCAGCGGTTCGCTCCGGTCGCGGACGCGGTCCGTTCGATCGCGGCCGAGTCCGCCCTCCTCGACGGCGAAGTCGCCGTCCTGGACGAGCGCGGCATCACGAGCTTCCACGCGCTCCAGACCGCGGCTTCGATGCCGGCGCCGGAGCTTCGCTACTTCGTCTTCGATCTCCTCCATCTCGATGGTCAGGATCTCACGGGTACGTCGCTGGTCGAGCGCAAGGAAGCGCTGCGCGCGCTGCTCGCAGCCTCGGCCCCGCTCCGCGTCGTTCAGTTCAGCGACCACGTGGTCGGCAGCGGCGCCGAGTTCTTCGAAACCGCCTGCGGATCGGGTGTCGAGGGAATCGTGTCGAAGCGCGCCGCTTCCCGCTACTCCCCCGGCCGCACGAAGGACTGGCTCAAGGTCAAGTGCACGCTGCGGCAGGAATTCGTCGTGGCCGGCTTCACCGAGCCCCAGGGCGCGCGCGCGGGCTTCGGCGCGCTCGTTCTCGGCGTGAACGACGATGGCGAGCTCCGCTATACGGGGAAGGTGGGGACGGGGTTCACGGACGACGACCTGCGCGCGCTGCGGAGCCGGATGGGCAAGCTCGAGCGGAAGAAGGCGCCGGTCGTCGATCCTCCGCGCGGAGCGGAGGGCCGCGGCATCACCTGGCTCCAACCGCGGCTCGTGGCGGAGGTCGAGTTCACCGAGTGGACGCCCGACGGGAAGATCCGCCACCCCTCGTTCCAGGGCTTGCGCGCGGACAAGAAGCCGGCGGAAGTCGTGCGCGAGCTCCCGTCCGCGCTTCCGAAGACGGCAGGTGGTCCCCAACGGGCTCGATCGAAGAGGGCTTCCCCCGCGAAGGCGGGCCGTTCGCGCACGTCGGGCGGCGATCCGGTGCTGGACGGCGTGCGGCTCACGCACCCCGAGCGCGTCCTCTGGCCCGAAGAGGAGCTGACGAAGCAGGAGCTGGCCGAGCACTGGGCGGCGGTCGCCGAGCGCGCGCTCCCGGAGATCGAGAAGCGGCCGCTCACTCTTCTCCGCTGCCCCGACGGGCGCGAGGGCCAGTGCTTCTTCCAGAAGCAGTCCCACGTCTCGATCCCCGAGGTCGTCCCCCGCTTCGATCTCGTGGTGGACGGCGAGGACGTGACCTACATGATGATCGACGGCGCGTCCGCTCTCGTCGGGCTCGCGCAGGCCAGCGTCCTCGAAGTCCACGTCTGGGGGTCGCGCATCGATCGGCTCGAGAAGCCTGACCGCATGATCTTCGACATCGATCCGGGGCCGAATGTCGTCTGGCCGCGCGTGGCCCTGGCGGCCGTCGCGCTCCGCGACCTGCTCGCCGACGTCGGGCTCGAGAGCTGGCTCAAGTCGACGGGAGGAAAGGGCCTTCACGTGGTGGCGCCGATCGAGCGCCGGTCCGGCTGGGACGAAGTCAAATCGTTCTCGCGCGCCGTGGCCGAGCGACTGGCCGAGGAGCGCCCCGACGAGTACACGAGCAAGCTTCCCAAGAAGTACCGCGAGGGCCGGCTCTACATCGATTACCTGCGGAACGATCGGAACTCCACCGCGATCGCGCCGTACTCGACCCGCGCCCGCCCCGGTGCGCCGGTTGCCGTCCCGCT
>DATFFS010000228.1:0-1115 GCA_035249945.1 Gemmatimonadota bacterium
CTGATGGGCGCGTCGAAGGACCAGGAGGTGCTCGTGCAGGCGCCCGGGGGGAGCTTCCGGTACGTGGTCGTCGGCTTCGAGCCGTTCGTCGGTTGATGAGCGCGAGCTGATGGGCCGGCGCGCGGCCGCGGGGCATCGCTCGAGACCCCACGTCGCGCGCGAGGCGCCGAAGGTCCGCGACCTCCCGAAGCCTCGGAAGAACGAATCGGCCGCCGGCGGCGCGATCCAATGGGCGTTCCAGTGGCCGTACCGCGCGATCCTCGCGTTCCTGATCTGGGCGCGGGTGCGACCGTGGCACCTGACGGTCGCGGCGCTCGTCCTCAACGTGGCGACCGGTGTGCTGATCATCACGGGGGGCTGGTTCCTGGCCGGCTGGGCCCTGCTCGCAGCCGGCCTGTGCGACGTCTTCGACGGATCGGTCGCGAGGCACTACGGGCAGCAGAAGCGGTCGGGTGCGTTCATGGACTCGGTCCTGGACCGCGTCGCCGACGCGATCCTGTTCGCCTGCCTGTTCTGGGCGCTCGCGGAGGATGGGAGGCGCCTCGACGCCGCCCTCGCCCTCTTCACCCTGGTGGTGAGCCTGTCCGTCAGCCACATCCGAGCCGAGGCCGAAGCTGTCGGAGTGCAGCTCACCGAGGGTTTCTTCCAACGGCTGGAGCGATTCATCGCGCTGATCATCGGGCTCGTCGTTCCGGGCGCGATGACCCCGATCCTGTTGGTCCTCGCCGCGCTCGGAGCGGTGACGGCGCTCCAGCGCGGCTGGTCCGCGCTCGTGCGAGCCTAGGGCCGATGGAGTTCGTGCGCGTCGCTTCTCTGGCCGAGATCCCCGAGGGCGAGATGCGGGCGTTCGATCTGTCCTCCGGACGGGTGGCCGTCGCGCATGTGGAGGCGAGACTGTTCGCGTTCGCCGACGAGTGCACCCATGCGGGGTGCGCCCTCTCGGAGGGCGACTTCGACGATCGGGCGGCCACCGTCGAGTGTCCGTGCCACGGGAGCGTCTTCGATGTCGAAACGGGCGAGCCACTGGAAGGCCCCGCCGAGGACCCGGTAGCGATCCATCAGGCGAGGCTCGTCGACGGCTGGGTCGAGGTCGCCGACCAGCCGGCGACCGGCGC
>DATFFS010000229.1:0-3050 GCA_035249945.1 Gemmatimonadota bacterium
GGGATCGCGGTGGCGCTCGCCGGGCTCAACACGCGTCGTCTCCTCAAACGGTACCGCCTGTCCCGTCCGCAACCCCTCACGCTCGTGCCGAAGCTGAAGCGGCCGCCCGCGACCGGCTTCTTCATCGCGTTCGAGGGTGTCGAGGGCTCGGGCAAGGGGACACAGATCCGCCTCGCGGAGGAGCATCTTCGCGCCGAGGGCCACGACGTATTGGTGACGCGGGAGCCAGGTGGAACCGCGGTCGGCGAACGACTGCGGGAGCTGCTCCTGGATCCGGGCACCGGCAATCTGGACGCACGGACCGAGGCGCTGCTGTTCGCCGCCGCCCGTGCGCAGACCGTCCACTCGGTGATCCGTCCGGCCCTCGCGGACGGAAAGGTCGTGCTCTGCGACCGGTACGTCGACTCTTCCCTCGCGTACCAGGGCTGGGGACGGGGCCTCGGCGAGCCGGACATCCTGACGCTCAACGTGTGGGGGACGCAGGGCCTGTTCCCCGACCTCGTGATCCTCCTCCACCTGGAGCCCGAGCGCGGACTGCTCCGGTCGACGGAGGCCCCCGACCGGATGGAGATGGAGGGGCAGGACTTCCACGCGAAGGTCGCGGACGCCTATCTCCGGATCGCGGAAGAGCACCCGGAGCGGATCGTCGTGATCGAAGCCGACAAGCAACAGGACGAGGTCTTCGAGGACGTCCGCCGAGCGCTCGACAAGGCCCTCGTCGACCGGGAAGACGGCGCGGGTGCCCCGGCGCTGCATCCGCCGAGCCCCGCCGAGGATCCCCCCGCCGACGGCGGGCCCACGCCGTCCGACTGACGTCGTCGGACGCGCGCGTTAGCGTTCGGCCATGAGCTTCCCGGTGCTGGATCGAGTGCCCGGCCAGACCGGAGCGATGGCGTTCCTCCGCGGCGCCGCCGAACGTCCCCATCACGCATACGTCTTCGCCGGGCCGGAGGGGAGCGGGAAGTCCCTCGCCGCGCGCGCCTTCGCCGCCGCGCTCCTGTGCCACGCGGGGGGGTGCGGCGAGTGCCGCGACTGCCGGCTCGCCGACGAGGACCACCATCCGAACGAGTTCCTGGTGGAGCCGGAGGGCCGGGACATCCACGTCGACACGATCCGCGCGGAGGTCTGGCAGCCCGCGTACCGCACCGCGCCGGAGCCCGGACGGAAGGTCTTCCTCGTACGCGAGGCCGACCGTCTGTCGCCGCAGGCCGCCGACACGCTCCTGAAGGTCCTCGAGGAGCCCCCGGCCGACGCCGTCCTCGTGCTGCTCTCCGCCCGGGCGCACGAGCTCCCCGACACCGTGCTCTCCCGGTGTCACGTCGTCACGTTCACCGCACTTCCGGAGGCGTTCGTCGTCGACGAGCTGGTCCGCTCAGGGGCGGATGAGGTCCGGGCGCGGCTGGCGGCTCGCCTCGCCGGCGGGAACCTCGGCCGCGCGCGGAGGCTCGCCGGATCCGACGAAGGCATGCGGTTCCGCGACGCCGCGCGGTCGGCGATCGAACTGGCGGCGGGCGGCCCCGCCGGAGCGCTCGAAGCCGCCGGCGTGGTGCTCCAGGCGGCGGCCGACTACAAGAAGGGGATGAAGGACGATCTCGCCACGGACCTCGCACCGTTCCTCGACGATCGAGGGCGACCGGAAGAAGCCTACCGAGGAGCCATCAGGCGGATCGAGACCCGGTTCCAGCGTCGGGAGCGGCGCGCGGAGCGCGACTACGTCGATTGGGTGCTCCTCGGCATCTCCGCCCTCCTCCGCGATTCGGTCGCGGCCGAGGTCGGCGGCGGACTCGAGGTGCTCCTCAATCCCGACCTGGCGGGGGAACAGGCCGACGAACGCCTGCCGGTCGTCCGCGCGATCCGAGGGATGGCGGCGGTCGAGGAAGCACGCGCGGCGCTCGCGGAAGACATCAACCTGAACACGCGGCTGGTGCTGGAGCGGGCGTTCCTCCGTCTCGGTGAGGTTGCGGCGTAGGGCCATCCGGGGACGCCAACTGTGGTGCTGGCACCACTGGCGCATCTTCGCGGCGGTGGGACGCTTGCAGTGGAGAGCGTGATGGGTGTGAGGGTCCTTATCGTCGACGATCAGGAGCCCTTCCGGATGGCCGCCAGGATGGTGGTGGAGGCCACGGAGGGCTTCGACGTGGTGGGTGAGGCGGAGACCGGCGAGGACTCCGTGACGATGGCCTCCGACCTCAAGCCGGATCTCGTCTTGATGGATGTGAACCTCCCCGGGATCAACGGGCTGGACGCCACGCGCCAGATCCTCTCCGACAACGCGAACAGCGCCGTCGTGTTGCTCCTCTCCACCTACGAGGAAGAGGAGTATGCGCCTCGCGCCGCGGAGTGTGGGGCCTCCGCGTACATCCCGAAGTCCGCATTCGGTCCCGACCGGCTGGAGCAGGCCTGGGCCGCTGCACGCGGCGCCGCCTGAGCTCGCGCGCCGCTCAGGGCACGGGGACGCTGCCGCTCACCGTCGTTCCCTCACCGTTCCGACTCCGGATCTGGAACCGGCCGCCGAGGGCGTCCATCCGGTCCGCGATGCCCTGCAGCCCGGTGCCCTGGTGCGCTGCGTCGGGATCGAAGCCGACGCCGTCGTCTGCCACGGCGAACGAGAGCTGGGCACCGTCGCTCTCCAGGGAGATGCTCACGTTCGACGCCCGTGCGTACTTCGCGACGTTCTGGAGCGCCTCGAGGCACGAGAAGTAGACGGCCGCTTCCACGTCCTCGGTGAAACGTCCGATCCCCTCCGCGTCCACGGTCACGGCGATCTCGGCCTTCCTCGCCTGCGCCGACAGGGCCGACGGCAGGCCTTCGTCGGCGAGCAGGGGCGGGTAGATCCCGCGGGCGAGGTCGCGAAGGTCGTTCAGCGCCGCGGCCGTCTCGTCCTGGAGCTGCGCCGCGATCTCGGCCGCCTTCGTCGGGTCGCGCGCCGTCAGCTGCTCGAGCAGTCGCAGCTTGACCGTGAGGGCCACCAGCTGCTGTTGCGCCCCATCGTGGATGTTGCGTTCGAGCTTGCGCCGCTCTTCGTCCTGCGCGGCGACCAACCGCTGGCG
>DATFFS010000230.1:0-2042 GCA_035249945.1 Gemmatimonadota bacterium
TAGCGGATGAAGCCCTTCGCCTTGCGAATCAGCGGAACGAAATCCTCCCGTACGATTCTGTCGATCTCGGCGGAGTCCTTGGGGTCGAAATGGTAGTGGCGAATCACCGCGAAGTCTGCCATGAGCCCTCCTGGATGCGCGTTTCCGCGCGTGCTGGGCGTCTCGTCGCTGAGCATTCCCCCATGAAGCGGTCTGTTGACGTCATCATCTTACAGAGTACCACTCTCCGCGCTGCCCGTCCTCTACCAGCTTCCACCATCGCACGTTCTGAACCGAAGGGCGTATCGTCGATCGGAGGAGCTAGCGTAGCTTGCCGGCGGTGTCCGCGCCGATGCCTTCCACACCGATGACATTGTCGTCGCGCTGCCGGTCGATCAGCTTGCGGTAGGGATCGATCCCGGCGCGGGTCGGCTCGCGGGGTACGGTGATGCGGATCGTCTGCTCGCCGCGCCGGATGCGGTGCCGCTCCAGGTGGAGCGGCTCGCCGAGCGCATCGTCATCGCCGGCCGCGAAGACGCCGATCTCGATCCACTCGTCCATCGGCACCTCGGTCTCCCTCCCGATGCTGTCGGCACGCATCTTCTTCGCACCCACTGTCAGGGTCACCTCGAATTCGCCGGTCCCGGTCGGCTCCGCGACCGCTCGCTCGGCGCGGACTTCCCAGAGGGTGATCGTCGCGAAGAGGTCCTCCAGCAGGCCGTCCAGTGAGTCGGGGGTGGCCGCCTGCAGCTCGGAATACAGGTCGAGGGAAGTCGGATACGGCGGCCCGGCGCCGCGGTACTTCTCGAAGTAGCGGCGCAGCGCGCCGTTCACTGCCTCTTCGCCGATGAGCTCCCGCAGCGCGTACAGGGCGACCGCGCCCCTGCGGTAGGCGATGTACGGCTGGTCCTCGACCGCGAGCACCGGCACCTCGCGCGACTGTTCCGCCCGCCCCCAGAAATACCGGTTCATCTGGAACTCGTAGACCCGGCGCGCCGCCTCGGGGCCGTACGTCTTCTCCGTCACCATCATCGCGCTGTAGTTCGCGAGCGACTCCGAGAGGAACCCCGCGCCGCGGACCCCGGCGCCCCGTACCATCCCGCCCCACCACGTGTGGGCGACCTCGTGCGCGGTACCGTAGAGGGGCTGGTCGACTTCGCCTTGCCGGACGCGGCTGAAGAAGACGTCCTCGGTGAAGGCGATCGCGTGCGGATGCGCGCTGCCGAAGCCGCCGTAGCGCGGGACCTCAACGATGTTGAGGTCGCTGTACGGGTAGGGGCCGAACTGTTCGGTCAGGTACGCGAGCGCCGCCTTCATCCCGCGGACCATCCGCTCCAGGTTCGCGTCGTGCGCCGGGTGATGAAAGATCCGGAGCGCGACGTCGTTCCAGCGGTCCTCGAGTACGTCGTACCTCGCCGAGGCGATCGTCCCGGCGAACGCGATCGGCGTCTCGGTGGCGTAGTGGAAGTACCGCCGCCCGTTCTCGGTCCAGCTCCGGCGCAGGATGCCGGGCGTGATGGCGGTCTGGTCGGCGGCCGTGCCGATGATCGCGTCGACGTGAACGAGGTCCGAATCCCGGAGCTGCCAGCGGTGCTCCCGCGCCGCCGCGTCGTCGGGGCCGGGAACGGGCGGCTGCGGCGGGAGCCCGAGGTGCTCACGGGCCTCCCGATCCGACAGCTCCAGCAGGAGCTGATAGCCGATGATCGGCATCCACTTCCGGTTGAAGGACGTCCCGTTCGCGACGACGTCCGTGGGGATGTCGCTGTTCGGGAAGCCGCGCTGCCGGAAGCCCACGTCGAAGGCGAGCCGCAGGGAATCGCCCGGAGCGAGCGCCTCTTCCAGAGCGAAGATCCGGTAGCCGATCTCGTCGTCCACGAGCACGGGCTCGGCGGCCCGGTCGAAAGACAGCGCGCGCGCCTCGACCTCGGGATCCACGAACACGTGCACCGAATCGATCGCCACTTCGGTCCGGTTCACGAGGTCGAAGCTGCCGCGCAGGTCGACCGCGGACTCGTCGGGATAGATCTCCACCCGAAGCCGAGCGGTCTCGATCGTCGGCTGCG
>DATFFS010000231.1:0-1623 GCA_035249945.1 Gemmatimonadota bacterium
GAGTTGAAATGAGAAAGGCCTTCCTCCGGCCGGTCGCGGCGTAACCGATATTCGGGTTCGCCAAGAAGAGGTGACCGTTTGCGGGTGTAACCCCAGATGCCGGAGGTCGGCCATGTCTCGAGAGACTACGCAGGCGACGCTCAGCGGTAACGTAACCATCGGACTGGATCTCGGCGATAGGAGGAGTCACGTGTACGCCGTCGATGCGGACGGTCGCTGCCTTACCGAAGCGACGATCGCCACGACGAGCGGGGGCCTCGGGCAGTACTTCGCCGCCCGTCCGGGCTGTCGGGTCGTCCTCGAGGTGGGGACCCATTCGCCGTGGGTCGCGCGCGCGCTGAGGGCGTGGGGCCATCACGTGGTAGTCGCCAATCCGAGCGCCACGTACGGCTCGCGCCGGCGGCGGACGCGCAATGATCGCCGCGACGCCGAGTTCCTGGCGCGGCAGGGGCGGGCCGATGAGCGCCTGCTGCACCCCATGGAGCACCGGAGTGCCGAAGCGCAGACGCACCTGGCGATGATCCGCGCGCGCGATCAGTTAGTCCAGACGCGGACGAAGGTGATCAATCATGTGCGGGGCGCGGTGAAGTCGATGGGCAGTCGGCTCAGTCGCTGCTCGGCCGAGGCGTTTCCGCGGCGCGCGGCCGTCGAGCTGCCCGACCCCCTGCGCCCCGCCCTCGCGCCCCTGGTCGAGATGCTGACGCTGCTCACGCGCCAGATCACGGCCTATGATCGGCAGCTCGCCACGCTGGTGCGCACGCGCTATCCCGTCGCGCAGCGGCTGCAGCAGCCGGCGGGCGTGGGCCCCCTGACGGCGCTGGCCTATGTGCTCCTGGTCGAGGACCCGACCCGCTTTCGGCGCAGCCGACTGGCGGGGGCGTACTTCGGGCTCGTGCCACGGCTCGATGCCAGCAGCGACTCGCGGCCCCAGCTCCGCATCTCGAAAGCGGGCGACGAACTGGGCCGCCGATTGCTCGTGAGTGCCGCGCACTACATCCTCGGGCCGTTCGGCCCGCCCTGTGATCTCCGGCGCCATGGGGAGGCGATCGCCCGGCGCGGGGGCAAGAACGCCAAGAAGCGGGCGGTGGTCGCGGTGGCGCGGAAGCTCGCGGTGCTGCTGCATCGGCTGTGGGTCAGCGGCGGGGCGTATGATCCCGATTTCATCCAGCAGCGGCAGGCGCGCGCGGCCTGACCGCGGCGCCGCATCATTGACTGGCAGCACTGACTGAACGGCGGAGCGGCCTCACGACACGTTGCCCATCGCTCGTTCCTGATGACTGCGATCCGTGTCTTGACTCAGTGCACGAGAGATCGCCACCGGAGTTGGCAGCATCAGTGACGGGACGGACACCAACTTGCACCAGGGCCCGAGTCGGCCCGACACGAGTGCGGATAGAAGAGTGACCGAGGGCAACGATCGGTGCGCGAGGACGGAGGCCCACCACGGTGGGCCTTGCAAAAGCAGCCTTTCTCATAGAAGACACGGAGAGCACAGAGGATTCACAGAGGGTCCTTCGTAGCACGGAGCTCCGTCGCACCACGAGCACCGTGAACCACGGAGACACAAAGACACGGAGGAACCCGAGGAGGAGAGGAGCTCTCCCCTGTGGCTCCTCTGTGTCT
>DATFFS010000232.1:0-2213 GCA_035249945.1 Gemmatimonadota bacterium
TCCCGCCGCTCGCGCTCGTAGTTGGCGAAGATGAACGCCTTGTCGCGAACGATGGGGCCGCCGATGCTCACGCCCGACTGGTTGAACGACAGCTCCGGAACGAGGACGTCGACGTCCCCGATCTGATCCCCGATGAACGACTCGTTGCGGAGGAACGTGTAGGCCGATCCGCGCCACTCGTTGGTCCCGCTCTTGGTCACCGAGTTCACGGCCGCGCCCGTGAAGCCGCCCTGCCGCACGTCGTACGGCGCCACGGCCACCTGTACGGCCTCGATCGCGTCGTAGGGCACGGGCTCCGCGCCCGACTGCCCGCCGGGAGCCGGATCGTCCAGGCCGAAGGGGTTGCCGAAGTACGAGCCGTCGAGCGAGATGCTGTTGTAAAGCCAGTTCCGACCGCCGAAGCTGAAGTTCCCGTCGCTTCGTGGGTCGAGCCGCGACAGGTCGCGGACGCTGCGCCGCAATGAGGGGAGCTCCGTCACCTGCTCCGGGGCGATGAACGTTGCAGCGCCGGTACGCGTGCTGTTGAGCACCGGATCTGCCTCGAGGTTGACCGTGATCCCCGCCACCTCGACCGCCTCGGGCACGATCGTGAAATCGGTGTCGACGGTCTGGTTCAGGTTGACGAAGATCTCGGTCTCCTGCGACGTCTCGTAGCCGATCATCTGCACGGCTACCGTGTACGGCCCGCCGACGCGCAAGCCGCGGATGTCGTATCCGCCCCCCTCGCGCACCGCGGTCCCGTACTGCGAGCCGCTGGGCTCGTGGGTCGCGATGACGGTCGCGCCGACCACGTCCTCGCCGGTGCTCGATACGACGGTGCCGGATAGCGCTCCGGTCGTCACTCCCTGCGCGGCGAGCGCCGCCGGCAGCAACAGGAACAAGCCCAGGAACAGGATGCTGTGCTTCAGGATCTGTCCTGATGGTCCACGGACAGGAGCCATGCCGACCTCCGGGATAGGCTGGGGATGGGGCCGTTGAACGCCGCTGACGTTGGGTTCCGGGAACACGGGAGTCCCGTGTTCGATGAAGATTATAGCTCGCTCGTCGGTTGCACAAGCGCTCCCGCGCGCGCCAGCCACTCCACCGCCAGGTCCTCCCCCCAGGAGCGAGCCGCCCAGGGCGGACCCGTGACCCACCCCACGTGGCCACCGCGGTCGGTGAAGGCGCAACGCACGAAATCCGACGCGCGCTCTTCCGCCAGTGCCAGGATCTCGCGCGGCTCGAACGGATCGTCCCGTGCGTTGATCAGCAGGGTCGGGACGCGGATTCGCGACAGGTACGGGAGCGACGAGGAGCGCGCGTAGTAGTCGTCGGCGTCGGCGAAGCCGTGGATCGGCCCGGTGGCGGCGTCGTCGATCTCGCGAAAGGTCCGCGCCGCCCGGACGGCCGCGGGGTCGATCCGCCCCGGGTAGCGCGACGCGAAGTCCAGCGACTTGCGCTTGAGCGATGCGAGGAAGAACCGCATGTACAGGGGTCCCAGGCCGGATTCCAGATGGCGCGCGCAGGCGGCCAGATCGAACGGGGCCGAGATCGCGGCCGCCGCCCGCACCTGGGGCGGCACCCCCTCGGCCCGCTCCCCCAGCCACTTGAGCAGCACGTTTCCCCCGAGCGACACGCCGATGAGTCGCAGGTCGAGATCCGGCTCGCCCTCGATCAGCCGGCCGACGACCCATTCGAGGTCCGAGGTCTCCCCGGAGTGGTAGAGCCGCTCCCTGCGGTTCATCGCCCACTCCCCGCGCGGCCGGCCGGGCGGGGACGCGCAGGAGCGAAAGTTGAGCGCCAGGCCCCGCCACCCGCGGGACCGCGCCCGGTGCATCAGCCCCTGCATGTAGAGCGACGTCGAGCACCCCTCGAGCCCGTGGAGGCCGAGGAGGATCGGCGAGCCCTCCGGCCCGTCGATCCAGTCGAGTTCCAGGAGGTCATCGTCCGGAGTCTCCCAGGTCTCGCGGCGGAACTCCACCCGCGGGCCGCGGCGCAGCACCCGGCTCCAGAGGGTCTGCAGGTGGGCGCCCGGCAGCCATCGCGCCGAACGGAAGCTCCGCACTTCATGAGCCGGGTCGAACGGGGTGCCCGGCGTCACGGCGATCCGCCCATCGCCGCGCTCCACGCGATCGCGCCCAGGAACATCGTGCTCGTCACATATGCGGCGACCATGACTTCGCGATGCGAGGGCACGCGGCCCGCGGGCCACACCGCCGCGGTCACGGCCGCCA
>DATFFS010000233.1:0-6431 GCA_035249945.1 Gemmatimonadota bacterium
CATTCGACGCCTTGAACCTCTCCCTCGAACGATTCTCCTTCGGCCGCACGCTGACGATCGCGAGCCTGATCGCGCTCGCGGCCGGAATCGCCGCCGGGACGCTCGCCCCGGCCGCGGGCCCCGCCGCGCTCCGCACGCTGATCTCCGTCGTCGACGCCCTCGGAACCCTGTGGGTGCGCAGCCTGCGCATGGTGATCCTGCCGCTCGTGATCTCGCTTCTCGTGGTCGCCATCGTCGGCTCGCACCAGCGGTTCGGGGTCGCGCGCATGGGCGGCGCGGCGGTGGGAATCTTCCTGGCCGTCTATGTGGCGCTCGCGGCGCTTTCGGCGCTCGCCTTTCCATCGCTCATCCGTGCCTTCGGCATCGCGCCGGGCTCGCTGTCCGGACTGGAGTCCGCCGGCGCGGCCGCCAGCGAGGTCCCCGCCGGCCTCGACGTGGCGGACTGGCTGGTCCAGATCGTGCCCACGAACCCGTTCGCTGCCGCGGCCGAGGAGAACATCCTGCAGATCGTCGTGTTCACGATCGTGTTCGCCGCGGCGGTCACCCGCCTGCCGGCCTCCTCCCGACAACCCGTGCTGCGGTTCTTCCAACCGGTGGCCGAGGCGATGCTCGTCGTGATCGCGTGGCTCTTGCGTGTCAGTCCCGTGGCGATCTTTGCGCTGGCCTTCGGCGCAGCGCGCGAGATCGGCCTGGACGCCGGCCGGGCGCTCCTCTCGTTCGCCGCCATGACCACCGTCGTCATGGTGATCGCGATCCTGGGGCTGTCCATCCTGGCGGGCGTCATGGGGCGGGTGGGCGTCGTGCGGTTCTTCCAGGCGGCCTGGCCGGGGCAGCTGCTGGCGCTGGCGACCCGCTCTTCGCTGGCCACGGTTCCCACGCTCGTCGAAGGGGCCAGGACCCGGCTCGGCCTCTCCGAGCGCGTGGTCGGCTTCGGCATCCCCTTCGCCGCGTCGACCTTCAAGCCGAATCGGGTCGTCTCCTCGCCGGGCAAGCTCCTGTTCCTGGGATGGGTGTACGGGATCGCGATCGATCCGCTGGGATACGCGGTCTTCGTCGGCTACGTGATCCTGCTGGCGGTGACTACGGTGGGTGTCCCCAATCAGCACGCCCGCCACGTGTCGCTTCCCGCCTACCTCGCGCTGGGAATCCCCGTCGAGGGAGTCATCCTGATCGCCGCCGTCGACATGCTGTGGGACTTCTCCGCCACGGCGCTCAATTCCACCGGCTACCTGGCCGCCACTACGCTCCTTCCGCACCGGGCCATCGCGGCATTCCCGGAGCCCAGCCCCGAGCCCGTGGCTTCGTGAAGCTCCTCAGCGGGGGCGCGGCCCTCACCGTCACCGGGAGCTGCCACCGGATCGAGGCACGCGGCCGGCGGATCCTCGTCGACTGCGGCCTCTTCCAGGGGCCCCGCGAGATCGCGCGCCTCAATCACGAGCCCTTCCCGTTCGACCCGAGCGAGATCGACGCGGTCCTCCTGACGCACGGTCACCTGGATCATTGCGGCCGGCTGCCGCTCCTCGTGGAGCAGGGGTTCGACGGCCCGATCCACGCCATCCGCTCCACGCGATCGATCACCGAGATCATCCTGCAGGACGCGGCCAAGCTCCAGCAGGAGGACTGGGAACGGGCGGTGCGGAAGGCCGGGAACAAGCCCCGCGAGACGGGCGACATCGAGCCGCCCCTCTACGTCCCCGGCGACATCCCCAAGACGCTGGGCCTCTTCCGCGAGGTGGAGTTCGACAAGCCGATCGACCTCGGCGAGGGCGTCCGCGCGGTGTTCCGTCCCGCCGGCCACATCCTGGGGAGCGCGTTCATCGAGATCGAAACGCCCGACGGCCGGGTGGTCGCGTCCGGCGATCTCGGCAACCGGGAGAGCTCCATCCAGAAAAACGCACAGCGGCCGCGCGAATGCGACGCCGTGATCGTGGAGACGACCTACGCGGATCGCACCCATCGCTCGTTTGCCGACACGCTGGAAGAGTTCCGCGACGTCATCCGGAAGGGCGTCGACTCGGGCGGCGTCGTCATGATCCCGAGCTTCGCGCTCGAGCGCGCCCAGGTCGTCCTCTATCACATCGACAGGATGATGCGCGAGGACAGGATTCCGGAGATCGACGTCTTCGTCGACTCTCCTATGGCGACGAAGATGACCCGCCTGTACGAGGCGAGCGCCAACGAATTCAAGGAGCCGATCGCGGCCGAGCTCGCCGCCGGACGCGACCCGTTCGAGCCGCCGACGCTCAAGTACACGGTGGAAACCGAAGAGTCGAAGAAATTGAACGACCTGGACTGCTGCGCGATCATTATCGCGGGCTCGGGCATGATGACCGGCGGCCGGATCCTCCACCACCTTCGGAACCAGCTCCACAAGCCGGAAGCCAGCCTGGTCATCGTCGGCTATCAGTCCCAGGGGACGCTGGGAAGACGGCTCGTGGACGGAGCCAGGCACGTGCGCATCTATGGGACGGAGATCGACGTCCGGGCATCTGTGCATACGATCAACGGCCTGTCCGCGCACGCCGACAAGGACGACCTCCTGCACTGGCTGGAGGGTACCGGGAACGCTCATGCGTGGCTCGTGCACGGCGAGCCCCCCGTCATGAAGTCGTTCGCCGGGCTGCTGGAGTCGCAGGGCCGCGCGGTGACCCTCGTCGAGCGCGGACGCGAGTACGACCTGGCTTGAAAGGAGATTCGATGTCCCGATCGATCATGATCCTCGCCGCTCTCACGTCGCTCGCGGCGCATACCGCCACTGCACAGGAGCCCGCGATGTCCGACAGCGTCCGCTACACGATCGGGTGGTCGAATCCCGCCTCTCAGCTGTACGAGGTGACCGTGACCGCGAGAGCCGCGGGAGAGCCGATCGTCTTCTCGCTGCCCGCCTGGCGGCCCGGCCGCTACATCGTGCAGAACTACGCCGCCAACGTGCAGCGTGTTCGCGCCAGCGATGAGCACGGGAACTCGCTCCCCATCGAGTGGATCGATCTCGACTCCTGGCGAGTGGAGCCGGGAGCGGCTTCCTCAGTGACGCTCGCGTACGACTACTACGCGCACACGTTCGACGCCGGAAGCTCGACCCTCACTCCGGAAGCGGCGTATTTCAATCCGGTGAACCTCCTGCCCTGGGTGGAGGGCCGGAAAGACGCCCCGGTCACGCTGACGATCGAGGCCCCGGCGGACTGGACGGTCGCCACCCAGCTCGACCCGGCAGCGGGCGCCGGCCACGTCTTCACCGCACCTGGCTACGACCGACTGGTCGACTCGCCGACGATCGCGGCCCCCGATCTCGTGGTGTGGGACTACGAGGTGGACGGCGTGCCCTACCACCTGGTGTTCCGCGTGGTGCAGGGCGAGCTGAACCTCGGCGAGTACACGCGGGAGCAGATACTCGCGGACGTCGCGCGCGTCACCGAGGAGGCCGTGGCAGTCTTCGGCGACGCGCCGTTCGAGGAGTACTGGCACCTCTTCCAGCTCGTCCCCTACCCGTTCGGCCACGCGGTCGAGCACGAGTCGAGCGCGTCCTACGTCATCCAGGACGTCGTCTTCACGAACCCGGACGGCTACGACGGCTTCCTCTCGATCCTGGCGCACGAGTTCTTCCACGCCTGGAACGTCAAGCGGGCCCGGCCCGCGGCGCTTTGGCCCTATGATTACTCGACGCCTCAGCTCACACGCCTTCACTGGGTCACCGAGGGCGTGACCTCGTACTACGAGGGCATCCTGCGGCGGCGGGCGGGCGTGATCGACGAGACGCAGTATCACAGAGAGAACGCCAACGCGATCAACGCGCTCCAGAACACGCCGGGACGTCTGGTCACGAGCGCCGAGCTGTCCTCCTTGACCGCGTGGCACAGCGGCTACGGGGACGGCAACCCGAACGCGAGCCTCTCCTTCTACCTCAAGGGATCGATCCTGGGACTCCTCCTCGACCTGACGATCCGCGACGCCACCGACGGCGCCGCGGGGGTGGACGACGTCATGCGGCTCCTGATCGAGCGCTACTACGAGCAGGGCCGCGGGTACCCCGAGGACGGCTTCCAGGCGGCGGCCGAGGAGGTCGCGGGGCGCTCCCTGGACGAGTTCTTCGCGCGCTACGTAGCCGGCACCGACGAGTTGCCGTACGCCGCGACGCTGGATGTGGTGGGGCTCGAGGCGAGCCAGGTCCCCGAGGCGGACGCACCCCCGGCGACCTTCGGCTGGCGCCTCCGCAAGCAGGGGGACGACGTCACGATCGTCGGCGTCCTTCCGGGATCGCCCGCGTTGGCCGCGGGGATCATGCGCGACGACGTGCTCGTGTCGCTGGACGGAGAAGCGGTGGACTCGGCGGACGTCGGCGCGTTCCTCTCGGATCACTCTGCCGGCGACACCGTGACGGTCACCATCCGGCGCCTGGGCGAGGAAGTCGAGCGCCAGGTCACCCTGGGAGACGGCGGCAACCTGCGCTGGACGGTCGTCCCCGTGGAAGAGCCGAGCGAGCGCCAGCTTCGCCTGCGCGAGGGGTGGCTCTCCTCGAAGGTCGGCCAACCCGCGCCCTGACCGGTTAACGATCGCGGCCGCGAATCGTATTCCCCCGCCGATGACCCGCTTCCGGAACGCCACGGCCGCGCGCGTGGCGCTGGTGGTTGCCTGCGTCGCCCTCGCGGCGGCGTTCGCGATCGGCATGGGCGCCCGAACGTACCGGGCCGAGCCCTGGCTCGAGGACCTGGACGCCCTCGAGGCCCACATGGGCCTCGTCTATGCGAACCTCGAGTGGAACGTCGAGCACCGGGATCTCGACCTGGCCGAACTCGACCGCCGAACGCGGGAGTCGATTCGCTCCGCGGGATCAGACGGCGAAGCAGCCGAAGCGCTGGAGCGCTTCGTCGAGGCCTTCGACGATCCCCATTTCAGCATCGAGCGCAGGCGATCGCCCTGGATCGCATGGGCATTCCGCTTCTTCGAAGACGAAGACGAGGATGCCGGCGAGGCCGAGGAGCTTCCCGCCGGTGCATCCGGCGAAGACGCCTGCGAGGCCCTCGGGTATGGGGACCGCGGCCACGATTTCGAGTTCGACGTCGACCGGCTCCCCGGCTGGTCGCCGCTACCGGACGACCAGCCGTTCCCCGCCGGCACGTTCTCGCTCCCGGACGGCCGCCGCGCGGGTCTCTTGCGGATCGAGCACTTCGGCGAGGACGGCTACCGCGCGCAGTGCGTCGAGACGTGGGAGTCCGAGCGCCACACGGCGCCCTGCGGCGACGACTGCCTGTGGGATTTCCGGCACCGGGCGAGCGACGCGCTCGCTGGACGCGTGGCCCGCCGCGTGGAGGCGCTGGAGGACGCGGACGCGGCGGTGCTCGTCATCGACGTGTCCGGCAACGGCGGCGGAAGCGAGTGGGTCGACCCGGTGACGCGGATCTTCAGCGCGCGCCCGTTGCGAGCAATGCGCGCCACGACGGTGCGGCATCCGCGCTCGATCGGTCCCATCGAGGAGCGGCTGGCGGCGGTCGAGAGCGGGCTGGCGGATTCCGGACTCCCGGTGACTTCGCGAGAGCTCCTCGAAGTCGCACGCGCGCGCCTCTCCGCGCGCCTGGCGGAGGCACGGGCGCCGTGCGACCGCGCGTCCCTCTGGCGTGGCGGCGATCCCGGATGCAGCCAGCTCTTCCAGACGGAGACCTACGCGACCGGGGTGTTCGACTGGCTGGCGCCGGGAGCACTGGCGGGCGTCGACCCCTCGCTCGCCGAGGAGCTCTACTCCCCGTTCGGTCGCGACGTGCATGCCGGCGTCTGGACGGGGCCGCTCTTCGTCCTCGCCGACGGCGGCAGCGCCTCGGCGACCGAGGCGTTCGTCGCCATGCTCAAGGACAACGGGGCCGCCACCGTGATCGGCGAGCGGACCTACGGTGCCGGGTGCGGCTTCCTCGACGGCGGGCTGCCGCTCGCGCTGCCGAACAGCGGGCTCGTGGTCTGGATGCCCGACTGCGCGCGCTATCGGATCGACGGGACGAACGAAATCGAGGGGATCGAGCCGGACATCGCGATTCCGTGGTCCGACCTCGGCGGTGCCGAGCGCGCCGAAGCCTTGGTCTCGGCACTCTCCCACTCTTGACAGTGAGACTTTAGTCCTCCATATTACTATAGTGTTATTCCATCGTGATTTATGGGATAATCAGCTATCAACCAAGAGGTTACGGTGTCGATTCTAATCAGTCGTACCCGGGCCCAAGGCGCCTCGGTGATTACCACGCTTCCGGCCGAGGTGGCTCGGCGCCTGGGCATCCAGCCCGGCCAGGAGTTGGAATGGCTCGAAGACGGAATGGGCGGGTTCCGGGTCGTGCCGCACACCGCCGAGACAGCCCAAGCGCTCGAGGCGCATGCCCGACTCATGGCGGAGTACGACAGCGTCTTCCGTGCACTCGCTGAGTGAGCCAGCGGGCCCTTCCCGTCGAGCC
>DATFFS010000234.1:0-6802 GCA_035249945.1 Gemmatimonadota bacterium
GCTGATGAACGCCATCTCGAACAGGATCGCGGGCATGAACGCCCCGTTGAGAACGAAAAAACCGGCCTGCTTGACCCCTCGACTGCGCAGGGCAAGCCGCCGGTCGATCTCCTCCTGCACGGACTCCGCGAGGATGCTCGACTCGCGGAGATACTCGTTCTGCGCCAGGTCCCAAAGGATGAAGTTTAACTCCCCCAGGGATGCAGGGTCAATCGACGGGTTCTCGTATTTGACGGCCGAGTTCTCCATCCGCGCGACGCGGCGCGCGTCCTCCGTCTTGGCCGCCGACAGGAAGTAGGTCTCGAACCCCTCGGCCGCGCGGCTCTCGGCGCTGTTGGCATGGATCGACACGAACAGATCGGCCTTCTCGTGGTTGGCGATGCGGGTCCGCTCGCCGAGCGCCACGAACTCGTCCGCGTCCCGGGTGAGCACGACGCGCACGCCCGGCACGCCGCTCAGTCGCTCCGCGAGCCGCCGCACCACTTCGAGCGTCACCTCCTTCTCGTGCGTCCCCCCTCGGCCGATCGCGCCCGCGTCGCGTCCGCCGTGGCCGGCGTCGAGGACGATCGTCCAGCCCTCCTGCGGCGCGGAGGGAGCCCGGATCGGGGTGGCATCGCGCGGCTCGTCGGCCACGACGACGGGCTCGTCGCCCGTTTGCAGCACGACCGGCTCGGGCGCCGGCTCCTCCGGGCGCGTGTCGGTCTCGGCGTGCGGCAGCGGCACGTTCGCGCGGCGGACCGACACGTCGGATGCGAGCATCGTCGCCACCTCGCCGCGCGGCGCCGCGAGCAGCACCACCTCGAGCCCGCTCGGCCGGCGCAGCGGCGACACCGCGTACAGGGTGGCGCCGGGATCGAGCCAGAGCGTCATCGCGCTGCCGTCGCCGGCTGCCGACACGGAAACGCTGTCGACCAGTCCGACGCCCACCAGCCCGCGCGCGACGCCGGACGGGATCGTCACACCCGCGAGCCTGAGCTGGAGGGCCCCCGGAAGCCCGTCGTCCACCTCGACCCCCGGCACGCGCAGGGTCCGGAAGTCGAGCCGCGTCCTGCCCGGCTCGACCCACACGTCGATACCGTGGAGGTCGCCGATCATGCCGCTCTCGGTTCCCCCTTCCCGGCCGGGGTCCTCCCGCGGCTCTTCGCGCTCGGGCTGGGGATTCGGCGGGATGGCGGAGCCTGGAGCCTGGGTGGGGAACCTGCCCGGCCAGACGACGGGCAGGAGTTGCGTGAGGCTCGAGGCGGGCAGCCAGAACCCGCGGGCATCCTTCTGCGCGGCGTCGACCATCTGATACCACCTGCCGTCGACCTCGACGAAGGGCAGGCGCCGCCGCACGACGAGTCGGACGCCGTCGACGTCGAGGACTGCGCGCTCCGGCGCCTCCTCCGCGATCTGGCCGCCGAGCAGTCCGGCGACGTCCTGGAGCGCGACGAACCGGTGCCCCTGGCGCTCGATCAGCGGCACGTTGCGAGCCACCCCGTCGACGGCCACGGTCGCGGTCTGCGCCGCGGCCTCGGCCATCGCGCCGGCCAGGGCCAGGGCCGCGGCGGCCACCACGGGCAGCGCGCGCCGGCGGAGCGCTCGAGCGCTCACCTGCGGCCTGCGTGGCGATCGGCTTCGCGGTCCATCTCGCGGCGCTTGATCGCCTCCCGCTTGTCGTACTTCCGCTTCCCGCGCGCCACCGCGATCGTGACCTTGGCGTATCCGTTCCGGAAATGCAGGTCGAGCGGCACGAGCGTGAGACCCTTCTCGAAGACGCGGGCGGCGAGATCGCGGATCTGGTCCCGCGACAGCAGGAGCTTGCGGGTCCGCACGGGATCGACGTTCCAGCGGCTGGCCGGATCGTAGGGGCTGATGTGGACGCCGTGGAGCCAGGCCTCTCCGCGATCGACCGTGGCCCACCCGTCCTGCAGGTTTACCTTGCCCTCGCGCACCGACTTGACCTCCGCTCCGCGCAGCACGAGACCCGCCTCGACGGTGTCCAGGATCTCGTAGTCGTGCCGCGCCTTGCGATTCTGCGCCACTCTGTGTTCGGCGCTCATATGGCTCACCGGATGGGGTCTTGCGGATGGGAGTGCAAAGATGGGGCCGCGGTCCCGCTTTCGCAAGACGGCGCGGCCGTTGTTGCGCGTCGGCGGCGGGCGGCGGATATTTTGCATCCGGCTGCACCCGGCCGATCGACGGCCCCGCATGATGCCCAAGTGGCGGAACTGGTAGACGCGCACGATTCAGGGTCGTGTGGGCTTGCGCCCGTGGGGGTTCAAATCCCTTCTTGGGCACCATGTGGGTCGGTCGATGAAAACGGGTCATCTGCTTCGTTGGGCTCCTCGTGTCTTCCTGCGGCGTACAAATCGTACGCCTCGGAATCCTCTCGTCGCCCGCCTCGCATCTGACCCGTTTTGATCGACCTCCGCCGACTGCGTTAACAGCCTTTTTTCAGCCTTCGGATCGCTCTCGCGGCGTTGTTTTTTGGGGTAGGGGCCGGTAGACTGAGCGCATGCTCAAGATCGTGCTCATCGTCCTCGTGCTGTTCTGGGTCGCGCGTGTGATCGGACGGTGGTTGCCTCGAGTCGAGATCACGTTCGATCGCGGATCGGGCGACGAAATCCGCATCTATTCCATCATGCGAGAGCATTTCCCCGACGATTATGAGCGGTACAAGCACGGGCTGCTGAGCGAGAGCGAGGAGCGCCGGCTGTACCTCGACTGCGTGGAGATCCTCGGCGCCCGCCGGGAGATCGAGCGGCTGTAGTGTCGAGCGCGCTCGGCCAGGGCATCCGCCTGTTCGACGTCGGCGAGGCGGAGCGCATGCTTCCCCTGATACGCGTCATCGTAAAGGGAATGATGGACGATCACGCCGAGCGCCAGGCGCTGCTCGATCGCCTGGAGAGCCCGACGTCCGGGATCCCCCGCCGCGACACGCGCGCATTGCGCGCCGAGGTCGACACGTTGACGGAGAAGCTCTCCGAGGCCGCCTCCGAGCTCGAGGACCTGGGGGTCGAGTTCAAGGGTATCGATCTCGGGCTCATCGACTTCCCCACCATGATCGACGGCGAGCTGGCCTACCTCTGCTGGAGCTACGGGGAGGACCGGATCGGGTTCTGGCACTCCCCCGACGGCGGATTCGCGGGCCGCCGCCCGCTAGAGCGAGACTGACCCCGCCCGACACGCGTGAGCGCGGCCTCGCCGGCTGGCTGCGCAGAGCCGTCAACGTCCGCAAGTCCGAATGGCCGCTCGTCACCACGCTGTTCGGCTATTTCTTCCTGCTCACATCCACACAGCACCTGCTCAAGCCCGCACGGAACGCGTTCTTTCTGACGACGGCCGGGTCGGAGAACCTCCCCTGGGCCTACATCGCCGGCGCCGTCGTGAGCGTCTTGTCCACGTCCATCTACGCGCGCTGGATCGCCCCGCTCGACCGGCGTCGGCAGACGATCGGATCGATGGTCTTCGCGGTGGGAACCGTGGTGGTGTTCCGCCTGCTGCTCGTCGAGCCGAACGCGTGGAGCGCGGGCGCCTTCTACGTGTGGTTCAACGTCTTCACGCTCGTCCTCGTGAGTCAGTTCTTCCTCCTGAGCGGCGACCTCTTCGATCCACGCCAGGCGAAGCGGATCTTCGGGTTCATCGGCACCGGCGGTCTCGTGGGCGGTGTCGCCGGAAGCGCGGTCGCGGGCTTTCTCGCGGAGCCGCTGGGCACCGGCAACCTCATGTGGCTGGGATGCCTCCAGCTCCTCCTCTGTGCCTTGCTGGCCCGGCGCGTATTTCGCATCGGCAAGCTACGTGGCGGTGAGCAGGCCGGCGGGAGACGGCCGGAGCGGGCGCCGAGTTCGGTCGCGGGCGGGCTGGAGGTCATTCGCCGCATTCCGCATCTGCGGATGATCGCGCTGATGGTCTTCGCCGCCGTGCTCGTGTCGACGTTCGTGGACTGGCTGTTCAGCGCGGCGGTGGAGGCGGCGATCCCCGAGCGTCCCGCGCAGGCGGAGTTCTTCGGCCAGGTCTTCGCGGCCTACAACCTGCTCGCGTTCCTGTTTCAGCTGTTCTTCGTGAGCTGGATGCTGCGCGTCATGGGAGTGGTCGGCGCCTTGTTCGTGCTGCCGCTCGGGATGGGCGGCGGCGTGGCGTGGATGCTGCTCGCTCCAGGCCTGTGGGCGGCGTCGGCGGCCAAGGGCGCGGACCAGACGCTGCGGTACTCCGTGGATCAGGCGGCGCGGGAAATCCTGTATCTGCCGATCCCGACGATCCTCAAGCAGCGCGCGAAGCCCTTCATCGACGTGGTCGCTAATCGCGGCGGGGACGCGGTGGTCGGCGTGATGATCCTTGCGTTGAGCGGCACCGCGATCCTCACCGGCCGCGGCCCTGCCCTGATCGCGATGGGCCTCGTGATCATGTGGCTGGTGCTGGTGCTGGGTGTGCGGCGAACATACAGACAGGCGCTCGAGAAGCTCCTTTCCGTGCGCGACATCGATCTCGAGGCGGCGGTCGAGGAGAACCTCGACTCGGACACCGTGCGCCAGATCATCGCCACGCTCCGGCCGACGACCTCCGCGGAGGAAGTGCACTACGCGCTCGACGTGCTGCGGATAATCCCGCCCGGTGCGATCAGCGCGGAGATGGCGGGACTGCTCGCCCATCCCGATGCGGGGGTCCGGGCGCGCGCGATCGAGGCCGTGAACACGATCGGCAGCTCACGCGACGCCGAAGCCGTACTGCCGTTGCTGGACGATTCGGACAGCCGCGTCCGCGCGCTCGCGCTCCACTTCCTCTGCCGGGTCGATACCGGGCGGTATCTGCCGCGGATGGAGGACGGACTCGGCTCCGACGATCCGGATCTCGTCGAGGTCGCGATCGCCGACATGATCCGGCACGGAGACGAGGACCAGGCCCGTGCTGCCGCCGACCGTCTCGTCCGGCTGGTCCGCCGGAGGGGGGACCGGGACGCCCCGCTGCGACGCGCCTGCGCGCGCGCGCTGGGTCGCGTCGCCGAGGATCATCCGCTCCAGCTCCAGCTCGAGCCGCTCCTCGCCGACGCGGACACGAACGTGGTGCGCGCCGCGCTCAAGAGCGCCGGCCGCGCGGCGCGCCGCGATCTCGTCACCCCGATCCTGCGCCACCTCGGCTCGCGCGAGACCCGCGCGCTGGCGCGCGATGCGCTGGCCGCGTACGGCGAGGACGGGCTGCCGCTCCTGTCCGCGGCCCTGCGCGATCCGCTCCTGCCCGAGGAGCTCCGGCGCTGGCTGCCCGGCGTGTTCGTCCAGATCGGCACCCGCGCCGCCTATCGTGCTCTCCTCGAGGGGCTGTCGGCGCTGTCGGTCTCCAAGCACCGGCTCTACGCCCTCAAGGCGCTCAACAAGCTCCGCCGCCGGCACCCGAGCTGGGAGGTATCGACCGCGCTCGTCCGCTCGGAGCTCAGCCAGGAACTCGCCGCCTCCTACGCGACCGAGCGCCAGCTCGCGACGCTCCAGTCCGCGCTCGAGCGCGAGAACGGCGACGGCGCTTCCGTCGGCAAGGCGTATCACAGCGCGCTGACGTACCAGGCGGCCTCGACGATCGAGCGCGCGTTCCGGCTGCAAGGGCTCCTCTACAGTCCGCAGACGATCTATTTCGCGTACGCTGGCCTCGTCGCCCAGGACACCGACAACGGCGCGCACGCACTCGAGCTCCTGGAGACCGCGCTCGCGCGCGAGGACTCCGCGCGCCTGCTGCCGCTGATCGACCCGGACCTCAGCCCGTCGCGCCGGGCAGAGATCGGACGCCAGTGGTATGCTTTGGACGACCGCGACCTCGAGGACGATCTCGAGTCGGTGTTCGACGAAGGCGAGCCGTGGCTCCAGGCCTATGCGGTCGGTCTCGCCGAGGCTTGGTTTCCGCGGGAGCTGGCGCCGGAGCTCGAGCGCCTGGCAGCGAGCGGCGATCCGATGGTTCGCCCGCTCGCCCGCCACGTGATCGACGGACACGGAGAGAACGGCATGGCGATGTCATCGGTCGAGCGTGCCGCCGCGCTGCGGCAGGTGGAGCTGTTCAGCGGCCTGGCGGCCGACGACCTCTTGCAGATCGCCTCGGTCGCCGAAGAGCGAACCTTCCAGGCCGGAGACTACCTGTTCTACGAGGGCGAGGAGGGCGACTACATGTACCTCGTCCTCGACGGGCAGATCCGCATCGAGGTCGGCGGCAGCGAGGTCGCGGTCATCGGCGCCGGCAAGTCGACGGGCGAGTTCGCGATCCTCGACCGCCGCCCGCGCTCGGCGAGCGCGCGCGCGCTCGAGGACACACGCACGCTGGCGATCCACAGCGCCGACATGGGCCAGATCCTGGCCGACAACTACTCCCTCGTCGAGGGCCTCTTCTCGTACTTCACCGGCATCATCCGCAACATGAACGAAGAGCTGTTCCGCGTCCGCGCCGAGACCGGCGCCGAGGACGACGGCAAGTAGGAACTGTCAGCCGCCGTACCGCCCCACCCGCACGTGCCGCCTATCCTCGGATCAAGCGAGACGGCTCGCTGCCCCGCAGACTTGCGAGGCGTGGAGAATTATGCGAGGAGGATACGATGGGCATCCCGAACAAGGACGAGCTCGAAGGCAAGGCGAAGCAGGCGGCGGCGGACGTCAAGCGGAAGGCCGGCGACTGGACCGATGACCCGGAGACCGAGATCGAAGCCGACGAGGAAGAGGCCGAGGGCGAGTTCCAGGAGGAGTACGGCCGCATCAAGCGCGAAGCCGGCGAGGAGATAGAAGAGGCCGGCAAGCGGCTGAAGCGCTGATGGCCGCGCAGGACCACGAAGGCCCCCCGCCGAAGAAGCCTG
>DATFFS010000235.1:0-1237 GCA_035249945.1 Gemmatimonadota bacterium
GGCTGGACGTGATTCTCTGGCATATGTTGTGGCAGGGAGGCACGCATGGCGGGGCAGCCGGGGTTCTTCGATCTGGACGAGCGTTATGCGGCGTTGTCGGCGGCGGGCGATCCGCTCAAGCGGCTGGGCTCCGTGGTCGACTTCGAGCTGTTCCGGGCGGACTTGGACGCGGCGCTCGCCCGCTCGGACCGGGCGAAGGGCGGCCGGCCGCCGTACGACGCGGTCTTGATGTTCAAGATCCTGGTGGTGCAGAGCCTGTACACGCTCTCGGACGATCAGACCGAGTACCAGATCCGCGACCGGCTCTCGTTCATGCGCTTCTTGGGGCTGGCGCTGCACGATCCCGTGCCGGACGCCAAGACCCTCTGGCTGTTCCGCGAGCAGCTGACCAAGGCAGGCGCGATCGCGCGGCTGTTCCAACGCTTCGATGCGGTGCTGCGCGCCGCCGGCTACCTTGCCATGGCCGGTCAGATCGTCGATGCGACCGTGGTCGAGGCGCGCCGGCCCCGGCTCAGCCGGGACGAGAAGACGACGATTAAGGCTGGCGTTGTGCCGGAGGCTTGGTCGAAGGCGAAGCGGGCGCAGATGGACTGTGACGGCCGCTGGACGATCAAGCGCGGACGCAAGCGTCCGGCAGGCGGAGGCGAACCCGAGGCGCGGGTCGCCAACGAGATCGCGGTGCCGGTGTTCGGCTACAAGAACCATCTCGAGATCGATCGTCGGCACGGCTTCATCCGCCGCTTCGCTGTCACCGACGCCGCGGCTCACGACGGCCAGCAACTCAGCAAGCTGCTCGATCCCGCCAATACCGCGAGCAGTGTCTGGGCCGACACCGCCTACCGCTCGGCGGCCAATGTCGCATTGCTGGCGCGGCGCGGATTGGTGCCCCGGTTCCACCGGCCGAAGCCACGTGGTCGGCGGATGCCGTCGCATATCGTCCGCGGCAACGCCAGCCGGGCGCGGGTCCGGGTCGCGATCGAGCACGTCTTCGCCGCCCAGAAATGCCGCCTTGGCCTGCTCATCCGCTCGGTCGGCCTCGCCCGCGCCACCACCAGGCTCGGCCTGGCCAACCTGGTCACCAACATGACCCGCCTCGCCTGGTTCGCGACCCGACCCGAACCGGCCTGAGGGCCGCGGCCAGGCCAGCCGCACCAGAGGACGCCCGCCATCGCCAACGGCGCCAGCGTTCTCCACCGCCCACAGCCCTGATCACGGTGCCTGACCGTCCAAAACTCGG
>DATFFS010000236.1:0-2001 GCA_035249945.1 Gemmatimonadota bacterium
TCGCGTCGGGCTCCGACTGGTGCGCGCGGCTCGCCGGCCTCGAGGCCGCGTTTCGCGGAGCGGGCGGCGTCGTGACCGCGGAGGGGCGCTTCGACAGCCAGAGCCTGCGCGGCAAGGCGACCGGGCACGTGCTCGCGCTCGCCCGCGAGGCGGGGGTGCCGGCGGCGGTCGTCTGCGCGGTACACCGTCCGGGTATGGCACCGGCCGGCGTCACGGTGGTCGACGCGCGGGCGATCGGCTGCGAGCCCGAGCGCCGCCTGACGCGCGAGGATCTGGGTCGCATGATGGGGCTCGTCCTCGCGCGGTGGGAATCGGACCGGCCGCCGGATATATTGCCGTCCCGATGACACCTCGCGCCCTCCTGCTGACCGCGGCACTGGTGGCCTCCGGATGCAGCGGAGGCTCCGGAGCCGGACCCACCGATCCGACGAACCCCCGCGAGATGCTCGTCATCGCGATCGCGCGCAGCGACCGCTCGCTTCCCTCGGAAGACTCGATCGAGGGATACCTGGCGTTCTTCTTCGACCGCGACCGCGAGGTCCTGCTCGATGCCGTCGCGGTGGTGGACCGCGTCAACCTCGACGGCTCGGTGTTCTCGCGCGAGTTGCGCACGGAGATCACCCCCGGGGTCGTCCCGGGGGTCGGCTACTCCGAGGGCATCAACGTGGATCCCGGCCGGCGGTTCGTCCTGGACGCGGAGGTCACGGCCTCGAACGGGAGCATTATCCGGGTGACGTCCGACACCACGGCCGTGCCCACCGACTTCGCGATCCAGATCCCGGAAGAGGTCGTCGAGGGCGAAGGGCTGCACGTGACGTGGAGCGTGTCCGGCGCCGAGCGCGTGAACGTGGCGGTCGACGGCGGGGTGTTCTCGGAGCACGTGGCGGCTTCGCTCGGAGCGTTCACGATTCCCGCCTCGGCGTTCGTCGGACGGCCCGTCGGCGAGCAGGTGGACGTCGAGATCACCGCGTACAACACGTTCTACGAGCCGCTCGGCGCGGCGATCAGCACGCTCTCCCAAGCCGAGTCGGCGGCCCAGAAGTTCCGCGGAATCGACAACGTGAGCGGTGGCCTGGGAGTGTTCGGCGCCGCATTCACGCTCGGCCACCAGGTTACCGTCCGCTGAGCGGATGGGCCGTGAAACAACCCTTGGAAGGAGCGACCGCATGCGTCCATTCCTGCACGCGCTGATCCTCTGCTCGATCGTCCTGTCGGCAGCGTTCTGCGGAGGCGGCGAGCAGGACGGCCCCGAGTCGGCCGGGGAGGACGGGCCCGCGGGAACCGACACGACGGCAGTATCCGAGCCGTCCGACGCCCCGCCGCGCGATTCCGGGGGGGTGAGCGGCCAGGCGGTCTTCGCCGCCAACTGCGCCACCTGTCACGGCGACGGCGGCCGCGGCGACGGCCCCGCGGCCATCGGTCTCGAGCCGCCGCCCGCCGATCTGACCGATGGCGCCTGGACCACCGGGGACGGATCGCTGCAGGCGATCACCAACACGATCGAGCACGGCAGTCCGGGGACCGCGATGATCGGCTGGAAGGGGACGTTGACGGACGCCGAGATCGCCGCCGCCGCTGCCTGGGTACAGCAGCTCGGTCGCTGACGCGCGGGAGCCGAGGGCCAGAGCCGCCCCGAACCCTCGGGCGGCGTGCCATGAAGATCACCTGCCGGGACGTCGAGAAGCTCTACGCACTCGACGGGCGCACGATCCGGGCGCTCGATGGCGTCTCCTGCGAGATGCGCGCGGGTGAGCTGGTCGTGGTCATGGGCCGCTCCGGTTCCGGCAAGACGACGCTGCTCAACGCGATCGGCGGGCTCGACCGTCCCACCGGCGGCAGCGTGCTGGTCGACGGCGAGGACCTCTACGGCAGCGGTGACAGGGACCTCAGCCGGTATCGCAACGAACGGGTCGGCTTCGTCTTCCAGTCGTTCCATCTGTCCCACGACGAGACCGCGCACGAGAACGTCCTCGTGCCGTTCCTGTTCGCGCGCCGGCCGCC
>DATFFS010000237.1:0-4344 GCA_035249945.1 Gemmatimonadota bacterium
GGGCGACTTCCGCATCATGGGCCGGCTCGACGATGTGATCAACGTCGCGGGGCACCGGCTCGGCACGATGGAGCTCGAGAGCGCCTGCCAGACGGTCGAGGACGTCGCCGAGGCCGCGGTGGCGGTCAAGCGGGACGAGGAGAAGGGCCACGTCCCCGAGGTCTACGCGATCCTCAAGGAAGGAGCGGAGCGCGAGGGCATCGAGCGGAAGATCACGCACGCGATCGAAGAGGAGATCGGCAAGTTCGCGCGCCCCGCGCGCGTCCACATCGTCGACGACCTGCCGAAGACCCGCAGCGGCAAGATCATGCGGCGACTGCTCCAGAACATCTCGAACGGCGAGGAGCTCGGCGACACGACCACCCTACGCGACCCTACCGTGCCGGAGAAGATCCGGGAGCAGGTGCGGGCGGAGCAGTGAGCAGCGGCTTGACGCGTCGGCTGTTCCTGCGCGCCGGCGCCGCCCTCCTCTCCGCGCTTCCTTTCCTCGATCTGTCGGCCCTCGCCCGGACACGCATCGACTCGCCCGCAGGCCGTCGAGCATCGCGCCTCATCCTTCTGGGTACGGCCGGTGGACCCACGCCGAAGCCCAACCGCGCGGCGCCTGCGCAGGTCATCGTCGCAGGTGGGGCGAGCTACGTCATCGACTGCGGGAACGGAGTCGCCCGGCAGATGGTGCTGGCCAAGCTCGATCTCCGGTCCATCCGGAGCGTATTCCTGACCCACTTGCATTCCGACCATGCGGCCGACTACGGCAATCTGCTCCTGCTGAGCTGGGCCTCGGACCTCACCAGCCGCGTCGATACCTACGGCCCCCCGCCGCTGTCGGAGATGACGCGGCAGTTCCTGGCGCTCAACGACGTCGACATCCGCACGCGGATCGTCGACGAGGGGCTACCGCCTCTCGAGCCCCTCATCTCGCCGCATGAGATCCGCGGCGCCGGAGTGGTGCTGGAGGACGAGAACGTGAGGGTCACGGCGGCCGTCGTGGATCATCCGCTGATGACGCACGCCTACTCCTATCGGTTCGACTGTCCCGACCGGTCGATCGTCGTATCAGGAGACACGCGGCCGTCGTCGGCGCTCGTCGAGCTGGCGCGCGACGCGGACGTGCTCGTCCATGAGGTGATGCATGTCCCTTCGATCGAGTCCCTGATCGCGCGCGCGCCCCATGCGAAGAGGTTGCGCGAGCACCTGCTGGCGAGCCACACGACGACGGAGCAGGTCGGCCGCCTCGCGACGGAAGCCGGGGTCGGGACGCTGGTGCTTTCGCACTTCGTGCCCGGCGGCTACCCGTTCCTGACGGACGAGGTGTGGTACGACGCCGTCCGTCCCCACTTCGCAGGGAACCTGATCGTCGGTCGCGACCTCCTCGAGGTCTGATCGTGTCACGCGCCAGGGGCTGCGGGATCGGTTCGACGAATCAGTACCCGAATCGCTCCCGGAACCGCCGCGTCCGGCTTCGGATGCCGGTGATCCTTGCGACGACTTGCGGATGGAGCGTCCGCGCTCCCGGCCGGATCTCCCGCGCGACGGCGTCGGTCCGCTCCGGTGGAAGCCGCAGGAACGTGAACAGGCGGCGGAGCTCGCGGGCGGGCTCGGCGAGCAGGTCTTCGTAGCGGGTGACGATCCAGCGATCCGCTGGCAGGCGCTCGAGGGCCTCGGTCCAGCGCCGGGTGTCGCGCGCGAGCGACCGCGTGAGCAGATCGACGAAGCGCGGCCGCCGCGCCAGGAGTCGGTATAGCGCGAGCCGTCCCCGCCTTCGAAGCAGCCTCCGATAGCGCAGGTCGAGGAGCGCGTGGTACTCCGACGGCTCGGCGAGGAGCGTCCGGGCCGCCTGGAGCTGAGAGTCGATCGTCTCGACGGGATCGCGGACGACGAAGACGAACGTCGCTTCCGGAAAGAGCTCGAGGATCCGGGCCGCGTTCGGAAAATCCCACGGGTTCCTGAGGAGATATCGGGCCTCATCGGGGGCCTCCCCGGCCAGGTCCCGATACACCGAAGTGAGCACCGGCGCCGTCTCGGGCGTCAATCGCCTCTCCGGAAAGAGAAACCCGTACTCTTCGGGGAGCTCCTCCGACACGCGCACGGCATCGATCTTCCGCGTCTCGCCCTTGCGGGACAGCGCGGCGAGAGCGGCACGGGTGGAGCCGGCATCGCTCGGGCAGTGACGCCCTGAGCCGTACGCGCCGCTGCGCTCGTGGAAGGCGACGATGTCCGCCGCGGTGAGGCAGGCGAACGCGCCCGATGCAGCCAGCGCGTTACAGACGATCGTCGTGCCGGAGCGGTGCGGGCCCAGGACGAAGCACCACTCCACCCGCTACTCGATTCTCTCCGGCACCGGGTCGGGCCTCGCGGGGACGGGATCGAAGGTCCCGAGCGGCACGTCGATCTTGCACGACTCGAGCCGCCGGAACGTCATCGCGAGGCCGCGCCGGATCCCGAAGCGCTCGACCGCCTGGATCGAGTACTCCGAGCAGGTCGGCTCGTAGCGGCACTGGATCCGCCCCTCGAGCAGGGGGTGGCCGACCACCCGGTACGCGTGGACGCCGGCGATCCACGCCCGCGAAGAGAGCTGGTCGGCGGGGGCGCGCTGCGCATCCAGGGCGCCCGCGATGACCAGCATGGCGAGCGCCGCCAGCCAGGTCTCGGGACGCTTCAGGCGTTCCCGCAGTGGGGACACTGCGCGCTCGCCTCCATGCGCTTGTTCCCGCAGCTCGGGCACGCGACGAGCACTCCCTTGGGCCGCGAGTAGAGGTAGATGACGAGACCGATCGGGCCCGTGACCATGACGAGGATCATCCACAGCACCGAGCTGTCCATCCCGCGTGCCTTGGCGTCCCGCGCGACCCACACGAGGATCGCGACGTTGATCGCGAGGATCGCGAGGAAGACGAAGAGGATCACCCCGATCCCGGCCCCGCAGGCCCCGCACGCGGCGCAACCGGCGGCGTCGTCGGAACCGTCGTACTGGGCGAACAGGAGCGAGTACGCGGGGAGCTGACATGCCGACGCGAGGGCGAGACGGCTGAGCGTTCTCAACGCTGGGTTCTCCTGGGATGCGGTTGGGGCCGATGGAGGGATTCGTGGAACTATGGAGAGCGTGGGCAGGCGCGTCAACCCGGCGTCAGGGCGGCGGGATCGGACACTTGAACGTCGTCAGGTAATGGTGCACGAGGAGCACGAGCGTCACGCTCAGCGCGAAGCTCGCGAAGCCGAGTATCTTGATGATGGCGGGCAAGTCGCCCGCCCGTCCCCGGGTGGGGTCCGGCGGCTCGTTCATCTGCCGTACGATGCTCCGGTCCCCCCTCTCGCGTCAATCCACCGTCCGATCGAACCGGAGGCACGCTCCTTCGATGCCCGTGCTGGCCAAGACCGCCCTGCTGCTCGTCGTGTCCAACGTCTTCATGACGTTCGCGTGGTACGCGCATCTCAAGGAGCTCAACCACCGGCCCTGGCTGATCGCCGCGCTCGTCAGCTGGGGCGTCGCGCTCCTCGAATACCTGTTCCAGGTCCCAGCCAACCGGATCGGCTATTCGGTGGCGAGCGTGGCGCACCTCAAGATCCTGCAGGAGGTGATCACGCTCTCGGTGTTCGTCCCGTTCGCGGTCTTCTACCTGCGCGAGCCGATCAAGCTCGACTACCTGTGGGCGGGACTCTGCCTCTGCGGCGCGGTATGGTTCATGTTCCGCGGCGGGCTGGGGACGGCATAGCTTGCGCGCCCTACGTCCCTTGCGCGCCCGGCGTCCCGTCGCAATCTTGCCGGCCGTGCGAACTCCCTTCGCCCTCGCGATCCTGTCCGCCACGATCATCGGCTGCGCCGACGCGCAGACTCCGGACGATGCCGCCTCCGCCACGAACGCGGTGGCCGCAACGGACGCCGCCGGGGACACGATCGTGATCGCGGACGGCCGCGTCTTCGAGGAGGCGGCGGACGTCTCCGACTGGGCGGGGCGCGCTCCGGTGCAGGCCGCCTTCGCGGCCGCACGCGCGCACTGGCAGGCGCAGGATCCCAGCTACGAGGAAGAGGTTCAGGTGATGGCGGTCGCCGAGGGGGCGTTCAGCGAGGCCGGCGTCTCCCAGCAGGCGATCCTCTACCTGATGAGCCTCTGGCCGCGTTGTTGCCCGAAAATGGGGATCGCGGTTGTTCAGGACGATGCGCTGGTCCGGAACGTGGGCTTCGAGGCCCCGGAGCACGGTCTCGTCGCGATCCCCGATCTCGACGGGGACGGCCTGGACGAGCTCGCCCTCACGGGCTCCTTCGGGATGGGCGGCGAGAACTCGACCAGCGTGACGCTCGTCTCGCTCGCCGACTCCGGCCTCCGCACCTGGGGCGGGGAGATG
>DATFFS010000238.1:0-2272 GCA_035249945.1 Gemmatimonadota bacterium
TTGCCACGTCCTTCGTCGCCTGCTCGAGCCAAGGCATTCACCGTGCGCCCTTAGTAGCTTGACCAAAATCCTCTCGAGAGAGGTTTTTCGGCAATTACTTAGGACAGACACTTCAGTTGTCAAAGAGCGGATCCCGTGCCCTTTTCGGGGGGATCGTAAAGATACATCCCCGGACTACTCGTGTCAACGCAGACACGAAGACGCCTCGGCCGGGGCGACTGTCGCCGCCGAGTCCTGAGCGCCGGTTTTGTCCGGATTGTGAAGCGGCCTGAAAATACGCGCGTGCTGGCGATCGTCAAGAGCCCTGGTCGACTCACGGGACCGCGCGCGCCCAGAACTCCGCGACCCGCGCGGCCAGCTCTTCCGGCTGGTCGATCGGGCCCTCGAGCCGGCTGTCCTCGAGCCGCTCACGCCAGGCCCCGGGAAACGCCGATTCCAGCCATTCCCTTTCGAATGCGGTCATTCCTCCCTCCCCCACGACCACCAGCGCCGGCACCCTGGAGGGGGCCGCGGGAACCGGGGCGGACTCCGCCAGCCAGGCCCGCATCGATGCGATCAGGGCGGGCGCTCTCTGCCGCCGCAGCATGAGGTCGTACCACGGGACGACCCAGCCGTTGCCGACGGCGAACTGGGTGCCGAGCCAGCGTTCGACGAGCACGCTCGTGTACTCCCCCAGCGTCGGGCGCCCGATCCGCTCCCATGCCTCGAGGAGCCGGGACCAGGAATCGCGCTCGGAGTCCGTCCATTCGAGGCGTGGCTCGATGGCGGTCACGGAAAGCACGCGCTGGGGGTGCTCCAACGCGAATCCGAGGACGACCGATCCGCCGAGCCCGATCCCCGCCAGGTGCGCGCGGTCGATCTCCAGGCCGTCGAGGAGGCGGAGGAGATCGGCGCGGTGGGCGGCCAGGGAATAGTCGCCGTCGGCGGGCACCTCGGAGCGGCCCTGCCCGCGCAGGTCGTAGCGGACAAGTCGCCGCCCGTCGACGCGCAGAAGCGGCAGGACCCGGAACCAGCTTCCGGTGTCGTGCGCCCAGTCCGCGACCAGCACGACCGGCGTTCCTTCCCCGTCCGACTCGTAGAACAGCGACGGTCCCTGCGCTTCCGCCGGAGCCGCGGCGGCGAGATGAATCGCCCCCACGAACAGCGAAATCAACGCGAGGCGCAGGCCGTGTAACCATTTCCGGGGTCTGTTCGCTACCCGACAGACAGTCAGGTTTCGGGACGGATATAGTGGGGTCGAGCTTGACGCGGAATCCGGGCAGCCGAGCCCGACCGGGACGAGCGATCCGGATTCTGCCTGCCATCCACGACAGGCTCCCACCTTAGACGCGGGCGGTTCGGCTTGCCGGATCGCCCGTCCTGCCTTTCGGTCGTCCGTCATTCGATTTCCACACCTGCGCCGTTTCTCGTATCCCATCGTCCGCGCCTTACTCGATCGTCCGCAGCGCGGCTCTGGCCGCATGGTAGCCGCACATCCCGTGGACGCCGGGCCCGGGCGGCGTCGAGGCGGAGCACAGGAACACGCCGCGCAGCTCGGTGGCGTAAGGGTCCACCGGGGACAGCGGCCGCGCGAACGACTGTCGCAGGTCCATCAGCCCGCCCGCTATGTCGCCACCCACGCAATTGGCGTTGTGGGCCTCGATCTCGCGCGGGCCGCGGGCCGAGCGGGCGAGGATCCGCTCCCGGAAACCCGGCGCGAACGCCTCGATCCGGGCCTCGATCGCCTCGGTTTCGTCGCCGGTCCAGCCGTTGGGCACGTGGCAGTAGGCCCACGCGACGTGCTTGCCCGCGGGAGCGCGGGTCGGATCGAACAGCGTTGGCTGCGCCACCAGGACGAACGGCCGCTCGGCCGCCCGGCCCTCGCGAACGTCCCGCTCGGCGGCCGCGATCTCCTGCAGCGTTCCGCCGACGTGGACGGTTCCCGCCCGGGCGCAGGCGTCCGCACTCCAGGGGATCGGGCCGTCCAGCGCCAGGTCGAGCTTGAAGACGCCCGGACCATAGCGGAAAGCCGCGAGCTTCCGGCGGTAGCGCGGCGACAGATGCGGCCCGGCGATCCGCAGGAGCTGCCACGGGGTGACGTCGAGGAGCACGGCGCGGGCCGGCGGCAGCTCCGCCAACGACGTCACCTCGCGCCCGGTCAGGATCTCTCCGCCGAGAGCGGTCAGGTGGGCAGCCAGCGAGGCGGCCACTCGCCCGGCCCCGCCGCGCGCCGCCGGCCACCCGACGGCATGCCCAGCCGATCCGAGCAGGAGCGCGACCGCGGCCGTGGGCC
>DATFFS010000239.1:0-1238 GCA_035249945.1 Gemmatimonadota bacterium
TCTGGTAATGTGTATGTGGCTGATACAGCTAATAATAGAATACAAGTATTCTCCAGCAATGGTACTTTCATATCCACATGGGGAAGATATGGAGAAAGAAATGGGACCTTTAGCCATCCTCAGGGTATTGCTATAGATCAAGAAGGTGGTAATGTGTATGTGGCTGATACAGATAACCACAGAATACAAGTATTCTCCAGCAATGGTACTTTCATATCAATATGGGGAGAGTACGGAGGAGCAGCTGGCAATGGTACCTTTAATCAGCCTGAAGGTATTGCTATAGATCAAGAAGGTGGTAATGTGTATGTGGCTGATACAGCTAATAATAGAATACAAGTATTCTCCAGCAATGGTACTTTCATATCCACATGGGGAAGATATGGTGCAGGCAATGGTGCCTTTAACCAGCCTGCCGGTATTACTGTAGATTCATCATCTGGTAATGTGTATGTGGCTGATACAGATAACCACAGAATACAAGTATTCTCCAGCAATGGTACTTTCATATCCACATGGGGAGTATACGGTATCGATGAAATAGGGATGAGGTTTCCTGAAGGTATTGCTATAGATCAAGAAGGTGGTAATGTGTATGTGGCTGATACAGCTAACCATCGTATTTCAGCATTTACTTTCAGCTCACGTACTAGTGACGAGGCTTTTTCCAGTGAAGAGTGAGAAGAGACATCTGGTAATGACACAGGGGATCAAATGATCCTTACCGGGAATTTTCTGAAACTAGTACTTGATCTTCATTTTACTTACAGGATGTATATCTTAGAAACAGCTGCTTATGAGCTTAGGTCGTGGGTTCAATCCCACCAGGTCCTTTTTATCATCTGTAGAATACGGTATTGGTTTGAGCTTGTTTAGGAAGTTGTCGGACAAAAACCCAACTACCAGGCTTCAGCTAATAACAAAAAGTCGATACTTGTTGCTGGTACAGAACATTGTAATAAAGTAAATAGTAGGGGCTGGATATATTGCTGCCAGCTTTCAGCCATTATACCATACCTTTTTGCCATCCGATACTGAGCCTGTTCTCGTGATTCTCATCTATTCTTTCTTTGTTCGGTGCCAAAATTACTATATGCATCAGTAATGCTGGGTGGTTTCATTATTACCTGTGTCAGTCACATTATCCCTGTCTGTTATTGATGATATTGTCGGTATTCTATTAGCCGGCTTCTCCTCAAAATATACCTCCTAGTATTTCTCCACCGCCGCCACCTGTG